>JAPXRJ010000112.1:0-9322 GCA_033813615.1 Microthrixaceae bacterium | reverse complement strand
ATCACCAGGCGGATCCCGCCCATCATCCCGACGACCAGCACCGAATGGCACCCCGACACGTGGAACAGCGGTGAGGTCAGCAGGGCGACGGGCTGGCCCGTTCCGTCGGTGGGAGCGCTGTCGGTGGGAGTGCTGTCGGTGGTGGCCTGCTGCATCGACCCGGCGGTCATGTGGAAGACGGTGTTCTGCAGGTTGGCGATCATGTTCCGGTGCGTCGAGATGGCGCCCTTGGGTCGCCCTGTGGTGCCCGAGGTGTAGAAGATGACCGCCGGGTCGCTCTCGTCGATCCCCACGTCGGGCAGCTCGTCGGTGGGCTCGGTGAGCAGCTCGTCGAAGCGGTGCAGCTTGGGACTCGACGAGGCGTCGTCGCGGACGTACTCCGACGGGTCGGCGTCGATCAGGAACACGTGCTCGAGGGTGTCGATGCGGTCGATCTGATCCACGACACGTTCGAAGCGTCGGCGGTCCGCGACAAGGACGCGGGCACCGGAGTCCTCGAGCCCGTAGACGATCTCGTCGGCGATCCACCAGCCGTTGAGGCCGACGAGCACGGCGCCGACGTCGACGGTGCCCCAGAAGGTCAGGCACCACTCCGGGTTGTTCTGGCTGAGGACGGCGACGCGGTCACCGTGGCCCACGCCGAAGTGACCCAGGCGTCGGCTGACCGAGTTCGCGTTCCTCAGGAACTCGGCGTAGGTGACGCGCTGATCACCCCGGACGATGAACACCTTGTCGCCGTGGGCCTGGGCGAAGCTCGCCACCACCCGGAGGTCGTTGAAGCGGTCCTTGTAGACGAGCATCGGCTCGCCGTCGACCGTCTCCTCCACCACCTCGAACGGTCCGCCCGGGCCTGTCAGCTGCGCGCGGATGTCGTGAATCGTCGGCATGGGTCCCCCTGGTGTCGTCGCGATGAGCCCAACCCCCGGTGGCTCGTGCGACGTCAGTTTCGCGCCGTGTCTTGGGTCGTGGTGGCGGACAGCCGCCAACGGACCAGGAGCGGGGCCGCGATCGTCGTGGCGACCACGACGGCGACGACCGCCGCGTAGCGGTCCTCGTCGAGCACGGCGAGGCCGAGGCCGGTCGCGGCGAAGGCCAGGCCGACCTCGCCGCGCGGGACCATGCCGATGCCGACGAGCAGTCGGTCGACGGCCCGGCCAGCGCCAGCTCCCGCGATCACCTTGCCGGCGGCGCCGGCGACGAGCAGTGCGGCGGTCAGCGCGAGCACTGACGGAGCGGCGAGCGCGGCGACGTCGACCTCGAGCCCGACCGACACGAAGAAGACCGGAACCAGCACCGCGGCGATGGGGCTCACACCTCGGCTGATCGGCTCGGCCTGATCGGTGCGGGCGAGCAGGAATCCGGCGACGAGCGCTCCGATGAGGGGGGCCAGGTCTGCTCGAGCAGCCCCTTCGGCGAGGCCGAGCATGACGACGATCGCAGCCAGCACCGACATGTGGCCAGTCGGTCCGAGTCGGCCGATCCAGGCGAACACCGGCGGCAGGATCCGGGACCCGGCCGCAACCGACAACACCAGGAACGCGCACGCCACGATGAGCGACCACGCGGTCGCTCCCACGTCGACGCCTTCGCCGGTTGCAATCCGGGCGACGACGCTCAGGACGAGCAGGCCGAGGACGTCGTCGACCACCGCAGCGCCGAGCACCGTGCGGGCTTCGGCGCCCTCGAGGACCCCGGCGTCGGAGAAGGTCCGGGCGGTGATGCCGACCGAGGTGGCCGCCAAGGTGGCTCCCAGGAACAGGGCGACCGTGGCGTCGAGGCCAAGCGCGACCGCCACAACCCAGCCGGCGGCGAACGGCACGACCACGCCGATCACCGCGACGCGCACGGCGGGCGTGCCGACGGCCCGCATCTCCGTCGACTCGAGGCCCAGGCCGACCTGCAGCATGAGCAGGAGCACGCCGAGCTCGGCAAGGAAGGTCAGCGTGGTGCCGGGCTCGACCCAGCCGAGCAGGCCCGGCCCGATGAGCAGACCGACGAGCAGCTCGCCGACGACAGCGGGGATCCGAACCGCCTCAGCTGCTCGGCCCGCGGCGAGCGCGGCCAGGATGACGATGGCGAGGTCGAGGAGCTCCATCCTGGTGGTCCTGGGTCGCCCGCGGGACGGTGGTTCAGGCGAGCTGCTCGATGACGAAGTCGATGCTGCGGGTGAGCTGCGCGACGTCCTCGGGATCGATCGCAGGGAAGAGCGCGACGCGCAGCTGGTTGCGGCCGAGCTTGCGGTACGGCTCGGTGTCGACGACCCCGTTGTCGCGGAGCACCGCGGCGACGGTCGCGGCGTCGATCGTGTCGTCGAGGTCGATCGTCGCCACCACGTGGGAGCGAGCCGCCGGGTCGGCCACGAACGGCGTCGCGTGGCTGTGGGCGTCGGCCCAGTCGTAGATCGTCGCAGCCGAGCGATCGCATCGGCCCGCAGCGAACTCCAACCCGCCGTTCTCCAGGATCCACATGACCTGCTCGGTGGCCATGAACAAGGTGGCGAGTGCCGGCGTGTTGTAGGTCTGGTCCTTCCGGGAGTTGTCGAGCGCGATGCCAAGATCGAGGAACGCCGGGACCCAGCGCTCAGATGCCGCGATGCGCTCGATGCGCTCGATCGCCGCCGGTGACACCGCCGCCAGCCACAGCCCTCCGTCCGCGGCCAGGCACTTCTGCGGAGCGAAGTAGTAGGCGTCGGTCTGCGAGGCGTCGAAGCGCAGGCCGCCCGCCGCGGAGGTGGCATCGACCAGCACCAGCGCATCGCTCTGGGTGCCGGTGGGCCGCTCGATCGGCATGGCGACGCCGGTCGACGTCTCGTTGTGGGTCAGGCAGTACGCGTCGATGCCGTCCATCGGAACCGGCAGCGGATGGTGACCCGGGTCGGTCCTGATCACCTCCGGCTCGCCGAGGTGCGGCGCGGCGGCGGCCGCCTTGGCGAACTTCGAGCTGAACTCGCCGAAGTCGAGGTGCTGGCTCCGCTCGTCGATCAGGCCGAAGGTCGCGGCGTCCCAGAAGGCCGTCGTACCACCGTTGCCGAGCATCACCTCGTAGCCGTCGGGGAGCGAGAACAGCTCGGCCAACCCGTTGCGCAGCTCCGAGACCTTGAAGCGCACCGTCGCCTGCCGGTGCGACGTCCCCAGGAAGTGCGGTGCAGAGCCCGCGAGCATGTCGACGGCGTCGGCACGGACCTTGGACGGTCCGCAGCCGAAGCGGCCGTCGGCGGGGAGGAGGTCGTCGGGCAGGGCGATGTCGGGAGTGCTCACCGCCACAGTCTGCCGCGGCCGGCGGTGACCCTCGGACGCCGCCTGCAGCTCGACGGCTCCCTGAGCAGCGCGGTGCCGCTGAGCACGCCGGTGCCTCTGGACGAACTTGTACGCCGTGCGACGCTCTGGAGGTCGGGGATGCACACGTTCGTCGTCCGGTGTGCGCGGTGTCGGCCCGTGCGGGGAACTCGGGCGAGGGGCGGTCCGCGTGCCGGGTAGCGTCTGGGACATGAGCGCCCCCACCTCACACGGTCGGATCTCCCGACGCGTCGCCGGAATCGCTCCGTCGGCCACACTCGCCGTCGACGCCAAGGCGAAGGCGTTGAAGGCAGCCGGCGATCCGGTCATCGGCTTCGGTGCCGGTGAGCCCGACTTCCCGACACCGGAGCCGATCGTCGCCGCGGCGATCGAGGCGTGCAGCGACGTCCGCAACCACCGCTACACCCCTGCAGCCGGTCTGCCCGAGCTCAGAGAGGCGGTGGCGGCCAAGACACGTCGAGACTCCGCCGTGAGCGTCGATCCGTCACAGGTCGTCATCACCAACGGCGGCAAGCAGGCCGTCTACGAGACGATCCTCGCAGTCGTCGACGACGGCGACGAGGTGCTCCTTCCCGCCCCGTACTGGACCACCTACCCCGAGCCGATCCGCTTGGCCGGTGGTGAGCCCGTCGTCCTGGCGACCACCGACGCCACCGGCTTCCGGGTCACCGTCGACCAGCTGGAAGCGGCCCGCACCGACCGCACCAAGGCGTTGATCTTCGTGTCGCCGTCCAACCCGACCGGTGCGGTCTACCCACGCGACGAGATCGAGGCGATCGGGAGGTGGGCGCTCGAGCACGGCGTGATCGTGATCACCGACGAGATCTACGAGCACCTCGTCTACGACGGCCACGAGCACCACTCGATCCTGGCGGTCGTGCCGGAGCTGGCCGACCAGACGGTCATCCTCAACGGCGTGGCCAAGACCTACGCGATGACCGGCTGGCGCGTCGGCTGGCTCATCGGTCCGCCCGACGTGGTGAAGGCGGTGTCGAACCTGCAGAGCCATCTCTGCTCGAACGTGGCCAACGTCTCGCAGCGGGCCGCTCTCGCTGCGGTCAGCGGCGATCTGTCGGCCGTCGCGATGATGCGCGACGCCTTCGACCGGCGTCGTCGAGTCATGCACGGGATGCTGAACGACATCGACGGCGTCACGTGCCTGGAGCCCGAGGGCGCGTTCTACGCGTTCCCCAACCTGACCGGCCTGCTCGGGCGGGACCTGGGTGGGGCGACGGCGGCGACCACGTTGGAGCTCGCGGACCTGATCCTGGAGGAGGCCAAGGTGGCGTTCGTCCCGGGCGAGGCGTTCGACGCGCCCGGCTACGGGCGGTTCTCCTTCGCTCTCGGCGACGACGACCTCGCCGAAGGCATCGCCCGCATCCAGAAGCTGGTGTCGGGCTGAGCCGTCCCGTCGTCCCCTACGGCGCCTGGCCGTCGGACCTGTCGCCCGAGGACGCAGCGGGCGGGGCGGTGCGCGTGTCGTCGGTCGGGCTCGACATCGGCGACGACGGTTCCACCATCGTCCGCTGGTCCGAGCAGCGACCGGACCTGCAGGGACGGATCGTGGTCTGCCGCTCCGTCGTCCCCGTGGGAAGCGACCCCGCTGTGGACGGCGTGGTCGAGGGGCCCGCCGAGATGTCGGCGCGCAGCGGCGTGAACGAGTACGGCGGCGGGTCCTGGTGGAGCGATGGTGAGCGGCTCCACTGGGCCGACGGTCTGAGCGGAGCCGTGGTCACCTGCGACTCGACCGGTGGCGCTGCGATCCCGCTCTCGACGTCGTCGCCGACGGCACGGGGCTGGCGGCACGCCGCGGGCATCTTCACGCCGATCGTGTCGCTCGACGGGGTCGAACGTCGTTGGGTGATCTGCGAACGGGAGGTGCACCCTGGAGCGGAGGTGATCGGCGGCTCCGACTCCGTGGCCGGCGCGACGGTCACGGCGCTCGTCGAGCCGGCGAACGAGCTCGCTGTCCTGGCGGTGTCCGCCGATGGCGGCGCGCTCGACGACGGTCCGGCCACGCCCGTCACCCTCGTGCGCGATGGCGACTGGGCGGTGGCGCCCACGCTGTCGCCCGACGGTGCCACGCTCGCCTGGTTGCGCTGGGACCATCCCGACATGCCTTGGGATTCCGCAGAGGTGTGGGCGGCGCGCCTGCTCTATCCCGACAGCGACGCCGGTCGCGCGGTGCCGACGGTCGCGGATCCGCGACGGGTGGCGGGCGGTCACCGCGGTGGCGCGGCGCGCGGCTTGGATCGGGCGGTCGCCGCGTGCCTGCCCGAGTGGTCGCCCGACGGTCGGCTGTGGTGGTGCGACGACGCGGACGACTGGTGGCAGCTGCGCTGCGCTCCCGGCCCGGGACTCCCAGAGGAGGGCGCCGGTGACGTCGGGCGGGCAGCGCTCGACGTGCCGGGCGAGGTGGGCGAGCCGCGCTGGGTGTCGGGCGGTCGTCGCTACGGGTTCACCGACGACGGGCGAGTGGTGCTCGCTCTGGCCTACGACGGGCTCGACTCGGTGCAGGTGTGGGACCCGATCAACGATGAGCGCACCGAGGTCGCCTCGCCCCCCGGCGGGTTCACGTCGGTGGAGCACCTGGCGGTCCGCGGCCACGTCGTGGCGGTGGCGGGCGGAGGGGGAGCGGTCGCCACCTCGGCGTGGACGGTCGACCTGCGCACCGGTCGGCTGACCGATCACCGAGCCGGCGCCTCGGCCCCGTCAGGCGCGGAGGTCGGCGCGTCGGTGTCGCTGCCGCAGGGGATCACGTTCCCGACCGATGGCGGTGAGCAGGCCCACGCGCTCTTCTACCCGCCGAGCTCCGCGGTGGCCGTCGGTGCTGACGGCGAGCTCCCTCCGCTGATCGTGCGCATCCACGGCGGCCCGACCGCGTCGGCTCGTGCCGAGATGTCGGCGTCGGTGCAGTTCTGGACCACGCGCGGCTTCGCCGTGGCCGACGTCAACTACCGGGGTTCGACGGGCTACGGCCGCCGCTTCAGGGACCTGCTGCGCGGTGAGTGGGGCGTCGTCGACGTGGCCGACTGCGTGGCGGCGGCGCGCTGGCTCGCAGCGCAGGGCATGGTCGACGGCGATCGGTGCGTGATCCGCGGCGGCTCTGCCGGCGGCTTCACCGCACTCGAGGCGACCTGCCGCTCCGAGGTGTTCGCGGCGGCGTGCTCGCTCTACGGGGTGACCGACCTGCGGGCGTTGGCGGCGGACACCCACAAGTTCGAGTCCCGCTACCTCGACGGTCTCGTCGGTCCCTACCCGGCTGAGGCTGAGCGGTACCGGGAGCGCTCGCCGCTGTTCCACGCCGAGCTGCTCGACCGGCCTGTCCTGCTGCTGCAGGGCACCGAGGACCCGATCGTGCCTCCGTCACAGGCCGAGGTGCTGCGCGAGGCGCTCCACCGGGGTGGGGTGCCGCACTCGCTGATCCTCTTCAGCGGCGAGGCCCACGGGTTCCGCGCCGCCGCGACGATCGTGCGGGCGATGCAGGCCGAGCTGTCGTTCTACGGCGAGGTGCTCGACATCAGCCCGGCCGACGACCTGCCGCCGTTCGACCTCCAGCGTTGAGCCGAACGATGCGCGGCCGCCGGATCGAGAACGATCAGGCGGTCGGGACCACCCGGAGCAGGGCTCCGGGGCTGGCATCCTGCGCCACCCAGAGGCTCCCGTCGGGCGCTTGGCGGACGGCGCGAAGACGCCCCCGGTCGGTGAGGCGGGTGTCGACGCCCTCGACGGTCGAGCTGGTGGGACCGGTGAAGCGCACGAACATCAGACGTGTTCCCTTCAGCACGGCGACGGCGAGGGCGCCGTCCCACTTGCCCCACTGAGAGCCGGTCACGAACGTGGCGCCCGACGGCGCGATCGTCGGGCATCCGCTCGACCAGGCCGCAGCGACCGCCCCGGGGATCGACAGGTCGGTCATCGGCTTGGACTCGTCGTAGCCGGACCCGACGGGGTTCCAGCCGTAGTTGCCGCCGGCGACGATTCGATTGACCTCGTCGTCGCACCCGGTGCCGTGCTCGACTTCGAAGGCGGCGCCGTCGGTCGGACGGAACGTCAGGCCCTGGCCGTTGCGATGGCCGATCGAGTACACGTACGGGTTCCATGGCGAACCCGGGTTCCCCGGCGCCGGGGCCCCGTCCCTGGTCAGCCGCAGCACCTTGCCGGCGAGGTTGGTCGTCAGCTGCGGGTAGGTGGGTTGGGCAGCGTCGCCGGTGGTCGCCCACAGCATCGAATCAGGGCCGAACGCCAGGCGGCAGCCCTGGTGGCGGTTCCCGGCGCCGTGGGGGATGCCGGTGAGGATCGGTGTGGGGTCGGTGAGCGAGCCGAGGTCTTCGGCGACTCGGAACCGGACGATCCGAACGTCGGTCACGGCCCCGGAGGAGCCGTGGTCGTAGCACGTGTAGATCCGCCGGTTGGTGGCGAAGTCGGGGTCGACGGCCAGGCCGAGCAGTCCGCCTTCGCCCGACGCGACCACGTCACCGATGGTGGCGACCACCTTGCGGGCTCCGCCGACGACCGCGGCGATGCGTCCGGGTCGCTCGGTCACGAGCGGAGTGCCGTCGGGCAGGAACACCAGCTCCCATGGCCGGTCGAAGCCGCCGATGGACGAGGCGACCGTGATGCTCGGCTCCGTCGGATCGGGTGGCACGGTGCACGCGGAAACGGCCAACGCCACCGCTGCGAGCGCTCCGAGCACGGCCGTGACCGACGTTCGTCGGGAGCGCTGCGGGCGCGTGCCGTTCCGATGCTTGCTGTCGTGCATGGAAACCCCTTGGTCGGCGTGGTCGACGCTCTCTCCATCGGCAGATCGGGGCGACGAACTGGAGTCCGTCGCCCCGATCCTTCGGAGGTGCCCCAGGGGTCTGTACCCAGGATCATGCACCTCTACGCCATCGACAGCGGCAGCTCCGCTGGGACCCGCCTGGGCCGATGTCATCTGGCCGGACCCCCGGCACTCGGGCAGGATGGGCGCCATGCGAGTACTGGTGAGCGAGAAGATCGCGGACGGCGGCCTGCAGCGGCTGCGCGACGCCGGCCACGAGGTCGACATCCAGCTGGACCTGAACCCCGAGACCCTGCTGGACGCAGTCAAGGGCGCACACGCGCTCATCATCCGCTCGGCGACGAACGTGACGAAAGAGGTGTTGGAGGCCGGCACCGAGCTGATCGTCGTCGGCCGAGCGGGGATCGGTCTCGACAACGTCGACACCGCAGCGGCGACCGACCGCGGCGTCATGGTCGTGAACGCGCCCCAGTCCAACACGCTGTCCGCGGCAGAGCACACGATGGCGTTGCTCCTTGCTCAGGCCCGCAACGTGCCGCAGGCCCACGCCGCGCTCAAGGCCGGCCGGTGGGAGCGGTCGAAGTGGACCGGTGTCGAGCTGTCCGACAAGACCCTCGGCATCATCGGACTGGGCCGCATCGGCAAGCTCGTCGCTCAGCGGGCCATGGCGTTCGGGATGAAGCTGGTCGCCTACGACCCGTTCGTGACGCCGGACCGCGCTCGCCAGATCAACGTCGAGCTCGTCGACCTGGACACGCTCATCGAGCGCTCCGACTTCGTGACGCTGCACCTGGCCAAGACGCCCGAGACCGCCGGTCTGATCGGTGCCGAGCTGCTGGCCAAGGCCAAGCCGTCGCTGCGGGTGATCAACGTGGCCCGTGGCGGCATCGTCGACGAGGGCGCACTCGCCGCGGCCATCGCGGACGGAACCATCGCCGGTGCAGCGCTCGACGTCTTCGACAAGGAGCCCACCACCGAGTCGCCGCTCTTCGAGCTCGACGAGGTGGTCGTCACACCGCACCTCGGCGCGTCGACCGAGGAGGCTCAGGACAAGGCCGGTGACACGATCGCCGAGATGGTCGAGCTCGCGCTCGCCGGTGATTTCGTGCCGTTCGCCGTGAACGTGAGTGCAGCCGAGGCGTCGGAGTCGGTCCGTCCGTACCTGCCGCTCGCCGAGCGCCTGGGCGGGATCTTCGCCGGATTGTGCAGCCGTGACACCACCGGCGGCCCCGCCGGTTCCGCC
>JAPXRJ010000111.1:0-9495 GCA_033813615.1 Microthrixaceae bacterium | reverse complement strand
CATTTATGTTGTGAAACGACGAACAGAACGGAGGCTGGCGCGGGTGAGGTCAGGCGAGGCGCTCGGCCAGGTAGTCGTGCACCTCGGCGACCGCGACACGCTCCTGCTCCATCGAGTCCCGCTCGCGCACGGTGACCGCGTGGTCCTCGAGCGAGTCGAAGTCGTAGGTGATGCAGAACGGCGTGCCGAGCTCGTCCTGTCGGCGGTAGCGCCGACCGATCGACTGCGTCTCGTCGTAGTCGACCATGAACGAGCGACGCAGCCCCGTGGCCAGCTCGCCGGCGGGTCCGGACAGCTCGGGCTTCTTCGACAGCGGCAGCACCGCCACCTTGTACGGAGCGATCCGGGGGTGGAAGCGCAGCACCACACGGGTCTCGCCGCGCACCTCCTCCTCGTCGTAGGCGGCCATCAGGAACGCCATCGCTGTGCGCGTGGCGCCAGCGGCCGGCTCGATCACGTGCGGCGTCCAGCGCTCGTTCGCCGCCTGGTCGTACCACTCGAGCTTCTCGCCCGAGTGCGTCGCGTGCTGGGTCAGGTCGTAGTCGCCACGGTTGGCGATGCCCTCGAGCTCGTCCCAACCCCAGGGGAACAGGAACTCCACGTCCGAGGTGCCCGACGAGTAGTGCGACAGCTCGTCGGCGTCGTGCGCACGGACTCGCAGCACGTCTGCTGGCATGCCGTGGTCCAGGTACCACTGGTAGCGCTCGTTGCACCAGTACTCGTACCACTGCTGGGCGTCCGCGGGCGGGACGAAGAACTCCATCTCCATCTGCTCGAACTCGCGAGTCCGGAACACGAACTGCCCGGGGGTGATCTCGTTGCGGAACGACTTGCCGACCTGAGCGATGCCGAACGGCGGTCGGACCCTGGTCGTGTCGATCACGTTCTTGAAGTTGATGAACATGCCCTGAGCGGTCTCCGGGCGCAGGTACGCGACCGCCGAGGCATCCTCCACCGGGCCGGCCTGGGTCTTGAACATCAGGTTGAACTGCCGAGGCTCGGTGAAGGACCCACGCTTGGCGCAGTTGGGGCACTGATCCGGATCGTCCAGCTTGTCGAGGCGCCAACGGGTGTTGCAGTTGGTGCAGTCGACGAGCGGGTCGGTGAAGTTCGCCAGGTGACCCGAGGCCTCCCACACCGGCGGCGGCGACAGGATCGAGGCGTCCAGGCCGACGACGTCGCCGCGCAGCTGCACCATCGAGCGCCACCACGCGTCCTTGACGTTGCGCAGCAGCAGCACGCCGATGGGGCCGTAGTCGTAGGTGGAGCGGAACCCGCCGTAGATCTCGGCCGACGGGTACACGAACCCGCGACGCTTGGTCAGGTTGACGATCTTGTCGAACAGCTCGGGCGACGGTGCCGGCGTCGACGGGGAGTCCGGCGATTCGGGGTCCTCAGACATGGGGGCCGAGCGTATCGGCGCGCTGAACGGGCCACCTACGTGGTTGAGCGCAGTGGTCGATCGCAGGGGTCCAGCCGGCCGCAGCGACGTCGACCGCATGCGACGGGAGGGTCCGCCGGGGTGACGCCGAGCGACGTCGTCACCATGATCCGCCGCGACCTGTGAAGCGGTCGCTACCGTGACGCGGGTGAACCCCTGCAGCGCGAGCGTGATCCGATGAGCGACGCCCCTCCACCGGCGCCAGGGTTCGGCGAGCCGCAGGATCCGAACGCGGCACCACCGATCCCTCCGGTGCCGCCGATCCCTCCCCCCGCTGCGCCTGCGCCACCGTCGGTTCCGGCCGTGCCGCCGATCCCTCCCTCGGTGCCCCCGGGGGCACCACCCGTTCCGGCCGTGCCCCCGACCGGGCCGCCGGCCGGAGCACCTCAGGCGCCGTACCCACCCGCCTCTCCTCCCCCACCCGGCGGGTACTCCCAGCCGTCGCCGGCTGCACCCACGACACCGGGCCAGTGGGGTTCACCCCAGTACGGCACTCCCCAGTACGGCACTCCCCAGTACGGCACACCCCAGTACGGCACACCCCAGTACGGCACACCCGGTGCAGGCGGCTACCAGCCCCCGGCTGCGCCGTACCAGTACGGGCGAGGTCTGCCGACAAGCGCGAACCTCGCGTCGGGAGGTCGACGGATCGGTGGGTGGCTCATCGACTTCGTGATCCTGTTGATCATCGCCGTCCCGGTGTACATCGTCGGCATCGCGGCCATCGGCACGAGCGCCACGACCACGACCGACAGCTTCGGCAACACGACGACGACCGCCGGTGCCGGTGGGCTCGGTCTCTTCTTCGCGCTCGTGATCGGCGTCGCCGTGCTGCAGGTCCTGTACCACGTCGGGTTCGTGGCGGTGAAGGGCCAGACCCCGGGGGCGATGATCGTGAAGGTCCGCGTCGTCAGGGCGTCGGACGGCCAGATCCCGGGATGGGGCCCGGCGTTCATGCGCTGGGTGCCCAACCTCGTCAACTTCGTGCCCTGCGTCGGCGGGTTGCTGTACCTCGGCCTGTGGATCTGGGCGCTGATCAGCCTCTTCACCGACACGAACCGCCAGACGCCGTTCGACAAGGCCGCCAAGACCTACGTGATCGACGCCTGACCGGCCGATCACCCCACGTCCTCCCATCCACCTCATCCCCTTCGGAGGGACCAGCACATGAGCGACCCGAACTTCCCAGCTCCACCTCCGGGTGGAGGCGCACCCCCGCCCCCACCCGGTGGCATGCCGCCACCGCCCGCATCGCCACCGCCACCCGGGGGCATGCCGCCACCACCCGGAGGGGGGTTCCCGCCTGCGGCACCGCCGCCCGCCGGTCCACCGCCCGCATCGCCGCCGCCTCCGGGCGGCTACGGAGGCGGCGGCGGGTTCACGCCGCCGCCGGCTCAGCCCTACGGGGGAGGCGGAGGCCAGTACCCGCAGCTCGACGTCGGTGCGTCCATCTCCTATGGCTGGAAGAAGTTCCAGGAGAACGCCGGACCGTTCGTCATCCTGATGTTGATCGTCTTCGGCGCCACGCTGGTCGTGTCGTTGCTCGGACAGCTGGTGCTGCTCCCGGCGATCAACAACGACGGCAGCGCGGGTGCGTTCATGAGCATGTTCGGCTTCGCAGTCGTGATGGTGCTGCAGTTCGTCGTCGCCTTCTTCCTTCAGGCAGGCGTCTACCGCGCCGGCCTCGGGGTCACCAAGGGCACCCAACCCGAGGTGTCGATGCTCACCGACACCACCAACATGGGCAGCTTCATCCTGACCATCCTGTTGGTGGGTCTCGGCGCCTTCGTCGGCTACCTGCTGTGCTTCATCCCCGGCATCATCTGGCTGATCTTCACCGCGTACGCACCGATCATCGCCCTCGACAAGGGTGTCGGTCCGGTCGACGCCATCAAGCAGAGCATCGACTGGGTCAAGGACAACTTCGGCAAGGTGTTCCTGATCCTGCTCGTCGCGTACCTCGTGTACTACGTCGGCATCCTGCTGTGCTGCATCGGCGTGCTCGCCACCGGTCCGATCGCGCTCATCGCGATCGTCTACTCGTACCGAGCGCTCAACCAGGAGCCCGTCACCCCCTGACGGACCCCTCGACGCAGCCGAACGGCTGACCGACCCAACTCGTCGACGGGGGCCCCGGCTCGGGGCCCCCGTCGACGCGTTCCGACCCGACAGCGGAGAGCACAGTGAGCGATCCCCCAACTCCACCGCCGTACGCTCCGCCGCCTGGGCCGACACCGGTTCCACCTGCCCCGCTTGCACCGCCTGCCTCGCCGACCGCAGCGGAGATCGACGTCCGAACGGCGATGGCCTACGGGTGGAACCGATTCCGCGAGCATGCCGGGCGCTTCATCCTGCTGATGCTCGTCGTCGCGGCGTTGAGCATCGTGATCACCCAGATCAGCCTCTTCGTCCTGCTGCCGGCACTGCCGGGCACCCGCTCGGGCGCTGCGGCCACCATCTCGATCGTGGCCGTGCTGGCGATCCTGGTCGTGATCGCGTTCTTCCTCCAGGCCGGGGTCTACCGCGCCGGACTGGGCGTCACCGAGGGGTTCGAGCCCGACATGGCCATGCTGGTCGAGACCGACCACATCGTCCGCTTCGCGGCCACCGTGGCGCTCGTCGGCCTCGGCGCGTTCGTCGGGCTCGCGCTGTGCGTCATCCCAGGCATCGTCTGGTTGCTGTTCACCGCGTACGCACCGATCATGGCGCTGGACCAGGGTGCCGGCCCGTTCCGTGCGATCCGCCAGAGCGTCGACGCGGTCGGCGACCACTTCGGGCAGATCGCCCCGATCGTGGCGGTCGCCTTCCTCCTCTACTGGTCGGGGGTCCTGCTCTGCGGCGTCGGCATCCTGGTGACCGGCCCGGTCGCGCTCGTCGCCGTGGTGTGCTCGTACCGCTGGATCTGCGACCAGGAGGCCGCGTCCTAGCCCGAACCCCCGCCGCTGACCGTGGCGTCGTCCTTCGAGGTCCGACGGAACCCGCCAGCCTGGATCAGAGGTCGAGTTGCGGGAGCCGCGTGAGGGCGTCGGCCATCGCATCGTCGGAGAACTCGTGGTCCACCAGGTCGTCCGCGAAGTAGGCGTCGTAGGCGGCCATGTCCAACATGCCGTGGCCGCTCAGCGCCGTGAGGATCACCTTCTCCTCGCCCGACTCCTTGCAACGCAGCGCCTCGGCCACCGTGGAGGCCAGGGCGTGGGTGGGCTCGGGTCCCGGCACGATGCCCTCGGTCCGGGCGAACTGCACGCCGGCGGCGAAGCACTCGCGCTGCAGCCGGGACTCGGCGGTGATGAGGCCCAGGTCGTAGACGTGGGAGATCAGCGGTGCCATCCCGTGGTAGCGGAGCCCTCCGGCGTGGATCGGATCCGGGATGAAGTCGTGGCCGAGCGTGTGCATCTTCACCAGCGGCGTCATGCCGCCGGTGTCGCCGAAGTCGTACGCGTAGGTGCCCTTGGTGAGCGACGGGCAGCTCGCCGGCTCGACCGCACGGATCTCGGGGGCGATGTTGCCGGCCAGCTTCTCGCGCAGGAACGGGAACGTCAGGCCCGCGAAGTTCGACCCGCCGCCGGTGCAGCCGATGATGACGTCCGGAGTGTCGCCCGCCATCGCCATCTGCAGCAGCGCCTCCTCGCCGATCACCGTCTGGTGCATGAGCACGTGGTTCAGGACCGATCCGAGCGCGTAGCGGGTGTCGGGGTCCTGGGCGGCCACCTCGACCGCCTCGGTGATGGCGATGCCGAGCGAGCCCGGGCTCTCGGGGTCCTCGGCCAGCAGCTTGCGGCCGTACTCGGTGACCTCCGAGGGCGACGGGTGCACCGTGCCGCCGAACGCCTCCATCATCGCCCTCCGGTACGGCTTCTGGTCGTAGGAGGCCCGCACCTGCCAGATCTCGCAGTCCACACCGAACTGCGCGCACGCGAAGCTGAGCGCCGTTCCCCACTGGCCGGCGCCCGTCTCGGTCGTGAGCCGTCGGATCCCGGCCTTGGCGTTGTAGTACGCCTGCGGCACCGCGGTGTTGGGCTTGTGCGAACCGGCAGGGCTGGTGCCCTCGTACTTGTAGTAGATGCGTGCGGGGGTCCCGAGCGCCCGCTCCAGGCGGTGCGCTCGGTGCAACGGGGTCGCCCGCCACAGCAGGTAGACGTCGCGCACCTCGTCGGGGATCGGCACGTAGGACTCCGTGGACACCTCCTGGAGGATCAGGTCCATCGGGAACAGGGGTGCCAGGTCGTCGGGACCGATCGGCTGGTGGGTCGCCGGGTGCAGAGGCGGCGGGGGCGGCGAAGGCAGGTCGGGGACGAGGTTGTACCAGGCCGTCGGCACCTGATCGTCGGTCAGCAGGTAGCGGCTCTGCTCAGCCATGGTCCCCCCTCGGGTCGCGGTCGATGTGGCGGTCGAGAGCGTAGGCGCCCAGCGCCGTCGCGGCTCAGACGTCGTGGACCACGTGCAGCGACCGGAGCCGCCGTTCGATGTGGCCCTCGAGCGCCGAGGTGGCGATCGCCTCGACCTCGTGGGTGACGGCGCCCTCGGGCAGCGACAGCGCCACGTTCAGTCCACCGCCGAGGACGGCTCGCGACACCGCCAACGCCTCGTCGGACACCGCCCGTCCGCCACCGCAGGAGCGGCAGCGAACGCCGCCTGCCTCGACGGCGAGCATCAGGTCGCCGTCCTCCTCCCCGCACGACACGCACGCGTCGAGCTCGGGAGCCACACCTTCGACCGCCAGGAGCTTCAGGAAGAACGCTCCGGTGACCAGCGGGGGGTTGCGCTCGTCGATCGTGCGCAGGCCACCGACCAGCATGTCGTGCAGGCGTGGTGCCGGCTGGCGGTCCTGGGCCAGCTGCTCGACCGCCTCGAGCAGCGCCGCGGCTCGTCCGAGCCGCGACAGGTCCTCGCGGGTGCGTCGGTACGCCTCGACCGTCTCGGCCTGCGTGACGATGTCCAGTTCGCCCCGCCCCTCGTGCAGCTGCAGCGACACGTACGAGCCCGGCTCCAATCGCGACCCGAACTTGGAGCCGGTCCGTCGCACGCCCTTGGCCACCGCCCGCACCTTGCCGGTCGACCGGGTCATCAGCACGACGATCCGGTCGGCCTCGCCCAGCTTGTGGGTGCGCACGACGACGGCGACGTCGCGGTACAGGCTCACCGGCGGAGCGGATCAGGCGTCGTCGGCATCGGTCAGACCGCCGAAGCGGCGGTCCCGCCGCTGGAACTCGTCGATCGCCGCGTACAGGTCCCCACGACGGAAGTCGGGCCAGAGCACATCGGTGAACACCAGCTCGGAGTAGGCGAGCTCCCAGAGCAGGAAGTTGGAGATGCGGTACTCGCCGGAGGTGCGGATCATCAGCTCCGGGTCCGGCATGTCGGGCGCGTAGAGGTGCTTGCGGATCGTCCGCTCGTCGATCTTGTCGGGGGCGATGCCGGCACGAGCGATGCTGCGAACGGCGTCGACGAGCTCGGCGCGGCCGCCGTAGTTGAACGCCATCGACAGGGTCATCGCCGTGTTGCCTGCCGTCATCTCCTCGGTCTCGACGATGCGCTTGAGGACCCGCCGGGGCACCCGCCAGTCGCGACGGCCGAGGAACTGCACCCTGACGTTCTTGGCGTTGAGCTCGTCGCGCCGCGACATCAGCAGTCGCTCGTTGAACCCCATGAGGTAGCGCACCTCGTCGACGGGGCGCTTCCAGTTCTCCGTCGAGAACGCGTAGACGGTCACGTAGCGGATCCCGGCGTCGAGCGCTCCGTAGGCGGTGTCCCAGAGCGCCTCTTCACCGGCCGCGTGGCCGTCGGTGCGGGGCAGCCCGCGACGTTGGGCCCAACGTCCGTTGCCGTCCATGACCAGGGCCACGTGGACCGGGATCCGGGACTTGTCGAGTGCACTGAGCTCCACGCTCGGCACGCTACCCCCGCACCCGGCCACGCTGGTCGAGGCGCATCAGTAGCCGAGCCGCTCGAGCGACCCCGGGCGGGACTGCCAGTCCTTGTCGACCTTGACGAACAGCTCCAGGTAGGCGCCGTCGGGCAGCTGGCGACGGACCCGGGTGCCGACCTCCTTGAGCACGGCGCCGCCCTTTCCGATCACCATCCCCTTCTGAGACTCACGCTCGACCAGGATCTCGACGCGGATCTTGGGCCACTCGTACTGGACGGTGCGCGTGGCGATCGAGTGCGGGAGCTCCTCCCGGGTGACGGCCAGCAGCTGCTCGCGCACCAGCTCCGCCACCCGGAACCCGTCGCCCAGGTCGGTCACCTCGCCGTCCATGTACCACCTGGGACCGGGTGGGAGCAGCGAGCGCAGGTGGGCGACGAGCACGTCGACGCCCTTGCCGGTGCGCGCCGACACCGGGAAGTACGCCGCCAGATCGAGCTCCGCCGCCAGCGTGAGCTGCTCGGCGATCCGCTCGGGCGTCGCCCGGTCGCACTTGTTGAGCACCACGACGGCGTCCCGCGGCACGCGCTCGGCGATGTAGCGGTCCCCGGGACCGATCCGCTGCGTTGCGTCGAAGAGGATGCAGACGATGTCCACTCCGGAGAGCGCGTCGGTGGCCGCGCCGTTGAGCCGCTCGCCCATGAGCGTCCGGGGCTTGTGGATGCCGGGGGTGTCGACGAAGACGATCTGGGAGTCCTCCGCTGTCAGCACGCCGCGGATCTGGTGACGCGTGGTCTGCGGCTTGTCCGACACGATCGAGACCTTCTCACCCAGGATCCGGTTGAGAAGGGTCGACTTGCCGACGTTCGGACGGCCGACCAGCGTCACGAAGCCGGAGCGGAACTCGGGACCGGGGTCGTCCGTGTCCAGGTCGGGTTCGGTCACGAGGCCCCCTCCACGTCGCTGGTCAGCGCCTCGCTCTGCTCGATGCGCACCGTGCTCACCCGGCGCCCGTCGACGCGATCCACCGTCAGACGACTTCCGTCGAGCTCGACGACGTCGCCGGGCACCGGCACTCGGCCGAGGGTGCCGAACACCAGGCCGCCGAGGGAGTCCCATGTGCCTTCGGGGAGGTCGAGGCCGAGCCGCTCGTTGAGGTCGCCGATGTTCATCGTGGCGTTCACCAGGAAGACGCCGTCGGCGATCGACTCCACCTCCACAGCCTCCTCGTCGAACTCGTCGTGGATCTCGCCGACGAGCTCCTCGAGGAGGTCCTCCAGGGTGACCAGCCCTGCGGTTCCGCCGTACTCGTCGATCGCCACCGCGATGTGGGTGTTGCGCGCCTGCATCTCGGTCAGCAGCTCGGCGACCCGCTTGGTCTCCGGGACGAACAGCACCGGCCGAGCGACGTCGATCACGCAGCGGCCGCCACCCCCGGCGTGCTCGGCCTCGTAGGCGTCCTTCACGTAGAGCATGCCGGCCACGTCGTCGGAGCTCTCGCCGTAGACCGGGAACCGACTGCGGCCCGTCGCCATCGACAGCTCCACGGCGTCGGTGACCGTCGCACCGGAGCCGATCGACACCACGTCGGGCCGCGGCACCATGATCTCGCGGACGACGGTGTCGCCGAAGTCGATGATCGACTCGATGAGCTCGCGCTCGGACTCCTCGATCACCGCTGCCTCTGCGGCTTCCTCCGCCAGGGCGAGGATCTCCTCCTCGGTGACGAACGGTCCCTTCTTCAGCCCCTTGCCCGGGAGCACGACGTTGGCGATCCCGATGAGCAGTCGGGCCGGCCAGCGCAGCACGCGCCCGATCACCTCGACGAGCGGCGCGGTCATCATGGCGGCACGGTCGGTGTGCTGCAGCGCCCACGTCTTGGGGGCCGCTTCGGCCAAGGTGAACAGGACCACGACGTTCAACACGATGCCGATCGCCACGCCGATCGGGCCGAACAGGCGTCCGGCGAGCACACCGACGAGCGCGGCCTGGACCGTCTGCACGATGTTCACCGCGAGGTAGGTGGCGTTGAGGTCGCGCTCGAGGTTCCCGACGATGCGCTGCACCCGCCGTCCGCGCTTGGGCTCGGACTCCGCGAGCGCGGCGGCGCGGGCCCGGGTCATCCGGGTGATGGCGGTCTCGGCGACGGCCAGCACGACCGCGAAGGCGACCAGCACGACCACCACGACCA
>JAPXRJ010000110.1:0-9499 GCA_033813615.1 Microthrixaceae bacterium | reverse complement strand
GCTCGGCGATGTACTCGCGATGGTTCATGGTGATGATGGGCCTGGTCGGCGCCATCGGCACCGCGGCGGTGTACCTGCTCGGTGGCCTCCAGGTGATCGACGGCAGGATCACGATCGGCACGCTCGTAGCGCTGACCGCGCTCGTCACCCGCATCTACGACCCGCTCACCAGCCTGACCAACGCCCGGGTCGACGTCATGAGCGCGTTCGTCAGCTTCGAGCGGGTCTTCGAGGTGCTGGACTCCACGAACCCGATCCAGGACCGCCCCGACGCCGTCGAGCTCACCTCCCCCGAGGGAGCGATCCGCTTCGCCGACGTGTCGTTCCGCTACCCCGGACCGTCCGAGGGAACCATCCCCTCGCTCGAGACCGACGGGGCCGCCGTCACGCGTGTCGAGTCCGAGCACCCCGACGGTCCGCCGCTGGTGCTCCGCCACATCGACCTGACGATCGAACCTGGTCGGACCGTGGCCCTCGTCGGTCCGTCAGGTGCAGGCAAGTCCACGATCGCCTCGCTGATCCCCCGCCTGTACGACGCAACCGAGGGCGCTGTGCTCGTGGACGGCCACGACGTCCGCGACCTGACCCAGGCGAGCCTCCGCCGGGCGATCGGCGTCGTGTCCCAGGACCCGCACCTGTTCCACGCGACCGTCGGCGCCAACCTGCGCTACGCCCGGCCCGACGCCAGCGACGACGAGCTGCGCCACGCGTGCCGTGCCGCCCGGGTGCTCGACGTGGTCGATGGCCTGCCCGACGGGTTCGACACGATGGTCGGCGAGCGCGGCTACCGGCTCTCCGGCGGCGAGCAGCAGCGCCTCGCGATCGCCCGACTGCTCCTCAAGGACCCGTCGATCGTCGTGCTCGACGAGGCGACCTCCGCGCTCGACACGGAGAACGAAGCAGCCGTGCAGGCGGCGCTCACCGACGCGCTCCGGGGCCGCACCGCGATCATCATCGCCCACCGGCTGTCGACCATCGTCGGAGCGGACCTCATCGTCGTGCTCGACGGCGGCAGCGTGGTCCAGCGGGGCACCCACGCCGAGCTGCTGGCCGAGGGCGGCCTGTACGCGGACCTGTACCGGGTGCTCGTCCGCGGCGGCGACCCGCAGCTCGTCCTCGACGCCGCGCTCGGCGCCGGACCGGGTTCGGAGGCCGACGCCGCGCCGCGCGCCGGCTGACCTCGCCGAGCGGCGTCGCTCGATCCGATCGACTCGACGGTGCCTCTACGCTGAGACCACCCGGGACGGCCCCGGGGCTCCGGGAGGTCCAGTGCACGCGCTCATCGCCACCGACGGTTCCGAGGTCTCGATCGAAGCGGCACGCCAGGGCGTGGCCCTGTTGCAGCCCACCAAGGTGACGCTGCTGACCGTGGCCGACACCAGCGTTGCCGAGGACTCCGGCGGCGGCGGCTTCGAGGGAGACCTGCTGACCCCGGCCGAGGCGGCTGAGGCGCGCACCGCGATCCTCGATGAAGGCGACGACGAGCTCGCCGACACGATCAAGGCCATGGAGGTCGACCCGTCGATCGTCGAGCGCAAGCTCGTCGAGGGGTCCTCCGGTCAGATGATCGTCCACGTCGCCGACGAGGTCGGCGCGGACGTGATCGTGGTCGGATCGCACGGCAAGGGCTGGTTCAAGCGCGTCGTGATCGGCTCGATCAGCGAGTACGTGCTGCACCACAGCAAGGTGCCGGTGCTCGTCGTGCGCAACGCCGAACACCACGACGGGCGCTGATCGCGAGCACCCGATCACCGCAGCGGCACAGGGAGCCCACGATCGAGACCAGGACCTGGAGCGTCGCCGAGCTGCACGAGGCGGTGAACGGCCTGCTCGAGCACGTCTTCGGCGACGTGGTGTGGGTCGAGGGCGAGCTCGCCGACCTCACCCGCTCGAAGGCCGGTCACGTCTACTTCCGTCTCACCGACACCGGAGGGGCCGAGGGCGCCACGGTCCTCCCGGACGCCGCACGTCCCGCGCTGTCGGTCACGCTGTTCGACTCCCAACGTCAGCAGGTCAACCGGTTCCTGCGATCCCAGGGCGACCCGATCCGCATGAACCCCGGGATCCGGGTCCGAGTCGGCGGCCGGTTGGCGACCTACGCGCCACGTTCGACGCTGCAACTGCTCATGGACCGGATCGACCCGGCGTTCACGCTGGGTCTGCTCGGACAGGAGCGCGTCCGCCTGCTCGCCGCCCTCACCGAAGAGGGTCTGCTCCGGGCCAACTCCGAGGTCGTCGTGCCGGTCGTTCCGCTGCACGTCGGGCTGGTCACGAGCATCGGCAGCGCCGCTCACGCGGACGCCCTCCACGAGCTGGAGAGCTCCGGCGTCGGGTTCCACGTCAGCACCTTCGACGCACGCACCCAGGGCACCGACGCGCCGGCGTCGATCGTGGCGGCGCTGCGGACCGCAGCGGCGCTCCCCGTCGACGTCGTGCTGCTGGTCCGAGGCGGAGGAGCCAGAACCGACCTGGTCGCCTTCGACGACGAGGCGGTTGCCCGCACGATCGCCGTCAGCACCGTGGCGGTCTTCACCGGCATCGGCCACGAGACCGACCGCAGCGTCGCCGACGAGGTGGCCCACAGCTCCCACAAGACCCCCACGGCCGCCGCCGCCGCCCTGGTCGCCCTGGCCCGGACGGCCGAGCGCCGGATCGACGACGGCTGGGCTGCCGTCCGCTCCGGCGCGGCAGGCCGGCTGGTCCGCGCCGAGCACCGTCTGAGCGGCGTCGGCCAGCGCAGCGGTGTGGCGGCGCTGCACCGCCTCGACCGCCTCGCCGACGCCGTCGACTCGGACCGGCGACGAGCAGGCGACGCCGTCGATCGACGGCTGCGCGCTGCGTCGGACGCCATCGAGTCGATCAGGCGACGGTCCGGCTCGGCGACCGCGCTGGTGCTCGAGCGCGGCACGGCGCGGCTAGACGTGCTGCACGCCACCACGTCCGCGGCGGACCCGGCGACCGCGCTGCGACGAGGCTGGTCGGTGACCCACGCCGCCGACGGGCGGCTCCTGCGATCGGTGTCCGACGTGGCCGACGGCGACGAGATCGTGACCCGGTTGGTCGACGGCGCACTCCGCTCCCGGGTCGCAGCGTCCGACCCGGTCGTTCCGGTCGAGCGTCGATCTGAGGGAGGATCGACAGGTGACTGATCCGATGCCAACCGAGCAGCACGCCGTCGAGCGGCCCGGCGACGAGCGGCCTGATCCGGAGGAGCTCGGCTTCGCTGGTGCGCTGGCGGAGCTGGAGGACATCGTCGCCCAGCTCGAGTCCGACGCGCTCGACGTCGACCTCCTCTCCGACCGGGTCGAGCGCGCCGCGACGCTCGTCCGGTGGTGCCGCGACCGCATCGACGCCACGCGCTTCCACGTCGAGGAGATCCTCGAGCGCCTCGAACCCGACGCTGACGCCTGAGCAGCCGACCGCCGGTCTGCGAGGCCCGTCGACGTTCCCTGTCGCACCGGTTCCGGGAGGTCCGTCGATAGGGTGACCTCACGGAACCGACACCCGCATCCACGGGTCCGGTCACCGTGGGATCGGTCGCCCGCGCCGCCGTCTCCTCCGACGACGTGTCGGAGGCGGTTGCCGCGTTCCGCGCCGTCCCCCATGGCGGACTGGACGACTCCACCCGGCACCTCGGACTGCCGCCGTCGTGGCGCGCCTCGGTGTCGCCGTCGATCTCGGTCGTCCGCTGGTGCGCACTCGGCTACGGCCTGGTGTTCTCCGCCCCACTTGCGTTCCGCGGGTCCTACGCGGCGGTGGTCGCTACCGCGATCTGCTGCTTCGTCACGACCTGGCGCTCGGTGCTGCCCATCCAGCTCGGGTCCGACGTGGCGTTCCGGCGCGTGGAGCCCTTCGTCGACGTGGTCGCACTCGGCATCGCCATGGGGATCGCCGGCGGGTGGGCCAGCCCCTACTACTTCTGCCTCCTGATCGCCGCGGCCGTGATCGCGCTCGGATGGGGCGCCTGGCCGGCTCTGGTCGCGGTCCTCGTGTCCGTGGCCACGGTCGCGGTCTCCGCCGCCGTCACCGACCGGACCTTCGGCGACGTCATCGGCGACCAGCGCGACGTCGCCGCAGTGGTCACCCTGCTCCTCGCCGTCGCCGTTGCCGTGTACGCCCACGCACGCATCAGGGAGTCCGAACGACGGCGCGCCGGGCTCGTCGGCGAGGTCCACCACCTGTCGGAGACCAACGAGCTGCTCGAGATGCTGAACGTCGTGGCCCGGACGCTGCCCGACTCGCTGTCGCTGCGGGAGGCGCTCGAGCGCATCCGACAGCAGCTGTCCGACAGCTTCGACGCCCGAGTCATCTGCCTCATGACCTACGACGACAACGCCGACGAGTGGGTGCCCAAGGTGGCGGACGGCTGCGCGTTGCGGCCTGCCTACCCGCGGTCCGACCTCCCCGCTCCGCTCGCCGTGGCGCTCGGCCACGACGGCGTGTTCCGCGTGGACCACCTCGATCCCGACTCGGAGGTCGCTCCCATGGCAGGCGCCGGTCGCCCCGACGTCGGGACGCGGCCGATCGTGCGGACGAGCCGCTCGGGCATGTACGTCCGGCTCACGGCCAGGGGCCAGGTGGTCGGGCTGCTGGGCCTCGAGCACCCGTCGCCGAGCCGCTACGACGAGACCGACGCCGTGCTGCTCGCGGGATTGGTCGAGGTGCTCGCCCTCACCGTCGACAACGCCCGCTGGTTCGGCCGGCTGCGCACGCTGGGAGCACAGGAGGAGCGGATCCGCATCGCCCGCGACCTCCACGACCGGCTCGGCCAGTGGCTCACCTACGTGTCGATGGAGCTCGAACGCATCGTCACCCACGACCAACCCGAGACGGCCGATCTCCTCCGACTCCAATCCGACGTGCAGGCCGCGCTCGACGAGCTGCGTGAGACGCTGCGCCAGCTGCGCTCCGGGGTCAGCGACGACAAGCCGCTGGCCACCGTCGCGCTCGACGTCGTGAACAGGTTCGCGGAGCGGGCCGATGTGGCGACCACGCTGACGGTCGTGCACCCCGAGGACCGAGTCCCCGTGCCGGTCGAGAACGAACTGCTGAGGATCCTCCAGGAAGCACTCACGAACGTGGACCGACATGCCGACGCGGAGCACGTGGACGTTGTGTGGGATGTGCGCGGCAGCGAGTACGAGCTCGTGGTCGTCGACGACGGACGGGGCTTCGAGGCTGCTCGGGGCGTGCGCGACTCCGCGTACGGCCTGGTCGGCATGCGCGAGCGGGCCGACGTGATCGGCGCCCGCCTGCTCATCGACAGCGCCCCGGGCACCGGCACCACGATCCGAGTGGTGGCCGGCTCCGACTCGTCACCGAGCGACGACCGAGACCGGCCGTCGCAACGCACACGGCACTCCGATACCGCACGACGACCCGATCTCCGAACGAACATCGACGACAACAGGGAGGTGGCATCGTGAGGGTGCTGCTGGCCGATGACCACCAGATCCTCCGCGACGGGATCCGACGCGGCCTGGAGAGCGCCGGAGAGGACGTGGTCGGCGAAGCCGACAACGGCGAGGAGGCGGTCGCGCTCGCGATCGAGACCAAGCCCGACATCGTCCTGATGGACCTGTCGATGCCCGTGCTCGACGGGGTCGGCGCCGCACGGCGCATCCGAGAAGAGGTCCCCGGCTCGAAGGTCGTCGTGCTGACCATGCACGACGACCCCGAGCGCACACGCGCTGCGCTGCAGGCGGGCGCCGCGGCATACCTGACCAAGGGGACGTCGTTCGCCGACGTGCTCGACACGCTGCGCCGGGTGCAGGACGGCGAAGAGACCCTGAGCCCCCGCCTGGCGGCGTCGATGCTCGAGCACCTCGGCCCCGAGCCGAGCCACAACGACCTCCTGTCGCACCGCCAGGTCGAGATCCTCCAGATGATCGCCGACGGCAACTCGACCAAGCAGGCCGCACGTGCGCTCGGGATCACCCAGAAGACGGTGCACAACCACCTGAACGCCACGTACCGTCGTCTGGACACCCAGAGCCTGACCCACGCCGTGCTGTCGGCGGTCAGGCTGGGCATCATCGACCTGCACTCCGATCCCGACGACAGCGAAGCGGCGTGAACGGGGCAGCGGGCGAACCCGGCTGCTGAAGCGGGACGACAGGCGACGGCCGAGAGGTCACACCGGTAGGGAGCAGCGGTGAACAGGCGAATTGCCCATGTCGGCCGCCCGGTCCGGCGAGCCAGAATCGGGTCATGGCGATCGGGGTTGGAGGCGTGAGCGATCCGCGCGCGCCGAGACGACCCCCGACGCATCCGGAACGGCGCGGCCGCCACCGGGTGGTGCTCGCCGCGATCGCCTCGATCCTGACCAGCCTGGTGCTGTGCGTCCCGTTGGCCTACCAGGCGCACTCGGCCCGGGAGGACGGCCGCTCGTCGGATCGTTCGGACAGCACCACCTCGACCGACGCGCCGAGCTCGATCGATCCGCCGACCACCGAGACGACGGTGCCGACCCGGGTCCTGCCCTCGACGCTGGAGCGCTCCGACGCCGATCTGACCTGGGCGGCGACGATCGACGATCCGGCCCCGCTCCCCCTCGAGGGGGCCACGCTCCGAGGCACGGTCGTCGTCCAGTTCCAGCTGCCGCCCGACACGTCGCCGGTCCGCTCCGCGGAGTTCTGGGTCGACCGGATCGACGGCGAGGGACCGGCCGCTCGCGTCGACGAGGTGGCGCCGTTCACACTCGGTGACGGAGGTCCCGAGGCCCCGGGCTCGATCGACACCCACGAGCTCGACGACGGCACGCACCTGGTCATCGTGGTGGCGATCCACGACGACGGCTCGACGGTGGAGCGCACGAGCAGGTTCCAGGTCGACAACGGCTGATCCCGCGACCCAGCGGCAACCCCGATGGCCACCCGGACTCCTCGTCGAGGTCGGCGAGGTGGTGAACTAGCGCCACCATGTCCACCGACCCAGTCGCCGAAGCCACCCGACGGCGCACCTTCGCCATCATCTCCCACCCTGACGCGGGCAAGACGACGCTGACCGAGAAGCTGCTCCTCTACGGCGGCGCGCTCGGCCGGGAGGCCGGCGCGGTCAAGGCCCGGGGCGACCGCCGTTCCGCCACCTCCGACTGGATGGAGCTGGAGCAGCAGCGCGGCATCTCGATCACGTCGACGGTGCTGCAGTTCCCCTACCGCGACCACGTGGTCAACCTGCTCGACACGCCCGGTCACCGCGACTTCTCCGAGGACACCTACCGGGTGCTCACCGCATGCGACGCAGCCGTCATGGTCCTCGACGCCGCAAAGGGGATCGAGCCGCAGACGCTGAAGCTGTTCGAGGTGTGCCGCGACCGGGGACTACCGCTCATCACGTTCGTGAACAAGTGGGACCGGCCGGGCCTCAGCCCGCTGGAGCTGATCGACGACATCGAGTCGCACCTGTCGATCATGTGCACGCCGGTCACCTGGCCGGTCGGCATCGCGGGCGACTTCCGCGGTGTGGTCGACCGGCGCAGCGGCGACTTCATCCGCTTCACCCGCACCGCCCGGGGCGCGACCGAGGCACACGAAGAGGTCGTGAGCCCCCAGCGCGCCCAGGAGGAGGAGACCGAGTCCTGGCTCGCGGCTCAGGACGAGCTCGAGCTGCTCGCCGGCACCGAGCACGACGCTGAGCTCTTCCTCGCCGGCGAGACCACGCCGATGCTGTTCGGGTCCGCCATCACGAACTTCGGCGTGCGACTGCTGCTCGACAACGTGATCGACGAGGTGCCGTCACCCGGTCCTCGCCCCGACGTCGACGGGGTTCCCCGGACGCTCGACTCACCGTTCTCGGGCTTCGTCTTCAAGGTCCAGGCCAACATGGACAAGGCGCACCGCGACCGGATCGCGTTCCTTCGGGTCTGCTCGGGCCGCTTCGAGCGCGGCATGGTGGTCACCCACGGCCGCACCGGCAAGCCGTTCGCCACCAAGTACGCCCACTCCGTGTTCGGCCAGGAGCGCGAGACGCTCGAGGAGGCGTTCCCCGGCGACGTCGTGGGCCTGGTCAACGCGAACGACGTCCGCGTGGGCGACAGCCTCTACGTGCAGGACCCGGTGGCGTTCCCGCCGATCCCCAGCTTCGCCCCTGAGCACTTCGCCGTCGCCCGTACGACCGACGTCGGCAAGTCCAAGCAGTTCCGCACCGGCATCCAGCACCTCGACGAGGAAGGCGTCGTCCAGGTGCTGCGCGACCCCGAGTTCGGCGACCAGGCTCCGGTGCTCGCGGCGGTCGGCGCGCTGCAGTTCGAGGTGGCCACACACCGTCTGGTCAACGAGTTCGGCGCCCCGGTCGAGCTCACGCCGACGCGGTTCCGAGTCGCCCGGCGAACTGACGAGGCGTCGCGAGCGGAGCTCCGGTCGATGCAGGGGGTGGACGTCCTGCAACGCTCCGACGGCGAGCTGCTCGCCGTGTTCGAGTCCGTGTACTGGCTGGAGCGGCTGGAGGGCGAGCACCCCGAGCTCACCCTCGACAAGCTCGTGGCCGAGGGCGAGCTGCGTCAGCAGTAGCGCGGTTCGGAGCGCCGGTCGGTCCATGATGTTCGCTCATGGCATGTCCCCCGACGGAACCGGCTGATCCTGGGACGCCCGAGCAGCGAGCGCTCCCGGTGGAGGGAGCGAGATGATCGAC
Source organism: Microthrixaceae bacterium (assembly GCA_033813615.1). GTDB lineage: Bacteria > Actinomycetota > Acidimicrobiia > Acidimicrobiales > Microtrichaceae > Dermatobacter. The sequence goes on along the minus strand of JAPXRJ010000110.1, from coordinate 868 downwards.
ACACGGCTCGACGAGGTCGACCTCCGACGGCTGGTCGCGACCTACGCCGACGGGGTGACCCGGCGCGACTGGGCAGGGCTGCGCGACCTGTTCCGACCCGATGCCGTGCTGCAGTTGGACCTCGTCGATCGCGGTGTCCGTTCCCTCCACGGGCCGGACGAGATCGTCAGCTTCATCGACGCCTCCGTGCAGCGGTTCGACTTCTTCGAGTTCGTCGCGCTCAACGTGTTGGTGACCGTGGCCGCCGACGGCGACCCGGACACGGCCCGCATCCGCACGTTCATGTGCGAGATCCGCCACCACGGATCCGATGACCCCGACGCCGGGTCGTGGTCCACCGCGTACGGCCTGTACCAGGACACCGCGGTCCGGGTCGACGGCTCGTGGCGCTTCACCGACCGCCGCTACCGGTCACTCGCCCGCACCGGCAGCGACGGCGGCGTGTTCCCGTTCCCCGACCTGCCGTCCGTCCCGTGACCGACCCGGAGGACGCGCTGGTTCCGGCCCGACCGTCACCGCCGCCCGCGCTGGTCCCTGCGATGCCGGGTCAGTCCTGGCTCGAGCTGTTCTACGACCTGGCCTTCGTGGCGGCCATCCTGGTGATGTCGAGCACGTACTCCAAGTACGCAGGTGTGGACGGCGTGGTCTGGCTCGGGCTCGTCTTCTCGCTCATCTGGTGCACCTGGCTGACCACCACGATGCTGCTCGCCGCCGGCCTGGTCACGACCGCCTGGACCCGCATGCTCCTGCTCGTCCAGATGGTCCTCGTGCTGGCCGTGGCCATCGTGTCGAACTACACGCACCAGGACCACAGCATGGCCGTCGGTCCGATGTTCGCGCTGGTGCTCGGCACGCTCGCGCTCATGTA
>JAPXRJ010000109.1:0-9627 GCA_033813615.1 Microthrixaceae bacterium | reverse complement strand
GCGCTCGTAGTCGCCGGCGGTCGGAACTCCGGTCAGCTCTCGACGGCGACGTTGGTACGCGGCCTCCGCGCCCATCGATCCGAAGAAGAACGGGATGGCCGCGACGGTGAGGTCGATCACGTAGTTGACGCTACTGCCGAGTCGTCGACACCCGCCCGTCGTACGACGTCGATCGGGGCGCTGGCCCCACTCACCATTGTCACTGTCAGTCGGTGCCGATGGGGCCGTCGGGACCGAAGAGCACGAATCGACCGTGGTCGACGTCGTCGGAGTGCAGCACCGAGGGGTTGCCGGCGATGAGGTCGAGGATCGACGGCCCGAGCACGTACGGATCCGCTGTGGCGACGTCGACGGTGTAGCCGAGGTCGGCCAGCGCTGCGATCGACAACCTGCTGAGCGGCGACGCTCCGGCGGCGATCCAACCGGTCATCAGCTCGCTGCGGAACGTCGCCTCCCGCCAGTGGGCCAGCGCGGTGCCAGAACCGCCCGTCGCCTCGACGGGGACGCCGGCATCCGAGCCGCCGGTCATGGCGTTCCACTCGGCGACGGCGTTCGGGCCGGTGAAGCGGGGGTCTGAGCCGTTGGACGTGTCGAGCAGCCCTGCGGGCGCCCACGCAGTCCCGATGCCGAGGACATGTCCCATCTCGTGGATGGCGACGCGGTCGAAGTTGCCGAGTTGCAGCATGGCGACCAGGTCCGCGCTGTCGAACTTCATCGCGCCCGCCCGAGGCATGGTCCCGTCCTTTCGGCAGTACCCTGCGGCTCCCAGCACGCCACCCGGTCCGTCGACGGCGGCGATCGTGACGTCGATGGTCACGTCGTCGATGGTGCCGGTCGGTCCCGACCCCCAGCACCCGTTGAACCCGATGTAGGTCACCGGTGCGAGATCGGCGGTGATCACCTGCTCCCATCGTGTGGCCGCAGCCCGGAACGCGGCGATGACCGCGTCGAGGTGGTCGGCGGGCATCGTCGCGCTGAAGCGCAGCGTGATGTCGAAGCCGTCCGCGTCGCCGGAGTGCACCGTCGTCCACGGGAGCGTCACGTCGCCCGTCGGTGGGTTGGCGGGGGCCGGCGGAGCGGGGTGTGCCTCGGTCGTCGGCGGCGCAGCGGCGCAGGACGCCAACGTCACGGCCGCGACGATGGCGGTGGCTGCGACGACGGGACGGATCCTCACGCTCTGGGTTACGGATCGTCGCGGGTCGAAGTTGAGCATCCAGAGTCGATCGGCCCACGCGAGGCCGTCGTTCAGCCGTCGATCATCGCTCCGACGAGGTCCTGGAACGCCTCGAGCTCGCGGAGCCGAGCCGAGCGCACGGCGTCGAGCCGGCTGGCCACCATGAGCTCCTTGGTGGCCACGACAGGTCCGAGCGGCAGGCCGCCGATGTGGCCGGCGATCGCCCGGGCCTCGCCCATCAGCCGATCATGGGGCACCGCCCGCAGCGCGATGCCGTCGGCCACGGCCTGCTCGGCGTCGATCCACGGCTCCGTGTAGAGCACCTCCGCCGCGCGCTGCCATCCCATCACCGCCGGCATCAGCAGGCTGGCCGACGCCTCGGTGGTCACGCCGAGGGAGATGAACGGGACCTTGAGGCGGGCGGTGTCGCTGATCAGCACGATGTCGCAGTGCAGCAGCATGGTCAGGCCGATGCCGACCCCTACGCCGTTGACCGCTGCCACGACCGGCTTGGGGAACGCCTCGAGCACCGGCATGAAAACGTTGTAGCCCGGCTCCTGGTCGACGAAGACGCTCGGATCCGCCATCTCCGCCAGGTCCTGGCCGGCGCAGAACGCCCGACCGGTGCCGGTGAGCAGCACGCAGCGGATGTCGTCGTCGGTCGCCGCGTCGTCGAGCGCTGCGGCCGTGGCGTACCAGAGCGCCTGATCGAAGGCGTTCATCGACTCGGGGCGGTTGAACGTGAGCGTCCGGACGCCCTCTGCGTCGTCGACCAGCAGGACCGGTGCATCAGCCATTGCCCCGATGGCTAGCACCACCGGCACGTTGCGACGAGGCGGTTGGCGGCGCAGCGCAGTCCTATCGTGGCCTCCGTGACCACCACCGATGCAGCCACCTCGAACGCCGCGAGCACGGCGGAGGACCGTCGCTACGTGTTCCACTCCTGGTCGGCGCAGGACCTGATCTCACCGCTGCCGATCGCCGGCGGTGAGGGCGCCTGGTTCTGGGACAACGAGGGCAACCGCTACCTGGACTTCGCGTCGCAGCTGGTCAACCTGAACCTCGGTCACCAGCACCCCGACATGGTGGCTGCGATCAAGGCGCAGGCCGACGTGCTCTGCACGGTCGCACCCCCGTTCGCGAACGACGTGCGCACGGAGGCGGCCCGGCTGATCGCCGAACGCGCCCCCGGCGACCTGAACCGCGTGTTCTTCACCAACGGCGGCGCCGAGGCCAACGAGAACGCGGTGCGGATGGCTCGCCTGCACACCGGTCGTCAGAAGGTGCTCGCCGCCTACCGCAGCTACCACGGCGCCACGTCGACGGCGATCACGCTGACCGGCGAGCCGCGCCGGTGGCCGTCGGAGCCGGGCGCGCCGGGCGTCGTGCACTTCTTCGGGCCGTACACCTACCGGTCCTCGTTCGGCGCGACCACCGACGAGGAGGAGCGCGAACGGTCGCTCGCGCACCTCGCCGAGGTCATCCAGATGGAGGGCGGCCACACGATCGCGGCGATCGTGCTGGAGTCCGTCGTCGGCACCAACGGCGTGCTCATCCCGCCGGAGGGCTACCTGGCCGGCGTTCGTGAGCTCTGCGACCGCCACGGCATCCTTCTGATCGCGGACGAGGTGATGGTCGGCTTCGGTCGGGTGGGCGAGTGGTTCGCCGTCGACCGCTGGGGTGTGGTGCCCGACCTGCTCAGCTTCGCCAAGGGCGTGAACTCCGGCTACGTGCCGTTGGGCGGCGTCCTCATCTCCGACGCCGTCGCAGCGACCTTCGCTGAGCGTGCCTATCCGGGCGGGCTGACCTACAGCGGCCATCCACTGGCGTGCGCCACCGCTGTGGCCAGCATCGGGATCTTCGAGCGTGACGACGTCGTCGGCCGGGCTCGTCGCCTGGGTGAGGAGGTGATCCGCCCGACGCTTGCAGAGATCGCCGAGCGGCACCCGTCGGTGGGAGAGGTCCGTGGGCTCGGCTGCTTCTTCGCGATCGAGCTGGTCCGCGACCCCGCGACGCGCGAGCCGCTGGTGCCGTTCAACGCGGCGGGTCCCGACGCCGCGCCGATGGGCGAGGTGATGGTCGCGTGCAAGGCGGGGGGCGTCTGGCCGTTCGCCCACTTCAACCGGCTGCACGTCGCGCCGCCGCTCGTGATCTCCGACGACGATCTGCTGCTCGGGCTCGCCTCGATCGACCGAGCGCTCGATGCGGCCGACGCACATGTCGGTCGCTGATAGGCGCAGCGGGGTCGCACGGTTGGCCGCCTGCGGTAGAGTCGTGGTGCCCGGGTGGCTTCGATACGAGGCACCCCCGAGCAGCAAACGACCCACAGCAAACCGCTAGTCCTCGGGGTGCCGGCACATCGGCACCCCGTTGCGCAATCAGGCCCCGGAGCACGGGGAGAAACGAGTCATACCGTGGCAACCGGAACCGTCAAGTTCTTCAACTCCGAGAAGGGTTACGGCTTCATCAGCCGTGACGACGAGGGTGGCGACATCTTCGTGCACTTCTCCCAGATCGCGGGCTCCGGCTACCGCAACCTCGAAGAGGGCCAGAAGGTCGAGTTCGAGGTCGGCCCCGGTCGCAAGGGCGACGAGGCCCAGAACGTCCGGGCCGTCTGACCCCGGACCGCGCCACACCGCACTGTCGACGACGCTGCCCCCGGTGGTTCTGGTGGTTCTGGTGGTTCTGGCGAGCTGAGCAGCGAGGTCGCCCGGCTCCGGGAAGAGAACGCCCGACTGGAAGGGCAGCTCCAGGCGGTCGAGCAGATGGTCGACGCGGGCGCGAACCACCCGCCCCGGCATCGCGGCCGGTGGTTCGCGTCGTGGGTGCTCATCGTCGTCGGGTCGTTGCTCGTGCCGGTGTCGGTGATGTCGATCTGGATCAACCGCACGATCACCGACACGGACCGCTATGTGGAGACGGTGTCACCGCTGATCCGCGACCCAGCGATCCAGCAGGCGATCGAGCGGCGCCTCGAGAACGCGCTGTACGAACGGGTCGACCTCGGTGCCGAGGTGCAGAAGGTCCTTCCGGACCAGGCCACGATGCTGGCCGCGCCGATCACCGCAGGACTGAAGAACCTCATCAGCGAGGTCATCGGCCGGGTGGTGACGAGCGAGCGGGTCGCCAAGCTCTGGGACGACGCCAACCGGATCGCCCAGCAGCAGGTGGTGGACGTCCTCACCGTGTCGAACGGCAAGAAGGGCGTGGTGGAGATCGATCTCAGCGACACGCTCAAAGAGGTGCAGTCGAGGCTGGCCGATGCCGGGGTGCCCTTCGTGGACAACATCACGGTGCCGAAGGTGCAGCTCGAGGTCATGCAGTCCGACACCCTCGCCCAGGTCCAGACGGCCTTCGGCATCTTCGACCGGCTGGTCACGATCCTGCCGTGGTTGACGCTGCTCATCCTCGGCGCGGGCATCGCCGTGGCCCCCGACCGACGCAAGGGCCTGGTGCACGCCGCGGGCGGTTGGGTGATCGCCAGCTTCGGGATGCTGGTGGCGATCGCGGTCGGACGCACGATGTACCTGGACGCGCTGCCGACCGGCACGTCGATCCCTGCGAACGAGGCGTTCTTCTACACGATCACCCGGTTCCTTCGTGGCAGCGGCCGCATGGTGCTCGTGCTCGGCCTGCTGGTGCTGCTCGCTGCACTCATCAGCGGTCCGAGCGGGCCGGCGGTTCGGTTCCGGAGCGCGATGGCGCGGTTGTTCGGCGCGGCGAGCAGCGGTGTCGACCGAACCGGCGTCGACCTCGGACCCGTCCCCTCGTTCGTGGCCCGCAACGCGATCGCGCTTCGGGTCGTCGTCGCCGTCGCCGCACTCGGCGCGTTCCTGCTGCTCGGTCAGCCGTCGGCCGGCGCTGTGCTGTGGATCGCCCTTGGTGCGCTCGTGGCGTTGGCGGTGATCGAGGTCCTGGCCCGAGCGGGTGCTGCTGCGCTCGAGCCGGCCGAATCCGTGGCCGGCACGGCCGTCGAAGCGGCGACGACGGGCGAGGACTCGCCCGCCGACACGTCGGGGACGGCACCCCCTGCCGTGACCTGAGATCGACCTCCCAGACGATCCTCCTGCGATCGCGCCACCGGTGGACGACTCCCGCGAAGCGGGCGGAGTGTGCGACGCTGTCGGTACCGGCCGGAGCTGGGCCGGTCGGACCAGGGGGCCAACGGTGAGCGAGCTCGACCATCCGGTGATCGACGCCGACAACCACTACTACGAGGCGCTCGACGCCTTCACCCGTCACCTGGACCCGGTCTGGGCGCAGCGCACGGTCCAGTGGTGCGACATCGACGGTCGCAAGTACCACGTCGTCGGCGGCCGGGTCAGCCGCGCGGTCACCAACCCCACGTTCGACCCGATCGCCCGCTCCGGAGCCATGCACGACTACTTCCGTGGCAACCCCGACGGCCGCGACCCGCTGTCGTTCCTGACCGAGCGAGAGCCGATCCGGCCCGAGTACCGCGATCGCGACGCCCGCATCGCCGTGCTCGACCAGCAGGGCCTCGAGGCGTGCTGGATCTTCCCCACCCTCGGGATGATCTACGAGGAGCTGCTCACCGGCGATCCCGAGGCGAACTGCGTGATGTTCCGGGCCTTCAACCGCTGGGTCGAGGAGGACTGGGGGTTCTCGTATCGCAACCGGATCTTCGCAGCGCCGTACATCACGCTCGCCGATCCGGACTGGGCTGTCGTCGAGCTGGAGTGGGCGCTCGACGCCGGTGCCCGGCTGATCGTCACCCGACCCGCGGCACCGACGACGGTGCTCGGCCGGTGCTCACCGTTCGATGACCGCTACGCCACGTTCTGGGAGCTGCTGGACGAGTCCGGCGTGCCGCTCGTGCTGCACGCCGGCGACGGTGGCGTCAGCTCGAACGGGTACGCCGCCGACGGCTTCTCCGCGGCGTTCTCCGACGGCTTCAAGCCGTCGATCAAGTTCTTCGCCATCGAGCAGGCTGTGAAGGACTGGCTGGCGTCGATGCTGCTCGAGAACCACCTGGCCAGGTATCCCAACCTGCGCATCGTCTCGGTGGAGAACGGCGCCGAGTTCCTGCCCGACCTGTTCCGCAAGGTCCGGTCGATGGCCAGGAAGATGACGGGCTACTTCGCCGAGGATCCGATCGAGGTGTTCCGCCGCCAGGTGTGGATCAACCCGTTCTGGGAGGACGACGTCGTCGAGGTGGTCGACCTCATGGGCGCCGACCGCGTGGTGTTCGGCTCGGACTGGCCCCACATCGAGGGCATGCCCCAGCCGCTCGACTACCTGCCCGAGGTCAAGGAGCTCCCGCCCGCCGACCAGCGCATGGTGCTGCACGACAACGCGCTGGACCTGATCACCGCTCGACCAGCTTGACGGGGAAGCACGACCGATCCACGAACATCCGGGGGGACCACGTGGCCGACCTGACCATCCGCAATGGGCTGCTTGCCGACGGCACGGGGGCGCCGGCGCGGCACGCCGACGTCGTCATCGACGGCGACCGCATCGTCGACGTCGTGGCACCGGGCGAGGGAGCGACCGGCGCTCGTGAGATCGAGGCTGACGGGCGTCTCGTCACCCCCGGCTTCGTCGACATCCACACCCACTACGACGGCCAGGCGACGTGGGATCCGGAGATGACGCCGTCGAGCTGGCACGGTGTCACCACGATCGTGATGGGCAACTGCGGGGTCGGGTTCGCCCCGGCCGACCCCGGACGGCGTGACTGGCTGATCCAGCTGATGGAGGGCGTGGAGGACATCCCCGGCACTGCGCTCGCCGAGGGGATCAGCTGGAACTGGGAGTCGTTCCCCGAGTACCTCGACGAGCTGGCTTCCATGCCCCGCGTGATGGACGTCGCCGCACAGATGCCGCACGGCGCGGTGCGCGGGTACGTGATGGGGGAGCGAGGCGCAGCCAACGAGGAAGCGACGGCCGAGGACATCGCGCGCATGTCCGAGCTGGTCGAGGAGGGCCTGCGTGCCGGGGCGGTCGGCTTCACGACGACCCGGACTGTCCTGCACCGGGCCAAGGACGGCGAGCTGGCCGCCGGCACGACCGCCTCTGTGGAGGAGTTGCTCGGCATCGGCGACGCCCTCGGCGCCGCGGGCGCCGGCGTGTTCGGGGTGGCGAGCGACATGATCGACCCGGCCGCGGAGCTCGAGTGGATGGCCGAGGTGTCCCGGCGCACCGGTCGCCCGGTGACGTTCGGGTGCCTGCAGGACGACCTGCGGCCCGAGCACTGGCGGACCTACCTGGAGCTGTCGGAGGCTGCCAACTCGAGCGGTGCCCGGATCGTCCCGCAGGTCGCCGGCCGGCCGGCCTGCCTGCTGTTCGGATGGCAGTCGTCGGTCCACCCGTTCATCACGCACCAGGCCTACCGGGCGATCGCCGACCTGCCGCTGCCCGAGCGCGTTGCCGCACTGCGCACCCCCGAGGTCCGCCAGGCGATCCTGTCCGAGACGGTGCAGCGCTCCGGCTTCGGGGCGTTCCTCTTGTCGAGCTTCCACAAGCTGTTCCCGCTCGGCGATCCTCCCGACTACGAGCCCTCGCCGGAGCGCAGCGTGGCGGCGATCGCGGCGCGTCAGGGTCGTACGCCAGAGGAGGTCACCTACGACCTCATGCTCGGCCGCGACGGCACCGAGCTCCTGTACTTCCCGTTGCTCGGCTACACCCACGGCGACTTCGGGGCCATGCGGGAGATGCTCGACCGGGACGACACGGTCCTCGGCCTGGGTGATGGCGGTGCGCACTGCGGCGTCCTGTGCGACGCCAGTCTGCCCAGCTACATGCTCACGCACTGGGTTCGAGACCGCGACCGGGGCGAGCGCTTCGACCTCGAGCAGGTGGTCGCCATGCAGACGAGCCGGACCGCGGCGCTCTACGGCTTCGACGACCGGGGCGTGGTCGCTCCCGGCTATCGAGCCGATCTCAACGTGATCGACCTCGACGGGTTGCGCCTCGCCCCGCCGGCGATGGTGCACGACCTGCCGGCGGGAGGCCGGCGGCTGATCCAGCGGGCGTCGGGCTACGGGGCGACCGTCGTCGCGGGCGTGCCGGTCGCGATCGACGACGAGCCCACCGGCGACCGCCCCGGCGGCCTCCTCCGCGGCGCCCAGCCCGCCCCTCCCTGACGGCGATCGCCCGGTCCGGGGTCGTGGCGCGACGGCGTTCTTGGGCACAGGCGACGACTGGTTGGTCGCTGGTGCCCAAGTTCGGTGTGGGGTCCGCGAGTCAGGATCCCGGCGATTCGCTCCCACTTGTGGACCTGAACACATCCACCGGAAGGAACGGGCAGGATGGCGGCATGCAGGTGCTCGCCGCGGTCTACTCGCTCGCCGGTGCGGCCGATGAGGCCCGCCGGCTCGAAGCCGCCGGGGTCGACGGCGTGTTCACGTTCGAGGGTCCCCACGACGTGTTCATCCCGCTCGCCCTCGCGGCGGCGGCGACCGACCTGTCGGTGATGACCAACGTGGCGATCGCCTTCCCCCGCAACGCCGTCCACATGGCGCACGCGGCGTGGGATCTGCACGTCCTCTCCGGCGGACGCTGCACGTTGGGGCTGGGAACGCAGGTCCGACCGCACATCGAGCGACGCTTCGGCGAGCAGTGGGAGCGGCCGGTGGAGCGGATGCGCGACACCGTGGCTGCAGTGCGCTCGGTGTTCCGCACGTGGCAGGAGGGCGTGCCGCTCGATCATCGGGGCCCGTACCGGACCCACACCAAAATGTCGCCGATGTTCTCCCCTCCGCCGCACCCGTCGGGCCCGCCGAGGATCGCCGTCGGTGCACTCGGCCCGCGACTGACCTCCCTCGCCGCGGAGGTCGCCGACGCGCTGGCGGTCATGCCGGTGACCTCCGAGGAGTTCTTCGCCACGGCCACGCTCCCGGCAGTCGAGCGCGGTCGGGCGAAGCGGCCGGAACACCTCGCGGATGTCGAGATCCTGCCCGAGCTCATCGTCTGCAGCGGTCGGACGCCGGACGAGCAGGCCGCCGCGGACGCCGGCTGTCGGGCGCTGCTCGGGTTCTACGTGTCGACCCCGTCCTACCGGCCGGTGTTCGAGATGGCGGGCTACGGCGACCTGCAGCCGCAGGCCCAGCAGCTGACCCGCGAGGGCAGGTGGGACGCGCTCGGCGATCTGATCGACGACGACGTGCTGTCGACCGTCGCCGTGAGAGGCACGCCCGAGCAGGTGGCGGCCCAGGTCGGCGACCGATACGGCGCCCACGCGACGCGGGTGTGCACCTACATGCCCTACGGGCCGCCGGACGACCTCGTCGCCGAACTCGTGGCTGCCATCCATGGGGTCTGAGCGGACGAGACGGACGAGGCGAGACGAGGCGCGTGTCGTGTGCTCGTCCCGGTCGTCGCAGGGGTGACCGGCCGGTGGCCACCGGGATGACCTTCGCTGTGCACGTGCGGCCAGGCGGTCGTCGTGACGCGCTCGAGGGCGACCACGGCGGGGCGCTGGCGGTGCG
>JAPXRJ010000108.1:0-9660 GCA_033813615.1 Microthrixaceae bacterium | reverse complement strand
GAATTCCTGAGTCCTCACGGCAGGTCCTCTCCTCGAGCCGTGGTCGACTCCCCCAGTGGGAGGGCCCCCTTGGGGAGCGCTCGTGACCGTCGCGAGCCTGTCACATCGCCGTCACCAAGTCGACAGGGTCCCGAGCGCTCACCCTTCCTTCGCCGTGGTCGTCCGGCCTCTCCTCGGGGTTTCGCGCAACGTTCACTTGCATGGGGGATTTGCCCAAGCCATACTGCGCCGAGTGCCCGTTGGGTGGCCGTCGTCTGGGAAGGGCAGCGGCTGGTAGACGCCCGGCGGTGTGCATAGCTGGAGGGAAGAGCTGGGATGGGTTCGACTGACGTCGGCCTCGGTGCGACGACGGGTTCACTGTTGTTGGCGACGATCGCTGCAGCGGGTCACGGTGATGTGCCCCTGCATGGAGCGAGCTCGCTGGGCGTGAGTGTTGCCGTCGTCGCGCTGATCCTGCTGGTGGTGGCGAGGTTCGCCGCCCGGCAGGCCCGTCGGCGCCGGTAGGCGCTCCCCGCTCTGCGCGCCCCATGTTCGTCATCCTGCTGGTCTGCGTCTCGGCGCTGACGATCGGCTACACGCTGATCCTCTTCGCCTACGGGTCCCGCCCCGTGATCGACCTGCGCCAGCGGCCGGCGTCGATGCGGTTCGTGGTGATGATCCCGTGCCTCGACGAGGAGCTGGTCATCGGCCGGTCGATCGAGCGGCTGCTCGCCATCGACGACGACGACCTCGTCATCCTGGTGATCGACGACGGGTCGTCGGACCGGACCGCAGAGATCGTGAGCTCGTACCGCTCCGAGCAGGTCCACCTGTTCCAGCGCGTCGCGCCCAACTGTCGCAAGGGTAAGGGCGAAGCGTTGAACGCGGCGTACCGCTACGTGCGCGAGGAGACCGAACGCTATGGGCTCGATCCCCATCGCGTGGTGCTCGCAGTGCTCGACGCCGACGGCCGCCTGGATCCGCACGCGATCGACAAGGTGGCGCCCTGCTTCGCGGATCCGGCGATCGGTGCGGTGCAGATCAAGGTCCGCATCCACAACGCGCCCGACGCCACGCTCGCCCGACTGCAGGACTACGAGTTCGCGACCTTCACCGAGGTGTTCCAGCGTGCTCGCGCCCGTCTCGGTTCGAGCGGCCTCGGCGGCAACGGCCAGTTCACGCGGCTCTCGTCGCTGATGGACCTGGGCGACTCGCCTTGGACCGACTGCCTCACCGAGGACCTCGAGCTCGGCATCAACCTCTTGCTCCGGGGACACCGCAACGACTTCGTTCCGTCCGCGTGGGTCAGCCAGCAGGGCGTGACATCGTGGCGCCCACTCGTCCGCCAGCGGTCTCGCTGGTTCCAGGGCCACCTTCAGTGCCTGCGGATGGTGCTGCCCGTGCTGCGATCCGACCTGCGGCCCATCGCCAAGTTCGACCTCTGCTTCCACCTCCTGAACTCGGTGGCGATGCTGCTGTTCCAGACCGTGTCGCTCTGGTTCCTGGCGATGATCGGCTGGTGGGCCTTGACGTCGCCGACGCAGACGTTCACGACGTTCACGAGTGGCCTGACACCGGCGTTCGTGTACCTGTTCGCGTTCGGGCTCGTGCCACTCGCGACCTTCGCCTATCTCCGCACCGAGCCCGACCTCTCGGTTGCCAAGGCGATGGGCTTCAGCCACCTCTACGTGCTCTACACCTACATGTGGTGGCTCGCCGGTTGGCGGGCGGTGTATCGCCAACTGGTGGGGGCCACGTCCTGGGCCAAGACCGCCCGGACCGTCGGCACAGGCGACGAGGCACCGGTCACCGCGGCCACGCCGCTGTGGCACGACGTCGTGGGTTCAGACGTCGTGGGTTCAGAGGTCGTGCACCCCCAGATCGCGCACGTGGACGTCGTGCACGCCGAGCAGGCTGCATGAGGTCCCGGGCGGTGCGGTGCCCGAGATCGCACACATCGACAACGGCTCAGAGACCGACGACGGAGGGAGCGCCATGCGGCGCACAGGGATCGACACAGAACAGGAGAGGGTGATGAAGAAGCTGCGGACGACAGTGCTCGCGGTGGTCCTGGTAGGGCTGGTGAGCATCGGTCTGGGGACCGCGACCGCGCCGGCGGCATCGGCCGCTCCGGCCCCGAGCGTGACTGCGCTGGTGCTCTACGACACCACGGGACAGTGGGGTTTCATGGGCGAGCAGTACGCCATGCTCACCGCGAACCTGGTGGGGCACTTCGGCAAGGCGACCGCCAAGCCCGTGTCCAAGTACGTGGCGGGTGACATGGCCAAGTACAGCGCCACGATCTACATCGGCTCGACCTACGACGAGCCGCTGCCCGCCTCGTTCTTGGCCGACAGCCTGGCCACGACGAAGCCGGTGGTGTGGATCTACAGCAACATCTGGCAGCTGACGGCCTCGTCGCCGACGTTCCTGGCCGACGAGGGCTGGATGTGGGCGTCGTTCGACACGAGTCCGATCTCGAAGGTCAGCTACAAGGGCACGGATCTTCGACGCTCGCCGCTCAACCTCGGCGGCATCATGTCCTACTTCTCGATCGACCCGGCCAAGGTCACGGTGCTGGCCGATGCCGTGCGCGACGACGGCACCACGCTCCCGTGGGCGATCCGCGCCGGCAACTTCACGTACCTGGGCGAGAACCCGTACTCGTACATGAGCGAGAGCGACCGCTACCTGGCATGGGCCGACATCCTGTTCGACGTGCTCGCTCCGCAGACGGCGGAGCGACACCGGGCGATGATCCGCCTCGAGGACGTGGGGCCGAACTCCGATCCGGCACAGCTGCGGCAGATCGCCGACTACCTGTACAGCAAGCAGGTCCCGTTCTCGGTCGCCACGTACTCCGTCTACGTCGACCCCAACGGCACCTACAACGAGGGCCAGCCGGAGACGATCTCGCTGCGGCAACGCCCGCAGGTGGTCGCGGCCCTCAAGTACATGCAGACCAAGGGCGGCACGATCATCCAGCACGGTCGCACCCACCAGTACGGCAAGCTCAACAACCCGTACAACGGCGTCAGCGGCGACGACTTCGAGTTCTACCGGGCTCACGTGGACGCCAACGACTCGGTGATCTACGACGGTCCGATCTCGGTGAACTCCTACTTGCGTGCGGTGTCGCTCATCACGTTGGGCCGCCTGGACTTCGCTCTGGTCGGCATCTCGGCTCCGAAGATCTGGGAGTTCCCGCACTACGCCGGAGGAGCGCAGGACTACAAGGCGGTCCAGGACCTGTTCGGCAAGGGCTACGACCGTCGCCTGTACTTCCCGGGCTACCTCCAGAAGAAGACGATCGACTACTCCAAGCACATCGGTCAGTTCTTCCCCTACGACGTGGTCGACGTCTACGGCACCAAGGTGATTCCGGAGAACGCCGGCAACTACGAGCCGGAGGCGTTCAACAACCACCCAGCTGTCCTGGTGCCGGACCTGGTCGAGCGGGCCAGGTTGAACCTCACGGTCCGCGACGGCTTCGCAAGCTACTTCTACCACCCGTACTACGGGCTGGAGCCGCTGCAGCAGCTGGTCGAGGGCGTGAACTCCCTCGGTGCCTACACGTGGGTGGCCCCGGGCTCGGTCTGACCGGATCCGGAGCACACGCAGATAGGACGACCCCATGAAGGTCCTGTCGGTCTTCGGCACTCGGCCAGAGGCCATCAAGATGGCGCCGGTGATCCAGGCGCTCGAACGTGCCGATGGCGTCACGTCGAGCGTCTGCGTCACCGGACAGCACCGGGCGATGCTCGACCAGGTGCTGTCGCTGTTCACCATCACCCCCGACGTCGACCTCGACGTCATGTCCGTCGGGCAGTCCCCGACGGAGGTGCTGGGTCGGGTGCTGGACGGACTCCGTCCGGTTCTCGACGACGTCCAGCCTGACGTCGTGCTGGTCCAAGGCGACACCACCACGGCGATGGCCGCCGGTCTGGGTGCGGCCTACGGCGGCTTGACCGTCGGCCACGTGGAGGCCGGACTGCGCACGTGGAACAAGCGTGAACCGTTCCCCGAGGAGCTCAATCGACTGGTGGTGGCGAGTTGTGCGGACCACCACTTCGCTCCCACCGCCGGATCCGCGGCCAACCTGCTGCACGAGGGCCATGCCGGTGACAGCGTCGTCGTCACCGGCAACACGGTCATCGACGCGCTGCTGCACGTCGCAGATCTCCCGGTGGAGCTCGACCCGAACGATCCGATCGCCCATCTCGACGATCGCGACGTCGTGCTCCTGACGGCGCACCGCCGAGAGAACTTCGGTGCACCGATGGACGAGGCGTTCTCGGCTCTGGCCGAGCTCGCATCCACCCATCGGGATCGGATCCAGCTCGTCTACCCGGTGCACCCCAACCCGGCGGTCGCGACAGCGGCGTACGAGAAGTTCGGTCCCATCGACAACGTGACGCTCACGGAACCGCTCGACTACCGCCGCTTGGTGCACGTGATGGAACGCAGTCGACTGGTGATCACCGACTCCGGCGGCATCCAAGAGGAGGCGCCGTCGCTGGGCAAGCCGGTCCTGGTGCTGCGTGACGTGACGGAGCGACCCGAGGCGGTCGAGGCTGGGACGGTCCGCCTGGTCGGGTGCAACCGCGATGCGATCATCGAGCAGGCCACGACGCTGTTGACCGACGACGACGCGCACGCCCAGATGGCCCGGTCGGTGAACCCGTACGGCGACGGCAAGGCCTCGGACCGAATCGTCGCCACGCTGAAGGGCGAGCTGATCGCCGAGTTCCAGGCGGCCTGAGGTCGTGGTGGATGGCCTGCGGACCTGGCGCGGTCGGTCACCCGCGTGGGGGACGGCGGCAACCCTGTGCCTTGCGGTGGTCCTCGCGGTGTCGGGGTGCAGCGGTTCCGAGGACGACAGCGCCACCGCGGCATCGAGCACTGCGTCGTCGACGACCGTGGGGTCAGGTCCCACACCGTCGAGCCCCTCACCCTCGAACCCCACACCGTCGGGATCGGGGACGGCGGGATCGGGGACGGCGGGCCCGCTGCCCGACTGCGCGCCCTTCGGCGACGCCGCCGGCCTGCTGGCCGACCCGGCGACAGCTGTGACGGCCACGTCCAGTGTCACCCAAGGCCTGCTCACCTTCGTGGCGCTCCGCGTGGACGGCGTTGCCGACCCGGTCGTGGTCGTCCGCGTCGCCGACGGCGAGTGGCAGGCGTTGGACGAGGGATCGGCGGCGGCGACCGGCGCCCCTCTGGACGACTCGGCGGATCCCACCGCATCTCGCGCCAGCCTGGGGGCCCAGAAGGCCGTCGACTGCGTCGGCGGGGGCTGAGCCCGTGGTTGGACCGCGCCGCCGGAGGGTCTCCACTCCGGCACGCTTCGCGGCGCTGACCGCGGCGGTTCTGCTGGGTGTGCTCGCCGCCACGACCGTCGCCATCGGCCACGATGGACCCGCACCCTTCCCCGGTGACGTCGCTCGTGCCCCGCTGGTACCGGTCGACGCTTCGTCGAGCGACGAGGGATCCTCCGACGCTGTCCCGGAGTCGACCGAATCGTCGTCGGCGGTCGCGGGTGAGCACGTGGCCGGCCCGGGATCGACCGTGTCCTCGGACCCGTCTTGCGGCCTCGACTGCACGCTGCCGCCCGGCGACGCGACCGTGGTTCCCGTCGACCAGGCCCCGCCGGTGCACCACCCGGTGCCGACGCCGGCACTGCCCGTTCCCGGTGATCGGGCCGGATTCGACGAGCCACCGTTCCGCCAGGCGCCGAAGGGCTGACATCTCGCTCCCATCGATGGAGGCGGACACGTCCTCCAGCCCGAGCAGGCCCGGCACATCGGGGTGAACTGACGGGCCGACCCGGCTCGGATGCCGTCCCGCGGCGGACAGGACTGGGTACCGTCGCGTCCGGGAGCGAGCGATCCGGAGGTGGGATGGAACGGCAGACGGTCAAGGTCCACGGGCACGAGGTGTCG
Organism: Microthrixaceae bacterium; assembly: GCA_033813615.1. Lineage (GTDB taxonomy): Bacteria > Actinomycetota > Acidimicrobiia > Acidimicrobiales > Microtrichaceae > Dermatobacter. The sequence goes on along the minus strand of JAPXRJ010000108.1, from coordinate 3,739 downwards.
TACCGCACGGGAGGCGACGGTCCCGTCGTGCTGCTCATCCACGGCATGGCGGCCAGCTCATCGTCGTGGGTGCCGGTGCTCGACCTGCTCGCGCCGCACGTGACCTACGTCGCGCCCGACCTGCCCGGCCACGGCCGCTCCGACAAGCCCCGTGGTGACTACTCGCTGGGCGCGTACGCGGCGTTCCTCCGGGACCTGCTGGTCACGCTCGGCCACGACCGGGCGACGGTCGTCGGCACGTCGCTCGGTGGTGGCATCGCCATGCAGTTCGCGTACCAGCACCCCGAGCGCGTCGAGCGGCTGGGCCTGGTCTGCGCCGGTGGATTGGGCCAGGAGGTGATGGCTCTGCTCAAGGTGCTGACGGTGCCCGGCGTCGAGTACGTCCTTCCGGTGGCGTTCCAGCCCTTCGTGCAGACCTCGGTCGAGTTCTTCGCCGGGCTCGCGGGGCGCATCGGGCTGCGCCCCGCGCCGGTGACCCAGGAGATCTGGCGTTCCTACACGTCGCTGATCGACCCGACGACCAGGACCGCGTTCCTGCACACGCTCAAGTCGGTGATCGACCACCAGGGCCAGCGCGTCAGCGCACTCGACCGGACCTACCTGACCGAGAGGGTCCCGACGCTGCTGGTGTGGGGCAGCGACGATCCGATCATCCCGGTCGAGCACGGAGCCGCCGCCAACGAGCTCATGCCGGGCAGTCGCCTCGAGGTGATGTCCGGTTGCGGCCACTACCCCTACTGCGAGGACCCGGCCACCTTCGCCCGTCTGCTGCTGGAGTTCGTCGAGCAGACCGAGCCGGCGTCGATCGGTTCGGACGACCTGGCCGAGATGCTCGCCGGTGTCGACGCCGACTGAGCGGGGCACATCCCGATCGTGGCCGCGACCGCGCCGTGCTCGTCGACGCCGCGCCTACTCCGGGACGTGGCAGACGGCCTCGACGTTGTTGCCGTCGGGATCGCGGACGAACGCCCCGTAGTAGCCGGGGTGGTAGATCGGCCACTCCTTCGGCTCGTGGAGGACCTCGGCGCCGGTCGCCACCGCAGCGTCGAAGAAGGCCCGCACCGCCGCCCGGTCTGCTGCGGTGAAGGCGATGTGGTCCTCGCGCCAGCCCGTGTGGTCGTCCGACAGCGGGCCGAGCCAGAAGTCGGGCTTGGTGACGCCGTAGCCGACGATGCCGGGGACCGGCTCCATCAGCCGCCGGGCTCCGAGTGGCTCCAGGACGGCGTCGTAGAACGCCGCGCTGGCGGTGACGTCGGTGCACTGGATGCCGAGGTGGTCGATCATCCGTGCAGTCTTCCAGAGTGCGACGGGCAGGCGACGGGGAGCGTCGGCGGCGTTCCGTCAGCGGCGTTCAGACAGCGGCGTTCAGACAGCGGCGGACCAGCGGAACCGGACGGCCAACGGGTCGTGGTCGCTCAGCGGCTGACCGTCGGCGCGCACGAAGGTCGCTGTCTCCCACGAGCGGCTGATCGGCTCGAGCTCGATGCCTCCGTCGCTGCGGAACGCGACCTTGTCGATGCGATCGGCGTCGTCGCACTCCAGCGGCTCACAGACGTCGACCAATCCGGTTCGCTCCAGGAACCGCTCCCAGATCGCCAGGTCGCCGGCTCCTTCGGGGTGGTCCGGATCGGTGGTGACGTCGGTGTGGAGGTTGGTGTCCCCAGCGAGCAGCACCGCCCGTCCGGCCGAGTGCTCGTCGATGAACGTGGCGAGCTGGTCGTAGTCGGCGGCCTGCAGCTCCTGGTCGCGGGCCGAAGCACCGGCCTCGCCGTGGAGGTCGTAGACGTCGACCTGCACACCGTCGTCCAACTGCGTGGTGGTCACGCTGAAGCCCTTGGTGGCCAGGCAGTCGCCGGCGCCGCCGTCGGAGGTGTCCATCCCGCCGAAGCACCCCGTCCACGACACGCGAGTGACATCGCCGAACGGGAAGCGGGAGAACAGGTTGAGCCCATCGGAGAGGAGCGCATCTGGCCGGGTCGGGTCCGACCCCAGCGGCAGCGGAGCGGAAGCTGAGCGGTGCGGGAAGTCGACCGTCGCCTCGAGCTCTTCGTGGTAGGCGCGCAGCGGTGCCAACGGGTTGGGATCCGGCGTCTTCCACGTCTCCTGCAGCAGGACCAGGTCGTAGCTGTTGAGCAGCGGACCGATGAGGGGCGTGTTCGTCGAGGGCTCCGAGCTCGACAACGGCTCGGGAAGTCCGGCCACGTTGTAGGTGAGCAGCGTGAACTCACCCGAACGGACCGCCTCGGTCGTCGCTGCGGCGTCCCTTGATCCAGCGGCGCTCGAGCCCGACGAATCGTCGGTGCCACCGCTGCAGGCGCTCAGGCCGAGCGCGATGGCGAGCGCGATGGCGAGCTGAGCGAGCGGCGAACGGAAGGTGAACGATCGGTGACGCACGATCGATGACCCTTGCACACGTCGGGCCGATCCCGCCGCCCAGGTGCACGAACGGCGTCGGGAGATGGCTGGAGCGACGATGCGGCACGTGTTTCAGCCTGCGCGGCGCCGCGCCCACGACGGAACGGACCGCCCCCCAGGTGGGGGAGGTTGTGGCGTCCGGCGCACCGCACGCTGGGTCGATGACCGACGAACTGACACCGACCGATGACACGACACCGACCGACGACACGATACCGACCGACGACACGACACCGACCGACGACACGACACCGACCGACGAGATGCTCGCGATCGCCATCATCGACGCGCTCAACGAGCGCCGACTCGACGACGTGATCGCCCGGCTCGCCCCGTCGTACCGGGCAGAGTGGCCCGAGGGCGAGCTCGACCTGGACCAGGCCGCGCTCCGGGAGATCGAGCTGCTCACCGCGTTCCCCGACACGCACTTCGGCGTGGAGCGGGTGAGCACCCTCTCCGACGGTCGTGTGCTGGTGGAGGCGACGGTGACCGGCACCCACACTGGACTGCTGAGCCTGCCCGGCGGCATCGTCGTGACCGAGACCGGTCTGCCGATCCGCCTTCCGTTCACGTTCCTGATGCGTTTCGAGGACGGCCTGCTGGAGTCGGAGCGGTTGTTCTTCGACCAGCTGACGATGCTCCTCCAGGTCGGGGCGACGCCCGCTGCACGGAGTGTCCGAGCCGGTTCGTAGGGTGTTGGACCTTCCCCTCCGTGGCGGTGATCGTCGCCGTCCCCGTGCGCAACGCAGGTACTGGAGGCCACAATGGCACTGACCACAAGCATCGATCCGCGCGCTACGAGGGCCTGTCGGAGATCGTCGACGAGGAGGCCGTGAACGAGATGGCCAGTTGGGGTTCCGCCTCGCTCTGTGTGTAGGGAGTTGCGTGGAGAGCAACTGGGTGCACACAGAATCGGGCTAGAAGCGCCAGCCGTCCTCTGAGTCAGACACGGCGACGCAGTCGCGGCCCACCCGCCACAGCGCCAGGGGAACCGGTGTGGGGTCGAAGCGGTACCACTCGCCGAACGCCGATCGGATGGCCTCTGTGGCCTCGGCCGCGCGGTAGTGGGGGATGCGATGGTCGATGTGGTGAGCGACGTGGGTGCTGCCGATGCGGTGGTGCAACAGGTCGAACAGGCGGCCGTAAGGACGGTCGACGGTCTGGAAAGCACCGCGGAGCCACGACCACTCCGCGTCTCCGTAGTGCGGGATGTCGGTGTCGGTGTGCTGCAGCCAGGTGTAGGCCACGAGCCATGCGTTGACGACCAGGTACGGCCCCACGTACAGGACCACGACGGGGACCGGACCGACCACCACCGCGACGG
>JAPXRJ010000107.1:0-9741 GCA_033813615.1 Microthrixaceae bacterium | reverse complement strand
TCGTTCGTCTGAACTTCGCGGTCCAATCCGGCGACGAGCGCGTCGCCGTGCTCGGCGACGAGCGCCAGCCACGCCGTTCGCAACTCGGCATCGGCGGGGGCGGCGGGGGCGGCGGGGGCCGAGCCGCCGCAGCTCGGCAGCAGCGCGGCCCACTCGGGAGCGTCACCGGCCAGCGCCAGGCGGTGCGCGGTGCCGACCAACCGCAGCGGTCCGGCCTGGCCGTAGCGGAGCTCGGCCCGACGCTCGACCACGTCCCACGACGGCCCTCCGACCGCGACGTCGACCGCGACGATCCGCAGCAACCGCGCCCACAGCACCGAGCCCAACGTGGCGCACGCGTGGGCCTGCTGCTCGAGGCGGCCGGCCCACTCGTCCGCCGCGGCGACGGCGCTCACCACACGAATCCGCTCACCACGCGAACCCGCTCACCACGCAAACCCGCTCACCACGCAAACCCCCTTCACCAAACGAACCCCTACAAGGACCGAACCCCCGTTCCGGTGACCGACGGTCGGCCCGTCAGCGATGGCTGACCAGCCGCAGGTTCGGGTCCGCGCCGGTGCTCAAGGGCGACGGCCCCTCGTCGCGCAACCGGTACCAGCCGGCCGATGCGATCATCGCCGCGTTGTCGGTGCACATGGCCCGGCTGGGCAGGAACGCGTGGAGGCCGTCGTCGGTGCACGCCGTCAGGAACTGCTCGCGCAGCAGCGAGTTGGCGGCCACTCCGCCACCGATCGCCAACGCGGCGGCCCCGGTCTCCCGAGCAGCGCGACGGGCCTTGGCCACCAGCACATCGACGACGGCCGTCTGGAAGCACGCCGCCACGTCGGGTGTCGACACGTCGGGGTGCGAGCGCACGTAGTTGACCACCGCGGTCTTCAGGCCGCTGAAGGAGAAGTCGAGGCCGTCGTCGATCATCGAGCGGGGGAACCGGATGACGGTCGGATCGCCGTCCATGGCCTCCCGGTCGATCGCGGGTCCACCCGGGTAGCCCAGACCCAGGAACCGGGCCACCTTGTCGAACGCCTCGCCGGCGGCATCGTCGAGCGTCTGGCCGAGGATGCGGTAGCGGCCGTGGTCCTCCATGAGCACGAGCATCGTGTGGCCGCCCGACACCAGCAGCACCACCATCGGCAGCTCCAGGTGCGGATCCTCGAGCAACGCCGCGTACAGGTGCGCCTCCAGGTGGTTGACCGACACGAACGGCACGCCCCACGTGAGGGCCAGCGCCTTGGCCGCGGACACGCCGACCAGCAGCGCGCCGATGAGCCCCGGGCCGGTGGTCGCGGCGACGGCGTCGATGCGCCGACCGTCGACCCCGGCTTCGACCATCGCCCGGGCCACGACCGGGATGATCAGCTCGTTGTGGGCCCGGCTGGCGATCTCGGGCACCACCCCGCCGTACTTGGCGTGGAGGTCGACCTGGGAGCTGACCACCGACGACAAGACGTCGGTGCCACCGCGGACGCAGGCTGCCGCGGTCTCGTCGCAGCTCGTCTCGATGCCGAGCACCAGCGCGTCGGAGCCGGCGGCGACGCCGCCCACGAGCCGCTCCGAGGGAGCGTCAGCCGGCATGGTCCACCACCAGCTCATCCAGCGCGACCGGCAGCGACGCGGTCAAGCGATCGAGTCGGGCGCGTCCGTCGTCGGTGCCGATGCCGTGAGCCCACATGATCAGCGCGTCCTCCTTGATGTCGCTGTAGTAGTTCGGCCGAACGCCGCCGGGAGCGAAGCCGAAGCGTCGGTACAGCTCCTGAGCCGCGCTGTTGGTGGCCCGCACCTCCAACGTGAGGTCCTCGACGCCCAGCGCGATCGCCGCCCGGAACAGCACCAGGAGCATCCTCGTGGCGATGTGGCGACGACGGCGGTCGGGGTCGACCGCCACGTTGGTGATGTGGCCTTCGAACCCGGTGAGCATGAGCCCGGCGAAGCCGGCCACGCGGTAGCCGTCGAGCGCGACCACGTAGCGGCGCGACGTCGGCTGGCGCAGCTCGCCCTGGAACAGCGACAGCGACCAGGGACGGTGGTTGGTCCGCGCCTCGATGTCGACCACGCCGCGCAGGTGGCGGCGACGCATCGGGACGACGACGACGCCGTCACTGACCGCGTGCTCGAGCTCGGTCGCGTCAACGGCCATCGCGGACCGCCCAGTTGATCTCCGCGTCGGGCCGACGCAGGTAGATCGGCTCGATCTCGTCGGGGCGCTCGAACTCCTCTCGCAGCGCACGCGCGTGGGCGAGCTGCACCAGCGACTCGGCGGACGGGTGGCTCTGGTCGCGGTCGACCAGCTCCACCTTGGCCAGGCCCTCGAACGCCTCGCGGTAGCGGACGGCGCCGTCGCCGACCAGCAGCACCTCGTCAGAGCTGGCGAGCAGCTGGGAGGCGAGGTCGTCGGGCGAGCCGAGCAGGTGGTCGCCGAGCCGCTGCACACCGCCGGGGACCTGCCGGTAGAAGGCGTAGTACAGCTCGCCACGCCGGGCGTCGATGGCGGTGACGATCAGGCGGTTGCTGAAGCGCACCGGGAAGGCGAGCAGGTCGAGGCTCGACACGGCGATCATCGGCACCCGCAGGCCGAACGCGATGGCCTTGGCCGTGGCCACCCCCACCCGCAGGCCGGTGAACAGGCCGGGCCCGACGTCGACGGCGACCAGGCCGATCTCGTCGAGGTCGATGTCGGCCTGCGAGCAGATGAACTCGATCGCCGGCGTCAGGTTCTCGGCGTGGCGCTTGCCCTTGGCGGACTGCGCCGAGGCCAGGACGCCCTCGTGGCCGCCGATCGCACAACCGGCCTGCACCGTGGCGGTCTCGATGCCCAGGATCAGCACGACCCGACCTCGCCTTCCTCGTCCCGTCCGGTTTCGGCAGCTCCGTCTGCTCCGTCTGCATCGCCCGCTTCTCCGTCTGCATCGCCCGCTTCGGCCCGCGGCGTGAGCAGGGCCCACGGCGCGACGGCGACGCCGAGCGCCCGGACCCGCGCCGACCAGCGCGGCCCGATCGGTCGCAGCTCGATCACCCGACGTCGCTCCACCACCACGACCTCGGCCGACCCGTCGACCGACCCATCGGCCGACCCGTCGACCGGAACCCGCGAGTCCGGCATCGACGCATCCGACGGCGTCGTGGCGGGTTCATCGTCGTCGGGGAACCGGAGGTGGACCTCCAGGTAGTCGTGGGGCAGCACCGGCGCGATCGCGTCGCCCCACTCGATGATCGTCACCGACCCGTCGTCCAGCAGTTCGGAGAGCCCCAGGTCGAGCGCCTCGGCCACCTGCTCCAGTCGGTAGACGTCGAGGTGGTAGAGGTCGAGTCGCCCCGTGTAGCTGCGGACGAGCGCGAAGGTCGGGCTGGTGATCTGCTCGTCGATGCCGAGGCCCCGGCCGAAGCCCTGCGTGAACGCCGTCTTGCCGGCACCCAGATCACCGACGAGGACCAGCAGGTCCGACGGGCGCGCCAGCTCGGCCAGCGCGGCGGCCAGGTCTCGGGTGTCGTCCACCGAGTCGCACCGCAGGACCAGTCCCGAGCCGCCGTCGCTCACGACGCAGCTCCGCTGCCGGTGGGACCCGCGAGTCCGGCCGGACCAGTGGCACCAGCGGGACCCGCCGTCAACGCCTGCTTGGCCCGAACCAGATCCGAGCGCATCTTCGCCATCGGGTCCGCGCCGCCGCGCAGGACGGCGGCCGGATGGAACGTGGGCACCAGCTGCACCACGACACCGTCGGGCCGGGCGCGGTACGGGTACACCGAGCCGCGGACCTTGGTGATGCCGTCGGAGGTGTCGACCAGGAGCTTGGACGCGAAGTTGCCGAGCGTGACGATGACCCGCGGGCCGATCATGTCGATCTGCGTCTCGAGCCACGGACGGCAGGCGCTGACCTCGTCGGCCGACGGATCGCGGTTGTCGGGCGGTCGGCACTTGACCACGTTGGCGATGTAGCAGTCGTCGCGGGTGATGCCCATCTCCTCGGCCATCAGGCGGTCGAGGAGTTGTCCCGAACGGCCGACGAAGGGCAGGCCCTGGAGGTCCTCCTGGGCACCCGGGCCCTCGCCCACGAACATGAGGTCCGCGGTGGGATCGCCCGCACCGAACACCACCTGGGTCCGACCTTCGGCCAGACGGCACCGGCGACACACCAGCGCGTCGTCGCGCAGCTCGACGAACCCAACGGGAGCGGGATCGATGACGTCGACGGCGGGCACCCTCCGAGCCTAACTGCGGGTCCCGGCATCGCCGGCAGCGTGGCTGACGCGCCGGAGGTGACGCCGCGGCAGCCGGGGACCGAACCCGCAGAGGATCTCGTAGGAGATCGTGCCGAGCAGCTTCGCCCACTCATCGACCGTCACCTCCTGATCACCCTGGCGACCGATGAGCACGACCTCGTCGCCCACGGCCACCTCGGGGCCATCGGTCACCTCGACGACGAGCTGGTCCATGGTCACCACGCCGCGGATCGGACGACGGACGCCGCCGATGAGCACCTCGGCCGACAGCTCGCCGAGCCGCCGGGGCACACCGTCGGCATAGCCGAGGGGCACGACGGCCAGCCGGGCAGAGCGGTCGAAGCGGTGTCGCAACCCGTAGCTCACACCCTCGCCGGCGTCGACGGAACGAACGTGCGACACCTCGGCGGTCACCGTCATCGCCGGGCGGATGTCGACGTCGATGTGCAGGTCCGACGACGGCACCACGCCGTAGGTGGCGATCCCGACGCGCACCATGTCCATGCGTGCGGCGTCGTGCAGCAGCAGCCCGGCGGAGTTGGCGGCGTGGCGCACGCCCGGATCGATGCCGTCGGCGACGAGCGAGGCCAGCACCCGATCGAAGCAGGCGAGCTGCTCGTCGGTCTCCGGTCGGTCCGGCTCGTCGGCCACCGCGAGGTGCGTGAAGACACCCTCGAGCGCCAGCCCGCGGTCGAGGACGCGGCGGGCCAGGCCAAGCGCGTCGGCGGGGGTGCAGCCGACGCGGTGCATCCCGGTGTCGACCTTGAGGTGGACCGGCCAGGCCGCACCGTCGGCCGCGCGCGCTGCGGCGTCGATGCCTGCCGCGGTGTCGACCGTCGGGGTCAACGTCGCGGCGAACGCGTCGGCCATCGCGTCGGCCGGCGGCTGGGACAGCACGAGCACCGGCGCGTCGAAACCCACGTCGCGCAGCTCCTGGCCCTCCTCGACCAGCGCCACGGCCAGCCGATCGGCGCCCGCCGCCAGCGCGGTGGCGGCCACGTCCTCGGCGCCGTGGCCGTAGCCGTCGGCCTTGACCACCACGCACAGCTCCGCCGGTGCGACGAGCCCGGCGAGGGTGGCCACGTTGTGGGCGACGGCGTCCAGGTCGACGTGGACCGCAGCGTGACGAGGCATGACGAGCCGATGCTACCGACTCGTCGCGACCGCGACCCGACGCCGAGCGGTGGAGCACCACGGCGACTCTCGGGTCAGAATCCGAGCTCCACGACCCGGATCCGACCCGAGAACCCGATCGTGTCGCGCCCGGTCCTGATGCAGCGCGCTGCGATCTGGTCGACTCCCATCAGTCGGTGAGCGACGCCCAGGCCGCGGGCAGCAGCGCGGCCACGTCCGTCGCGACGAGGCCGTGAGCAGGACCCAGCATCGCGGCTCGACCGTGCAGGTGGGCACCGGCTGCCGCGGCGTGGAACGGCGAGGTCCCGGCGGCCACCATTGCGGCGATCGTCCCGGTCAGCACGTCGCCGGTGCCGGCGGTCGCCAACCGCTCGTCACCTGACCGGACCAGTGCGACGTCGCCGTTGGGATCGGCGACGACGGTGGTCGGCCCCTTGAGCAGCACGACCGCGCCGGTGTCGGCAGCCAGCGAGCGCGCCGCGTCGACGCGGTCGTCGCCGGGCGGGGCTCCGGTGAGCATCTCGTACTCGCCGTCGTGCGGCGTGATCACCGTCGCTGCCGCCTCGCCCTCGTGCTGGGGTCGCGCTGCCAGCGCGTCGAGCGGCGACGACGCGATCGCCCACAGCCCGTCGCCATCGAGCACGACCGGGCGAGGAACGCCGGCGAGCGCCGAGCGCACCTGCTCGGCCACGCCATCGGCTCGACCCAGACCGGGGCCGATCGCCACCGATCCGAACCGCGACGCGCCGTCGACGACGACCCCCGCCCATCGGTCGAGCGGAGCGGACACCACGACCGCCTCGGTGGGCGGCGTTGGGCCACCCGAGCCCTGCTCGATGTGCTCGACCGCGCTCCCACCGGGACTCGGCCCGGCGAACCCGGCACCCGGCCCGGCGAACCCGGCACCCGGGACGGTCAGCCGCACGTAGCCGGCACCGGCTCGCATCGCCGCGGTCGAGCAGAGCACCGCTGCACCGGTCATGCCCGGCGATCCCGCCACGACCCACACGGCGTGTCGCCACTTGTGGTCGTCCACCGATCGTGCCGGCACCCATGCGACCACGTCGTCATCGGTCACGAGGCCCGCTGTCGAGGAGCCGACCACAGCGCCGTCGGTGACGTCGAGGCCGATGTCGGCCACCGTGACCTGCCCCGAGTACGACGGCCCCTCGCCCAGCAGGAGGCCGGGCTTGAGCGCGGCAAAGGTCACGGTGGCCGCAGCGCGGGCCGGGGTGCCCGAGACCGCTCCGGTCAAGCCCGACACGCCCGACGGGATGTCGACGGCCAGCACCGGTGCCCCGTTCGGGTCGGGGAACGAGTACGTACCCCTGAAGCCGGTGCCGAACGCGGCGTCGATGACCAGGTCGGCCGGGCCGAGCACGCCCGGAGCATCCGCGACGTCGACCACGAGCACCCTGACGCCGCGTCGCCGGAGCAGTTCGGCGGCCACACGACCGTCGTTGCCGTTGTTGCCTGGCCCTGCGACCACGACGACACGACGGCCGTAGGTCCCGCCCATCAGGTCGGCCGCGGCGCGGGCGACGGCGCCCGCGGCTCGAGCGATCAGGACGTCGACGCGCTCGGCCGCCGCGGCGTCGACGGCAGCCATCTGCGACGGGGTGAGCACCGGGAGCACGATCCCATCCTGCCGCGCCCCGGACCCCTGCGCCCGACCCCCTTGCGCCGGACCCCTGCGCGCGACGCGCCCCGACCTGCCGCGCCGCCCTCGGGGGGTGACGGGCACGGCGAAGCCGTCAGCGCTGGGCGAGTGCGATCGCGTGGGCGATGTCGCCGTCGTGGCTGAGCGACACGAGCCAGCTCGCCACACCGAGCCCGTCGGCCACCTGCCTGGCCCGGCCCGACAGTCGAACGCCGGGAGCGCCGGCGGCATCGGTCGTCACCTCGATGTCGGTGAAGCCCATCGACGACATCCCACGCCCGAGCGACTTCATCACCGCCTCCTTGGCAGCGAAGCGGGCTGCCAGGTGCGGCAACGGATCCTTCTGCCGATTGCAGGCAGCCTGCTCCGCCGGTGTGAACAGCCGGTGCACGAGCGCCGGCGTGCGATCCAGCGCGGTGCGGAGCCGCTCGACCTGCACCACGTCGGTCCCCACGCCGAGGACCGGCGGGCCGTCGCTGGTGCTCACGACCGCCAGCGGTCGGCCAGGTCCAGGATCGGCACGGTGAGCAGATCGGTGACCGACTGCAGTGCGAGCAGGTCGTCGCGGAACACGTCCTCGGTCTCGGTGACCGCGTCCTTGAGCGCCTGGTAGCGACGGCGGTAGCCCTGCAGGACCGCGCGGGCGGTCGCAGCGGGCAGCGCGTCGGGCAGCACCACGTGCAGCAGCTGCAGCCCGGTGGTCACGCCGTCCTTGGTCTCGGGCACGATCACCACGATGCGTCCGTCGGAGCGACCCCGGGCCACCATCAGCTCCTGCTCACGGGCGACCAGCGCCTTGGTGCCCCGCAGCCGAGGATCGCGATCGACCCGGGACGGGAGTCCGGACGACACGCCGGCGCGGTCGACGACGACCAGCTGCGCACGATCCAGGTCCTCGCCGTTCTCGACGGCGTAGCGGGTGGAGCCCACGACGTCGACCACGGCGGGGTCGAGCTCGCCGAGCGACCGGAGCGTGGAGTACGTGAGGCGGTCGCGGGGGGTGCCGGCCTGCAGCAGCGCGTCGACCAGCGGCACCTGCAGCAGCGTCTCGTCGGAGCGGCTGATGCCCACCGTCACCGTCTTGGCCTGGTGCTTGATGGCGTCGACCGGCCGCGTCAGCTCCTCGATCGCGGAGGTGAGCCCGGCGACGAGGTCCTCGAGCACCACGCCCGGAGCGCCGACCTTGCCGAACTCGACCTGGTAGCCGTCGAGTGGCGAGATGCCGAGCGCGTAGCGGAACAGCCCGGCGACGCGGACCGCCGTGCCCGCTTCCAGGTGGCCGTCGTAGGAGCCGGTCCGCAGGTCGTCCATGAACGTTGCGGCGGCCGGAGCGATCACCGGCCGCAGCCGCCGCAGCAGACCCTCACCGTCGCGCAGCTGCTGCGGGTCGCCGCCGAGCGAGCTCACCGCACCGTCGATCGCGGCGCGCACCTCCCGCAGCGGTCGGGCCTGGGCGTCGATGCTCAGCGCCGCCTCGTAGCCGAACAGGTGCCCGACCATCGTGGCCAGCACGAAGCCGAGTCGGGGGTCGGTGTCGGGGACGGCGAGCACGGCCAGCGCGGCACCGAAGGCCCGGTCGCCCTCCGAGGCGATCACGATCGGCGCCGCCTTGTGCGCTCGGAAGATCGCCACCTCCTTGGAGACGTCGTCGGCCGTCGAGCCGACCAGGCCCGCGGCGCACACCAGGATCATCGGCTCAGCCGACAGGTCGATGTGCTTCTTGTCCTCGGTGGCGTCGCACGCGATCGACTTGTAGCAGAGCTCCGACAGCTTGATCCGCAACTCCCGGGCGGCGATCTGGTTGGGGCCGTTGCCGACGATCGCCCAGTAGCGGCGCGACGGGGCGAAGGTCCGGGCCGCTTCGGCGATCGCCGGTCGCGTGGCCAGCGTGGCCTCGAGCGCGGCCGGGATCGCAGCGAGCGCCCGCAACAGCTCCTGCTCCTCGCCATGCGCGGCGCTGCGACCGCCCGGCACGTGCTCGGCGATCGCGTAGCCGAGCAGCAGACCGGCGGCGACCTGTGCGTAGAACGCCTTGGTCGACGCCACGCTCATCTCCACGTCGCGCCCGTCGGAGGTGTAGAGCACCCCGTCGGACTTGTCGGTCAGATCCGAGTTGCGACGGTTGACGATCGAGATGACCGAGGCGCCACGGCCACGCAGCAGGTCGACGGTGCGGTTGGTGTCGGTGGTCGTGCCCGACTGGCTGATGGCGATCGCCAGCGTGTCGGACATGTCGGCCCGCAGACGGAAGCCCGACAGCTCGGTGGCGGGCAGCGCCTCGACCCGCAGCTCGGCCTCGGCGAGCAGCACGCGGAGGTGCTCGGCCGCGCTCTGGCCTGCGACTGCGGCGGTGCCCTGGCCGATGACCAGCAACCGCTGGATGCGACCGGAGCCCAGGTCGTCGCGGACCGTCGATGGAAGTGACTCGTCGGGCAGCTCGACGCGGAAGCGGCCGTCGGCCTCGACGAGCTTGCCGCGCAGGGTCTTGCGGAACGACGCCGGCGCGTCGGTGATCTCCTTGAGCAGGAAGTGGGGGAAGGCCCCGCGGTCGATGTCGCGCGTGGTGATCTGCGCGGAGGTCAGCTCGCCAGGGGCGACCGGCAGCTCGGTGCCGTCGTAGGACCACCGGCCGATGCCCTCGACCGTTCCGGCACGCTCGGCGGCCAGCTCGACGATCTGGCCCCGACTCGCGACCGGGTTGTCGGGATCCGACGGCGTCTCACCGTCGA
>JAPXRJ010000106.1:0-9752 GCA_033813615.1 Microthrixaceae bacterium | reverse complement strand
CGCCGCGGCGATCGACGGCACCGTGGTCGCCGGGGTCGTCGCGGACCCCACCCACGACCGCACCTACGTCGCCACGCTCGACGGCGGCGCGTTCTGCGACGGGAGGAGGCTGGTCCTGACCGATCCCCCGCCGCTCGAGCGGGCGCTGGTCGCCACGGGCTTCAGCTACTCGCCCGACGAGCGCCGACGACAGGGCCGCGTCGTCGCAGAGATGCTCCCGAAGGTGCGCGACATACGCCGGATGGGTGCCGCTGCGCTCGATCTCTGCTCGGTGGCCTCCGGGCGCGTCGACGCGTACTACGAGGCCGGGCTCTCGACGTGGGACTACGCGGCGGGCGCGCTCATCGCACGTGAGGCGGGGGCTCGCGTCGGCGGACTCGACGGTGGCGAGGTACGAGCCGGATCTGTCCTCGCCGCCCACCCCGGCCTGTTCGATCGCCTCGTGGAGCTGCTCGCCGCGCTCGATCCATGACCTCGGCGCCGGGCTGTCACCCGAACCGCCTTCGGATGGTGGACAATGGCGGTCGTGGGCACCCGCATCCTGACCGTCGAGGACGACGAACGCATCCGCACCTCGGTGAAGCTGGCCCTCGAGGACGAGGGCTGGCACGTCGAGGAGGCCGAGACGGGCGAGGACGCCATCGCCACCTTCACACGTGAACCGAGCGACGTCGTCCTGATCGACATCATGCTGCCCGGCATCGACGGCTTCGAGGTCTGCCGGTCGGTGCGCCGGCTGAGCGACGTGCCGATCATCATGGTCACCGCACGCGCCGACACCCACGATGTGGTCGCCGGGCTCGAAGCGGGCGCAGACGACTACCTCACCAAGCCGTTCGCCCCCAAGGAGCTCTCGGCCCGCATCCGTGCGCTGCTCCGCCGGGCGCGGCCGACCGCTCCCGGCAATCCGAAGCTGCGCTTCGGCGACCTGGAGGTCGTGCCGCAAGAGGGCGTGGTGACGAGCAACGGCCAGCCGGTGCACCTGACCAAGACCGAGTTCCGCCTGCTCGTCGAGCTCGCGAACCACCCCGGCACCGTGTTCTCCCGGGAGGACCTCCTGGAGAAGGTGTGGGGTCACGGCGTGTTCGGCGACGGTCGTCTCGTCGACGTCCACGTGCGTCGCCTGCGGACGAAGGTCGAGGCCGATCCCGCCAACCCGCGTCACGTGGTCACGGTGCGCGGGCTCGGCTACAAGTTGCAGCCGTGACCGATCGACAGCCGGAGGCGATCGACGACCGGCAGCGTCGGGGCATCCACCCCGGACTCCGGGCCCGCATCGCCATCGCGGTGGCGCTCGTGACGCTGCTCGCGTCGCTCGCGGTGTCGGTCACCACGCTGACGGTCACCCGACGGACGCTGATCGACCAGCGAGAGGCCTCCGTCGCTCGTCGCGTGATCGCGAACGCCCGCACGGTGGAGGGGGCCATCGGTCGCGCGCGCACCCAGGACGTCCAGTCGGTGCTGTCGTCGCTGCCCGACGCCGGAAAGCCGTCGGTGGTGCTCCCGAGCGAGGGGCGCACCGTCACCGCCAGCCTCGACAGCCGCCTCGGCGTCGACGCGATCCCCGGCCCGCTGCGCGAGCGCGTCGAATCGGGCGAGAGCGGGATCATGCGCTTCACCTCCGAGGGCGAGCCGGTGGTGGCCATCGGTGTGCCGCTGTCGGACACCGGCGGGTCCTACTTCGAGATCTACCGGCTGGACGACATCGACGCCGGCCTCCGCACGCTGGGCTTCACCCTGTTCATGGCCACCGCGCTGTCGACGGTGGCTGCCGGGGCGATCGGCTACTGGGCGAGCCGCTACACGCTGGCGCCGTTGACGAGGATCAACGAGGCGACCGAGGCCGTCGCCCTCGGCCAGCTCGACACCCGGCTCGACTACTCGGAGTACGTCCACGACGCAGACCTGGCCCCGCTCGTCGCCAACTTCAACGCCATGGTCGAGAGCCTGCAGGAGCGCATCGACCGCGACGCCCGCTTCGCCAGCGACGTCAGCCACGAGCTGCGCTCCCCGCTCACCACGATCAACGCAGCGATCCAGGTGCTGTCGAACAGCCGGGACCAGCTTCCCGAGCGCTCGCAGCAGGCGCTCGACCTGCTCAGCAAGGACCTCGGCCGCTTCACGCAGCTGGTCGAGGACCTGCTCGAGATCTCGCGGTTCGACGCCGGCGCCGTGCGCCTGGAGCTCGACGGCGTGTCGATCGTGTCGCTGGTGCGGTCGACGGTCGCCAACCTGACCGATGGCTCGGTCACGGTGACTGCCGACCCGCGGCTCGAGGGCCAGGTGCTCGCGTGCGACAAGCGACGGGTCGTCCGCATCCTGGCGAACTACCTCGACAACGCAGCCAAGTACGCCGACGGCGCCACCGGCGTGTTCGTCGAGCAGCACGCCCCCGACGCCGAGGCGATCGCCGCCGGCGTGCCTCCTGAGCACCTTACGTTGCGCATCGCGGTCGAAGACCGCGGCGCGGGCGTTCCCGACTCCGAGCGGTCGCGCATCTTCGACCGCTTCAACCGCGGCGACCAGGGCGGCAGCCGCGGCACCGACGTCGGCGTCGGCCTGGGACTCGCACTCGTCGCCGAGCACGCACGGCTCCAGGGCGGCGACGTGTGGGTCGAGGACCGCGAGGACGGTGGACAGGGCGCCCGGTTCGTGGTCGAGCTGCCCCTGCTGCCGGTGGAGGAGGTCGAAGAGGACCTCTCCGCGGCCACGCCCGAGGCAGCGAGCGCGCTGACCCTGACCGGCGAGCACACGGCCATCTCCTCCGGAGAGCCGCGATGAGCCGGACCGTCCGGATCGCGGCGACCTTCGCCTGTGCGCTCGTGGCGACCACGTCCTGCGCCATCACCGCTGACGACGAGCCCCGGGCCCTGGCCGTCACGACCACGACCACCACCGAACCCGCCACGCCGACGGTCGGCGGATCCACCGCCGTGCTCTGGATGCTGGACGACGGCCAGCTGGTCCCGCTCTCGCTGTCGCTGCCCGACCACATGGTCTCGACGGTCCTCGGCGCTCTGTTCGACCCGTCGTCGGACACCGACGAGCAGCATCGGGGGCTCACGTCGTCGGTGCCCGTGGACGCCCGACTCGAGGACGTGGAGCTCAACGGAGGGACGCTCACCGTCAACATGTCCGAGGAGTTCGACAACGTCGTCGGCCCGAGCCGCCAGCAGGCGATCGCCCAGATCGTGTTGACGGCGACCGAGTTCCCCAACATCGAGCGCGTCCGCTTCGAGGTCGACGGCGAACCCGTCCAGGTCGCCACACCCACTCGGGGCGATGCGGGGACCGTCACCGCCTGCGACTACGTGTCGCTGCTCGCGGATCCGACCAACACCACGCAGTCGACGGTCGACGACGACACCAGGGAGCGGCTCGCCGAGCGGACCGCGACGCTGGAGACGACGTGCGTTCCGACCTGATCTAGCTGGCGAAGAACGGACGGGCGACCTCGTCGTAGAGGTCCAGGTCCACGTACTTGGTGCCGCCGGTGGCCTCCGCCAGCGGAACCCGCACGATCCGGTCGGCCTGCAGCGCCACCATCTGACCCCAATCGCCTTCCGCTGCGGCATCGCACGCGGCCACGCCGTAGCGGGTGGCCAGCACACGGTCGAACGCCGTCGGGGTGCCGCCGCGCTGCACGTGGCCGAGCGTCGTCACGCGCGTCTCGATGCCGGTGCGACCCTCGATCTCCCCGGCGAGCTGCTGGGCGATGCCGCCCAGGCGGCGGTGCCCGAACCGGTCCACCTCGTAGGTGGGTTCGGGCATCGTGCCGGGGACGGGCATCGCCCCCTCGGCCACGACCACGATCGATGCGTAGGACATCCCCGCGTGACGTCGTTCGAGGGCGGCGCACACCTCTCCGATGTCGAACGGCACCTCGGGGATCAACGTCATCGTGGCACCGCCTGCGATCCCGGCACGCACCGCGATGTGACCGGTGCCGCGGCCCATCACCTCGACCACCATCACGCGGTCGTGGGCCTCCGCGGTGGTGTGCAGCCGGTCGATCGCCGCGGTGCAGATGTGCACGGCGGTGTCGAAGCCGAAGGTCATCTCGGTCGCGGCGATGTCGTTGTCGATCGTCTTGGGCACCCCGATGCAGCGGACCCCGTCGTCGCACAGGTCGCGAGCGGCACCGAGCGAGCCGTCACCTCCGATGACGATGAACCCGTCGAGCTGATGGCGGGCGACGGCGGCCCGGACCTGCTCGACGCCGTCGGGGAACTGGTACGGCTGGATGCGCGACGTCCCGAGGATCGTGCCGCCACGGGGCAGGATCCCTCGGCAGCGGCTCACGTCGAGCGGCTCCCAGCGGTCCTCGAGCACGCCCTTCCACGCGTCACGGAACCCGATCACGGTGCCGTCGTACACACGCTCGACCTTCCGGACGATCGCGCGGATCACGGCGTTCAACCCCGGGCAGTCCCCGCCTGACGTCAACACTCCGATGCGCACGGGCGACAGCGTAGGTGCGTGACGACGACCCGCCGACCGGCCGGGTCGAACGACTACTGTCCGCCGCTGTGGCGGTGCTCGCGATCGATGCCGGGACGACGGGGATCAGGGCCTTCGTCGTCGACGACGACGGCACCCCGATCGTGCGGGCCTACCAGGAGTTCACCCAGCACTTCCCGGCGCCTGGGCTCGTCGAGCACGACCCGTCGGAGATCTGGGACACCACCCTCGCGGTGCTGGACGAGGCCGTCGGACAGCTGCGATCGCAGGGCGACCACGCCATCGAAGCCATCGGCATCACGAACCAGCGCGAGACGACCGTCGCGTGGGACGCTTCGAGCGGGCTGGCACGCCACCGGGCGCTGGTGTGGCAGGACCGCCGCACGGCGGACCGCTGCCGCCAGCTCGAAGCGGACGGGCACCTGGCTCGTGTCCGGGAGCTGACCGGCCTGGTCCTCGACCCCTACTTCTCTGCCTCGAAGATGGAGTGGCTGCTGACCGCCGGCGGCGTGGCCGTGGACGAGGACCTGCGCCTGGGCACCATCGACACCTGGCTCATCTGGAAGCTGACCGGCGGGACGACGTACGCGACCGACCCGTCGAACGCGTCGCGGACGATGCTCTACGACATCCGTCGGGGCGCGTGGTCACCGGAGCTCTGCGACCTGTTCGGCGTGCCGATCGACGCGCTGGCGTCGGTGGTGCCGTCCTGCGGCGTGCTCGCCCGCACCGCCGAGGGACTGCCCGTCGATGCCGACATCCCGATCTCGGGGGTCGCCGGCGACCAGCAGGCTGCGCTGTTCGGACAGGCGTGCCTGCGGCAGGGGATGGCCAAGAACACCTACGGCACCGGCAGCTTCATCCTCCTCAACGTCGGTTCGGACTGCCCCGAACCTGCCGACGGGCTCCTCACGACCGTCGCCTGGGAGGTGCCGAGCCGGGTGCTGGGCACCACCGCATCCGACCCGGGCGATCAGGGCGATCAAGGCGACGGAACCGGTACCACCGTCCACTACGCGATGGAAGGTGCCATCTTCGTCACCGGCGCCGCGGTGCAGTGGCTGCGTGACGGCCTCGGGATCATCGAGCACGCCGACGAGGTCGGCCCGCTCGCCGCCTCGGTTCCCGACACGGGAGGCGTGGTCATGGTGCCGGCATTCACCGGCCTCGGCGCACCCGACTGGGACCCCTACGCACGAGGCACCGTGGTCGGCATCACCCGGGGAACGACCCGAGCGCACCTGGCGCGAGCCGTCGTCGAGTCGATGGCGTACCAGACCCGCGACGTCGTCGAGCTCATGACCTCGGCCACAGGCACCCACCTCGGCGAGTTGCGCGTCGACGGCGGTGCCGCGGCGATGGACCTGCTGCTGGAGGTGCAGGCCGACCAGCTCGAGGTGCCGGTCGCCCGATCCGCCGTGGCCGAGACGACCGCGCTCGGCGCCGCGCTGCTCGCCGGACTCGGGGCGGGCGTCTGGTCCGACGTCGAGGAGCTCGCTGCGAACTGGCGGGCTGACGCCCGTGCCGTGCCCACCACCGACGAGGCGGAGCGTGCCGCCGCCGACGAGGCCCATCGCATGTGGCGTCGCGCCGTGGAGCGGTCCCTCGCCTGGGCCGAACCGAGCTAGGCGAGCTGGGCGATCAGCGTCAGGACCTGATGCTCGCTGGCGCGCAGCGGGACGCTCTCGCGGCCCACGACCAGCGCGGGGCCGTCGTTGCCGATGCGGGCGACGGCGAGCTCCTGCAGGTCCGCAGGTCCGCCGTCGGTGAGCGCGCCGTGCACGAAGGCCGTGAGCCAGCCCTCGCCGGGCAGCCCGTCGCCGTCGGAGAGCACGACTCCCCCGCCGGCGAGGTCCACCACGGCCGCCCAGTCTGCGTGCAGCAGCTGGCGTGCACCGGCCACGACGAGCGGCAGCCGGTCCTCGGTTCCGTCGCCGGGCCGCAGAGCTGCGGCCATCTCCAACGCGACGACCGTCGGGTTCTCGGGCGGGCCGTCGAGCACCCGGACGTCCTCGACGTCCACGCCCTCGACGTGGCGCACCTCTGCCAGCAGCAGGTCGACCAGGCCCTCGTCCGGCAGTGCGACCACCAGCTCGTCGACGGCGCGGCCGGCGCCGCGCTCGATGATGTCGATGCCGATGACGTCGCCGCGCACCGCACCGATGCGGGACGCGACGGCGCCGAGCGCGCCCGGTCGATCGGGCAGCCATACGCGGAGTACCAGGGTGGCCACGGCGGGCAAGCTACACAGGTCCTGTGTCCGCGGTGTGACGGGCGCGTGAAACGACCCGGGCCGGTCCGCTGTTCAGCGGTGGCCGCCGATGCCCTCCATGCAGAAGGCGACGACCATGTCGGCCACCTCGTCGGGATCGGTGTGGCGCTCGTCGATGAAGATGCGGGTCATCACGTTCGAGACGCCGAGGATGCCCCAGCCGAGGGCTTCGGGGTCGCGGTCGGGGATCTCGCCCTCGGCGATGGCGTCCTTGAGGTGTGCGACCGCATCGGCGACGAGCACCCGTTGACCGGCCATGACCGCACCGGCGAAGGTGGGCTCGGTCCGGGCGAACTCGAACAGCTTCCGCTGCTGGTTGTGCTCCGCCATCCAGAGCACACCGGCCCTGATGCCCATCTCCAGTCGCTTGACCGGGTCGGGCTCGTCGGTGATCGCGTGCATCTGCGAACGCCGCAGGTCCTTCTGTGCGGTGCGGAGGATCTCGACGAAGAGCTCGTCCTTGGATGAGAAGTACCAGTAGAAGACGCCCTTGCCGACGCCGAGACCGTCCACCACGTCCGCGACCGAGGTCGAGTGGTAGCCGTCGGCGGCGAAGCGCTCCGTGGCATACGCGATCAGCTGGGCTCGCCGTTCCGCACCACGCGGTGTGAGCCGTCTCGACGACATGTCCGTCGACGCTAGCCCAGCGACTTGACCGAACGGTCAAGTCAGCCGAGCTTGGTGAGCGCCCGCTTGAGGTTGCGCACCGCCTGGTTGGTGCGCTGCTCGTTCTCGATCAGGGCGAAGCGCACATGGCCCTCGCCGCCGGGACCGAAGCCGACGCCCGGCGACAGCGCCACCTGCGCCTCGCGGACCAGGTAGGAGCAGAACTCGACCGAGCCCATCTCCAGGTAGGGCTCGGGGATCGGCGCCCACGCGAACATCGTGCCCATCGGCGGATCGATCTCCCAGCCGATGCGGGAGAGCCCGTTGCACAGGGCGTCGCGACGGGACTGGTAGATCTCGTTGACCTCCCGGGGGAAGTCCATCTCCTCGTTGATCGTGACCGTGGCCGCGATCTGGATCGGCTGGAACGTGCCGTAGTCCAGGTACGACTTGAGCTTCGCGAGTGCGGCGACCACCTCGGGGTTGCCCAGGAGGAACGCCATCCGCCAACCGGCCATGGAGAAGGACTTGGTCATCGAGTACAACTCGACCGCCACATCCTTGGCGCCTTCGGCCTGAAGGATCGACGGCGGACGGTAGCCGTCGAAGCCCAGGTCCGCGTAGGCGTTGTCGTGCACGAGCAGCACATCGTGCTCGCGGGCGAAGTCGACCACCCGCTGCATGAAGTCCAGGTCGACGCACGTCGTCGTCGGGTTGTGCGGGAAGGACAGCACGATCACCCGCGGCTTCGGGTAGGAGTACTCCCACTGCTCGACCATGTTCCCGAAGAACTCGTCGCCGGTGCCGAGCGGGATCTCCCTCACGTTGGCGCCGGCGAACAGGGGTCCGAAGATGTGGATCGGATAGCTCGGCGACGGGACGAGCGCCACGTCGCCCTTCTCCAGCAGCACCCACATCAGGTGGCTGAAGCCCTCCTTGGCGCCGATGGTGGAGATCACCTCGGTCTCGGGATCGATCTCCACGCCGAAGCGGTGCCGGTAGTAGTTCGACGCCGCCTCACGCAGCTTGGGGAGGCCCCGGGACGCCGAGTAGCGGTGGTTGCGCTCGTTGTGGGCTGCCTCGCACAGCTTGTCCACGGCGATCGCCGGCGACGGCAGGTCGGGGTTGCCGAATCCCAGGTCGATGATGTCGGCACCGTCGCGGCGCGCCGCCACCTTCAGCGAGTCGATGATCGTGAAGACGTACGGCGGCAGCGAGGTGATCCGACGGAACTCCATGTCCTGCCACGCTACCGCCCGGCCCTCCGCGGCCCGGCACGCGATCTGCGTGACGTCGGTCAGTGGCGCCGCCGCGGCCTCGGTCAGCTCGGACGGGTCGGATCCGCCACGAGCAGCGCGGCGCCGATGGCTCCGGCCTCGGGTCCGCCGGGAGCGGCCAGGATCGCCACGTCGCGACGACCTCCCGCGGCCGGGAAGCGGTCCGCCACGATGCGACGCACCCGGACCAGCAGCTCGTCACCCGTGGCGATCACCCCGCCACCGAGCACGACGACGTCGGGGTCGAGGACGCTGATGAGGTTGGCCACGCCCAGCGCCACCCAACCGGCATAGTCGTCGAAGATCGCGGCGGCTCCCGCGTCGCCCGCCGCCAGCAGGGCCGCGACGAGCTCACCGCTCACACCTCCGGGGTCCTCGGCCGACGCCGCCACCGAGGACGCAGCGCCCCGGGCCACCGCCTGCCGTGCGAGCCACGCCAGGCCGGAGCCGGACGCGTAGCGCTCCCAACAGCCGCGCTGCCCGCACGGGCACCGCGGCCCGGACGGGTCGACGACCATGTGGCCCGGTTCGCCGGCGAACCCGTGGGCTCCCCGAACGAGCTCGCCGTCGACGATGAGACCACCGCCGATCCCGGTGCCGAGCGTGACCGCCACCAGGTGGCGGGCTCCGGGCGCGACGATCCGGTGGGCAGCCACCGCCACGCAGTTGGCGTCGTTGTCCGCGAGACCCGTCACGCCGAGGGTCGCTTCGATCCGCCCTCGGACGTCCTGGTCGATCAGCCCCGGCGAGTTCGGCGCGGCGCGCACCACGCCGTCGAGGTCGACGAAGCCTGCGAGCCCGACCCCGACCCCCTCGATGTCGCGGCCGGCGTTGCGCTCGAGCAGGGTGCCGCCGACTCGGAGGATCACGTCGACGGCTGACGGGCTGGCGGCGTCGGAGGGCAGCTGCTCGCGGTCGAGCACCGAGATGCCGCCGGACCCGCGCTCGACCAGCACGCCGAGGGTCTTGGTGCCCCCGACGTCGATGCCGATGGAGGTGGTCACACCGGCAGCCTGGCCGTCACCAACGGACCAGGCGGGCGTCGGATGCGAGGCCGTCCGCCCAGCGGCTGAGACGCTCGTCGGAGGCCAGCACGACGATCTGCACCAGCTCCGACATCGAGGCGATCCGGTGCA
>JAPXRJ010000105.1:0-9851 GCA_033813615.1 Microthrixaceae bacterium | reverse complement strand
GCGCAGGATCTCGGTGACCTTGTCCTCGGGCATGTCGAGGTCCGCAGCCAGCTCCGCGACAGTCGGCCGACGACCGAAGGAGGTCTCGAGGCGCACACGCGCCTTCTGGACCCGGGCGAGGTTGTCGCCGGCGTGGACCGGGAGCCGGATCGTCCGGTTGGTGTTGGCGATGCCGCGGGTCAGCGCCTGGCGGATCCACCACGTGGCGTAGGTGGAGAACTTGAAGCCCTTGCGCCAGTCGAACTTCTCCACGGCGTGCATCAGGCCGAGGTTGCCCTCCTGGATGAGGTCCAGGAGGGGCATGCCCGAAGCCTGGTACTTCTTGGCGATCGAGACGACGAGGCGCAGGTTCGACTGCACGAAGGAGCGCTCGGCCTCGTCGCCGGCCTTGACCAGCTTGCGCAGCTCACGCTTGCGTGCCGGCGACAGGCTCCGCTCGTTGGCCTCGAGCTCGAGCGCCGCCTCCTTGCCGTTCTCCATGGCCTGCGCCAGGCGCGACTCGTCGTCCTTGGTCAGCAGCGGGTACTGACCGATCTCGCTCAGGTAGAGCCGAACGAGGTCTTCTTCGTCACGCTCTGCTCGCTGCTTCGCCACGTTGCACCTTTCTCCTGACGTCGTCCGACACCGATCGAGCGGCGTCCTGGTGGCACCGCGCTGCGCCGACGCCTTCAACTCGGACCGCTGTCCGTGCCGAAGTCGATGTCGCATGACGCTGCGTTCGACCAGAACACCTGTTCGACACGATCGAGTGTGAGTCCGCCGCCGCTCGGGGGACCCTCATGGTACGACGCGTGTCAAGACGTCGACCGGTCGTGATCGCCGCCACCGGGCGGCACAGCAGCTCGATCTGGGGCGACGACGGCCTCATCTGGGGCAACGACCTACCCGGATCCCCCGAATTCCATTCACGACCACCACCTTGCGTGGTCCTGAGGGCGCTCACAGTGCAGATCGACCGGGACGGGGCGACGGTGTGCGGGGTAGCGTGCCCAGGTGAACGCCGACGAGGCGCGGAGGATCCTCGGCATCGGCGCGGATGTCGCGCTGGACACGGTCGCGGTGCGTGAGAGGTACCGGCGCCTCGTCCGCCGCGCCCACCCTGACGTCAGCAACCGTCCCGATGCCGCCGACCGCACGGCCCGGCTGAACCTCGCGTACCGGGTGCTCAGCACCGCGATCCGCTCCGGCGACCTCCAGCCGCCGGACACGGCATCGCGGGTGCCGTCCGGCAAGGCTGCCCATCCGCCGAAGGGCCGGGCCGGACCACCACGACGATCTGGACCGACGTCACCACGACCCGGCCCGACGTCGGATCGGCCGCGCATCGTCGTCAGCGCCCTCGACGCCGACTCGATCGCCATCCACGCCCCGGCAGAGGAGACGCTGATGCTCCTGGTCGACGCCGCTCACGCGCTCGGCGAGATCAGCTACCTCGACCGCACCGCCGGACTGCTCGAGGTCATCGTCGAGTTCGTGGAGGCGCCGACCAGCTCGCTGCTGTTCAGCCTGCAGGGCCGCAGCGACGCCACGACCGAGGTGTTCTGCACCGTCGAGCCGCTCAGCGGTGGCGACGCACCGCCGGTGGATGCGGTCACGCGCCTGGTGGTGCGCACCCTGCGCGACGCCCAGGCGTGACGAGCCGCTCGTCAGCGACCGAGCTTGGTGCGCACGCTGGAGCCGAACCGCGCCCGCATCGTGGCGATGGCGATCCGGTCGAGGTGACGGGGCACCGGGAACCACCACAGCTCCCGAGGGACCTTGACCCGCGGCGCCATCACCGACTTGACCTGCGACATCTCCCGCAGCCCCTCCGAGCCGTGGACCCGACCGATCCCCGAACTCTTGACGCCGCCGAACGGCAGCCCGGTGATGGCGTAGGAGACGAGGCAGTCGTTGATGCACACGTTGCCTGCCTGCATGCGGTTGGCCAGCTGCACCCCCCGGTCGGAGTCCTCGGTCCACACCGAGCTGTTCAACCCGTACGCTGAGTCGTTCGCCAGGCGCAACGCCTCGTCGGAATCCGCGACGGCCATGATCGGCAGGACCGGACCGAACGTCTCTTCGGTCATCAGGTCCATGGAGTGGTCGACGTCGACCACCACGGTCGGCGGGAACCACAGCCCGTCGCGCTCGACTCGTCGACCGCCGACCAGGACCGTCGCCCCCTTGTCGACCGCGTCGGCGAGGTGGCGCTCGACCACCGCGACCTGGGGTTCGAAGGTCATGGACCCGATGTCACCGTGGCCGGCGTCGCCCTGGCGGATCGACGCGACCTCCTCCAGCACCTTCTCCACGAACTCGTCGTAGACGCCACGCTCCACGTACACCCGCTCGACCGACATGCACGTCTGGCCGGCGTTCTGCATCGAGCCCCACACCGCACCCTTGGCCGCCCGGACCAGGTCGGCGTCGTCGCACACGATCATCGGGTCCTTGCCACCCAGCTCGAGCAGCACCGGGGTGAGCGAGTCGGCGGCGGCTGCCATGACACGCTTTCCGGTTCGGACCGAGCCGGTGAAGCACACCTTGTCGACCCCGGAGCGCACGAGCGCCTCACCCGTCGCGCCACCGCCGGTGACCACCTGCACGAGGTCGCCCCACGTGTCGTCGGCGAACAGCTCGCCGATCGCCAACCCGACCGTGGGTGTCACCTCCGACGGCTTCAGCACGGCAGCGTTGCCGGCAAAGAGCGCCGTCACCGTCGGGGTCATCGACAGCGTGAACGGGTAGTTCCAGGGGCTGATCACGCCGACGACACCCAGCGGCTCGTAGCGCTTCCACGCCGACTTGTGCGCCATCGTCCCCGGACCGACGTGCTGGGGCTTGAGGATGCGTTCGCCGTTGCGGGCGTACCAGTCGATGGTCTCGCACACCGCCAGGAGCTCGGTCGTGACCGCCTCCGCGGGCTGCTTGCCGGTCTCGGCACAGATGGTGCCGACGAGCTCCTCGGCACGGTCGAGCAGGCGGTCCCGCACGACGAGCAGGTGGCGGGCCCGCTCCTTGAAGGTGAGGTTCGACCACGGCCCCGCCGCCGCCCGGGCGCGGGCGACAGCGGCACGGACCTCCGATGCCGACTGGTCGGGCACGATCGCCAGCAACGTCGCGGTCCGAGGGTCGAACGTCTCGATCGACGGTCCGCCGGTCGTCTCGTCGTCCACCGGCTCGGCGCCCTCGAGCACCGCGGTGTCGCCCGCACTGACCTGCCCCGTGGTCGTCGCCATGGATCCACGCTAGACCTCGGGGCTTCCCGGCGGGAGCCGAACGTGGGCGGTGCGGCGTCGCGGGCGGCGCTGCAGGCAGCGACGAAGGTGCACGAGAGGCTCCGAGACGCACGCTGGGCACATCGACCCACACCAACTGGGGCCGTCTGGCTCAAGTACACGTGCTCCGCTGCCGACACGGTACGTGTGATGGAACACGGGAGCGCCCTGAGCGGGCGGAGCGCGAGGGGTTGGCGGGGATCCCGCCTGGGACGCGTCTACCGCCACCGACCCGACCGCTCGGAGTCCGGCGCGGCCATGGTGGAGGCAGCGATCATCCTTCCGGTGCTCATGGTCTTCCTGCTGGGGATCATCGAGTTCGGCCTCGTGTACGCCACGGGAACGACCGCCACCGGCGCCAGCCGCAGCGGCGCCCGCCTCGCCGCGGCGACGTTCGGGCCGACGACCGGCAACCTGCACAACGCGACCAACACCGGGCCGGCCGACGACGTCGCCAAGGCGGTGAGCGCGGACCTGACGGCGCTCACCAGTGCGACGCCGATCGGCATGGTCGTCTACGCGGTCGACACCACCAACACCGACGGTCGACCCGTGGGCGGCTTCCCGGCCAAGACGAACTCCATGAGCGGCTGCGCCACGAAGTGCATCCGCTACATGTGGAACGACTCGACCAAGAAGATGACCTTCCAGAGCGGGTCGCTGACCGCCACGGACTTCAACGTCTGCAACGCGAACCCGGTGGCGAACCCGTTGGGCAACGTCGGCGTGTGGGTGCTGATCCGGCACTCGTACCTGACCAAGCTGATCGGCACCTACAACTACGTCGACGGCAAGACGATCATGCGGATCGAACCGGTCCCGACCGACCAGTGCGCATGACGACGGCACAGGCGACCTCGCGCCGGGGACGGTGGGCGAAGCGGTGGAGCGAGCGCGACCGACGCGAGCGCGGCATCGCCATCGTGTGGTTGGCGATCACCCTGCTCCTGATGGTGCTGTTCGCTGGCTTCGCGGTGGACATGTCGAACTGGTACCTCCGTGCCGAGCGGATCCAGCGTGCCGCCGACTCCGGAGCCCTTGCCGGGGCCGCGTTCATGCCGGGCAACCTCTCCGGCGCCACGACCGAGGCCCGGTCGGTGGTCACCAAGAACGGCTACCCCCTCGGGGGCGTCCGCAACACCACGGTGGCGGTCAGCCAGGAGGCGAACCCGAACCAGGTGCGGGTCAAGATCACGACCGACGTCCCCACGTTCTTCCTGGGCCTCATCGGCATGGACAAGCTGCGGATGACCCGGGAGGCGGTCGGTGAGTACGTCGCCCCGGTGCCGATGGGCTCACCGCAGAACAAGCTGGGCAACGACCCCGACGGGACCGACCCCGGGACCCAGATGTGGGTCAACATCAGCGGACCGTCGACGGCGAAGGAGCAGGGCGACCGCTACCAGAGCAGGACCTGCGGCAGCGGGGTCTACGGCTGCTCGGGCAGCACCAACACCGAGTACGCCGAGCAGGGGTACTTCTACTCGCTCAACGTCACGTCGAAAGGCTCCGGTGACCTGATCTTCCAGGTGTTCGACGCGCCCTGGGTGAACGTCGGCACGACGTGTGGCACGAACATGCCGAGTGCGGCACAGCGGACGAACCTCGTGCCCAAGTACGGAGCGGACGCCACCACCCGCTACAACGGGGCCACCGTCAAGTACTGCTCGGGTGACATGCACCCGGGCACGAACCCAGTGAACACCACGTTCCGGTTCCTGCTCCCCGACAACACGCCGTGGAACAACACCGACAACCTGCCCGTTCCGGGCTGCCCGCCGGTGACTGTCGACGGCTTCAACCCGGGCAACGCCAACGCCATCTACGACAGGCTCATGCACGCGACCACCGGCCGGCTCGACCCGAACGACGGCGTGGTGTCCTTCGGCGAGTCGTTCCGACGCTGGGCGACCATGTGCACCGTCAGCAACTCCAACGTGGTCGTCGGCAAGTACATCGTCCAGGTCCGCACCAACGTCACCGCGGCGAGCCCGACGACCTACAACTCGTCGATCACCACCTCCGGCCACAACCACATGTCGTTCCGCACCGGGTTCGGAACGACCGGGCTGAACAGCGTCGACGGCACCAACGTGACGGTGAACGCGCTCGGTCGCCTACCGATCTACGCCAACGCCAGCGGTGCCGACACGCGCTTCTTCATGGCGCGGGTGCTGCCCGCCGACAAGGGCAGGACGCTGCGGATCAACCTCTTCGACATGGGGGAAGGGTCCCAGCCCGGCACGCTGCAGATCCTGCCGCCCGCCGACTACACGTCGATGACCGGCAAGACCGCGTTCTCGGGCTGCAGCATCAGCCGTGACAACGGGGGCTCGCTGTCGGTGTCGCCCTCGACGTGCACGTTGTCGAACGTGTCGAGCTCGTCCTTCAACGGTCGACTTCTGACGATCGACGTGCCGATCCCCGCCGACTACACGTGCAACCCCGCGGTGGTCACCGGCTGCTGGATCAAGATCAAGGCCGCATACCCGGTCGGTGCCAGCGTGACGGACGCGACCACGTGGTCGGCCGCGATCCTGGGCAACCCGATCCGCATCGTCGAGTAGCGATCGCGACCCTGCGCCTCGGGTCTGGCGGGTTCATCAGCCGGTCCGACGCGACCGCTCCCACTCGGCGATGCGCTCCCCCATCGGCGTCGACGGCGGCCCGTCGACGAACGTCCACAGCTCCTCGGCGATCGCCCTCCAGTTCGCCCGCGCCCGCAGGTCGCCGAACAACGCGAACAGCCCCATGTTGATCCGCTGCACGATCACCATCGACGGCGGCAGGTTCGCTGCCTTCATGATCTCGGCGTGCGGGCCGGACAGGTCGAAGAACCGCCGGACGGAGTCCGAGGACCACTCCGGGGTGATCTCCATCTCCCGGGCATCCATCACGAACTCGTAGAAGTGGCCGAAGTAGGCCACGAGCTCCTCGTCGGAGACCGCGAGGTCCGGTGACAGCAACCCGATGCGTTCGATCACCCGACGGAACGCGGCGAGGTCGCGATCGATGACCATCGCCGTGATCATGTCCTCGAAGTCCTTGACCTCGGCCTCGGTGAAGCGCTTGCACAGCCCGAAGTCCAGGAACGTGATGCGGCCGCCGGGGTGGAACAGGTAGTTGCCCGGGTGCGGGTCGCCGTTGAAGGCGTGCAACTGGTAGATCCCGCCGAACGCGAACCGGTACAGGCACTCCGCCGCGAGCTGGCGCTCCTCGTCGGGCCAGTGGACCACCTCGGCGAACGGGGCCCCCTGGACCAGCTCTGTCGTGAGCACCCTGGCGGTGCTCAGCTCGTCGAACACCGCGGGCACGTGGATGAACGGGTGACCGGCGTAGTGCTCGGCGAAGGTCCGCTGGTGGTCCGCCTCGATCCGGTAGTCGAGCTCCTCGACGAGCCGCTCGCGCAGCTCGGCGACGATCGGAGCGGGCTCCATCCCCGGGAACAGCATGCCGAGCACGTTGAAGAGCAGATCGGTGTTCTCCAGGTCCGCAGCGATGGCCCGGTCGACCCCCGGGTACTGGACCTTGACCGCGACCGCGGCACCGTCCCAGGTGACCGCTCGGTGCACCTGGCCGATCGACGCGGCAGCGAGCGGCACCGGGTCCCACTCGGCGAACGCCTCGGCCGGGAGCCGACCGAGCTCTGCGGCGACGACCTCGTCGACGAGCTCAGGGGCCATCGGCGGGGCGTCCTGCTGGAGCTGGGCGAGCGCCTCTCGGACCGGCTCGGGCAGGCCCTGGTCCAGGTAGCTGGCCATCTGACCCAGCTTCATGAGCGCGCCCTTCATGCCGCCCAGCATCTCCGCCACCTGCTCCGCGCTGCGCAGCTGGTACTCGTCGGCCAGCTCCCGGCGTCGCTCCTCGTCGGCCAGGGCGGACCGGGCGCGCATCGACACGTAGCTCGTGCCGGTGCGGGCGCCGGCGCGCGCCAAGGTGGCGGTTCGTCGCAGCCGGGTCGCCCTGACGGGGTCGCGCCGCAGCGCCACCGCAACCACGCCGGCGGCGGCCACCGAGGCGGCGACAGCACCGAGCGCGATCGCTGCCCCCCTGCGACCCACGACGGCCGACCTCAGCTCTCGGTGATGGAAACGCGCTCGATCACGACGTCGTCGGTCGGACGGTCGCCCGAGCCCGTCGGCACCTTCTCGAGGGCGGCCAGGACGTCGAAGCCGTCGATCAGCTTGCCGAACAGCGAGTAGTTGGGCGGCAGGGTCACACCGTGGGCTCCGGAGACGATGAAGAACTGGCTGCCGTTGGTGTTCGGCCCGGCGTTGGCCATGGCCAGCGAGCCGATCTCGTACTTGCCGGGTTCGGGGAGCTCGTCGGCGAACCGGTAGCCCGGTCCCCCGCGGCCCGAGCCTTCGGGGCAGCCGCCCTGGATCATGAACTCGCGGATGATCCGGTGGAAGATCAGGCCGTCGTAGTAGTGGTAGCGCGCCAGGCTGACGAAGTTGTTGACGGTCCTGGGTGCCTTCTGCGGGTAGAGGAACGCCGTCAACGTGCCGTGGTTGGTGACGATCTCCGCCGTGTAGCTCTTCTCCGGGTCGATGCACATCGGCATCTCGGCAGCGAAGCTGGTCTGGCGGGGCGACGAACCGTCGGCGGCGGGGCACTCGGTCATGCTGGGAGCTCTCCTGTTGCTGGGTGTGGCCTGTTGCTGGATGTGGCCTGTTGCTGGATGTGGCCGGTTGCTGGATGTGGCCTGTTGCTTGGTGTGGCCTGTTGCTGGATGTGAGAGGTGACGCTGCGCCACGGCTCGAGCGCCGCGGACCGGGCACCCTATCGGGCCGGGTTGCGCGGTCAGCGGAAGCCGGCGAGCACCGCGTCGGCTGCGGGCTGCTCCAGCACCAGGACCGCCGCACCGCCCTTGCGCGCCCCCTTGGTCGGCAGCAGCACGGTCTCGGGCTCGGAGCCGCTGAGCTTGCGGGCCAGCCCGACCAGGTCGAACATGCCGATCGAGTCGTCGAGCACCAGCCCGCCGGAGAGCGCCTCGCTGACCCCTACGAGCTCGAACGGGTTGCGGGACGCACCGACCGCTCCCAGCGCGGTGCGAAGGAACTGCTGCTGCCGCTGCTGACGACCCAGGTCAGCAGTGGGGTCGGTGACCTCCTCGCCGTCGACCTTCTCCGTGTAGTGACGGGACCGGGCGTAGGCCAGCGCCTGTCGCCCATCGAGGGTCACCGGCCCCTGCTGGTCGACGTAGAGGCCCGAGTGCGTGTCGAACGCCGGATGGGGGAAGTCGATCTCGATGCCACCGAGCGCGTCGACCACGCCGACGAAGCTCTCGAAGCCGACCTCCATGTAGTGGTGCACCGGCACGTCGAGGTTCTGCTTGACCGTCGCGACCAGGTTGGCCGGCCCCTGGTTGTACGCGCCGTTGATCCGGCCGTCCTTGCCCGTCGCCGCGTTCGTCACCCAGAGGTCGCGTGGGATCGACATCATCTGGGTGCCGTCCGGACCGACGCGCAGCAGGATGATCGTGTCGGAGCGCTTGCCGGTCACGGTGCTCTTGCCGCCGACCTCGACGTCGGGATCCAGCCCGTCGCGGGAGTCGGAGCCGACCAGCAGGTAGTTGACCGTGTCGCCGTTCACCGGATCGAGCACGGCGGACAGGTCGATCCGCTCGATCGAGCGGTAGGCCGCGAACCCACGGCCGACCAGCACCCCGAGGCCGACCAGCAGCAGCACCGGGACGGCGATCGCCGCCCACTTGAGCCAGCGTCGCCGACGGCGTGGGATGCCGGTGGGAGCGACGCGCTCGGGTGGGCGCGTCGGCGCGGATGGCGCCGCCGGTCGCGATCTTGCGGCCGAGCGCCGAGCGTCGGACCGCTGACCGGATGCAGGGGTGCCCGATGCAGGGGTGCCCGATGCCGGAGGGCTCGCCGGCGGCTGTCGGGGTGGAGGTGCGGGGTCCGGACGGGGCTCCCACTGCGCTGTCCGTCGGGGCGCCGATGATGGCCGCGGGGGATCCGGTGTCCCGCCGGGCGCGGGCACGAAGTACTGCCGCCCTGGACCTGCCGCTCGGCGCCGGCCGTCGGCGCCGGGATCCGGCGACGATGGGCCGCGCGGCTCGGTCGGCGGTTCGTCGGCTCCGGTCACGTCCTGAAGTCTGGCCGCAGGGCCGAGGGTGGGGCTGCACCCTCCTTCCGGCGCTCTCAGGGTGCGTGCCCACGGGGCTCTAGCGTGGGGGTCCACATGCCCGCTGATCCGACCGCCGTCGACGCGAACGCCTACTCGATCGCGTTCCGGCTGCTCGGCGACCGTGCCGCGGCACGCGCCGCTGTCGGCATCGCCGTCGAGCGGGTCCAGCGCTCCGGCGGTCTCGATCGACCCGACTGGCTGGCCCTCGTCGCCGAATCGACCGTCGCCCAGGCCGTCGGCGTCGCCGCCGCCGGGACCGCCGCGTCGGCCGACGACGCGGACGGCTCCCTCCGTGCAGCGCTGCGTCGACGACTCGCCGCCGCATCCGATCCGGAGCGGGCGGCGTCCGCCCTGCACCACCTGGCCGGCTACCCGGTCGAATCCGTCGCGGCGTTCATGCAACGCACGCCGGAGGACGTCGCCCACCTGGCCGGAGCGCTCGACCCG
>JAPXRJ010000104.1:0-9952 GCA_033813615.1 Microthrixaceae bacterium | reverse complement strand
CCTGCTCGACTGGGGCGGAACCGTCGTGATGCTGGGTGTGCCCAAGATGGGCTCGGAAGCCAGCTTCGTGGTCTCCACCATGTACAACGACAAGACGATCATGGGTTGTCGCTACGGCGCTGCCCGCCCGCAGTACGACATCCCCCTGATGGTCAAGCTGTACCAGGCGGGGCGCCTCAAGCTCGACGAGCTCGTGTCGCAGACCTATCCGCTCGAGGACTTCCAGCTCGCCCTCGACGAGCTCCACGACGGCAAGCTCGCCCGCGGCGTGCTCACCGTGCAGAGCTGAACGCCGCGGAGGGGGAGTCGTGCCGCTGCCGGGTGAGATCGACGAGCTGTCCAAGAGGGTCTCGAACTGGGGCCGTTGGGGTGACGACGACGAGCTGGGCTGCGGCAACCTGCTGACCAGTCAGGCCACGCGGCGGGGCATCGACTCGGTTCGCCTCGGTCGGCGCGTGTCGCTCGCCGCGGACCTCAAGGCCGACGGCATCCAGGTCGGCCAGCCGGCCCGTCGCTACAACCCGATCCTGACCGTGACGTCGCTCAACGAGCGGGACAAGTTCGCGCCAGGGATCTGGGAGGGCACCGACGACCTGGTGATGATGTCGACGTGCGCGGGGACCCACCTCGACGCGCTCAGTCACGTGTCCTACGACGGGTTCCTCTACAACGGGTTCCCCACCTCGGTCGTCACGGCGCAGTACGGCGCGACCAAGCTGGGCGCCGAGCGCCTGCCGCCGATCGTGACCCGTGGCCTGGTGCTCGACATCGCCCGGCTCAAGGGCGTCGACGCCCTCGACGAGATCTCGCCCGGCTACGCGATCACTGCCGACGACCTGGACGCGGCGTGCGAGCAGGCCCAGGTGCAACCCGAGGCGGGCGACGTGATCCTGGTCCGCACCGGGCAGATGCGGCACTACCTCGCGGGTGACCGAACCCGCTACACGGTCGGAACGGACTTCAGCCAGCCCGGCCTGTCGGTCGACGCGGTGCCGTGGATCCGCGAGTACGACCTGGCCGGCGCCTTCGTCGACACCTACGCCTACGAGGCGTTCCCTCCCACCCAGCCCGACTGGTCCGACTGCCTGGCCGTGCATCTCCTGCAGATCCGCGACATGGGTCTGCTGCAGGGTCAGAACTGGGACTTCGAGGAGCTGGCCGAGGTGTGCGCAGAGGAGGAGCGCGGCGACGTGCTGCTGCTCGCGTCGCCCGAACCGCTGGTCGGGGCCACCTCCGCCCCGGTCGCACCCGTCGCCGTCCTGTAGAGAGCAGCCCGCCAGAGCGCCGCCCTTCCGGACGAGCTCGGGTGGGCGTACCGTGGCGACGTGAGCGATCCCTACCAGGGCGCACCGCCGCCCGTTCCGAGCCGATCGCCGTGGGACCCGCCACCGGTCCCGCCCGATGCTGCCCCCGCACAGGAGCCGCCGGCTGCGTCGCCACCCGCCGCTGTGCCGCCGGCCGCTGCGTCGCCACCCGCCGCTGTGCCGCCGCCGGCCGCTGTGCCGCCGCCGGCCGCTGTGCCGCCGCCCGCGGCGCCGTGGGGGTCGTGGGCCCCGCCACCGGCAGACGGGAGCTCCGCACCGCTCGGTGCCGGCGCCGCGTACGGGGGTTCGGCCTACGGATCCGGTGGTGGGAGCGCGGAGCCGCTCCGCGGGACGAAGGGTCAGCGCTACGGCTCGCCGCGCTTCTCGGGTCGTGGGATCTTCGCCGTGTTCGGCCTGCTGGGCGTGCTCGTCACCGTGGGGATCATGGTCTTCCTGGCGGTGCAGGTCCTCGACGGCGTCGGCGGCGGCTCGGGCGAGACCGATTCGGGGGCCGGTGCGGCGGTCCTTCCGGGCGGCGTGGTCGTGGGCGGGGACCCGACCGCCGGTGGAGCGACCGCGGGTGAGGGCCCCCAGGCAGGCACCGGTTCTCCGGCCGACGCGGCGAGGGCCTCGGCCTGTTCGACCGACAAGGCGACGATCGCGACGGCGGCGGAGGCGTACCACGTGATGAACGGCGCCTACCCGCCCGACGTCACCACGCTCCTGGCAGAGGGGTTGGTGCAGTCGGACCATCCGCTCGAGTTCGAGCTGCAGGTCCAGGACGGCGTGCTGGCCGTCGTCGGCACCGGGGCATGCGCTGGCGGCTGAGCCGGCCGATCCCTCTCGTCGGTCCCTGCGCCCCGAGCTGACCAGACCCCTAAGGTGGCGGCATCGCCCACCGGGCGACGCGATCAAGAGGGGACCGGGAGATGCTGCAGGGCCGCACGCTCTGGGAGTTGATGGAGAAGCGGGTCGACGCCACGCCCGACGCGCTCATGGCCGTCGACGAAGACATGCGAACCATCACCTTCGCCGAGTTCTGGTCTGAGGCCGAGCGCGCCGCGGCGGGGTTCGCGGCGCTCGGGGTCGGTGCCGACGACGTGGTCACGTGGCAGCTCCCGACGTGGATCGAATCGCTGGTGCTTGTGGCCGCGCTGAGCCGACTCGACGTCGTGCAGAACCCGGTGCTGCCGATCTACCGGGACCGCGAGCTGGAGTTCATCACCGGCCAGGCGGGCTCGGAGCTGCTCGTCGTCCCGTCGGTCTGGAACGGCTTCGACCACGAGGCCATGGCCACGTCGATCGCCGAACGCCAGGACCGCGACACGCGGGTCCTCGTGACGGACCGGGCGCTTCCGCAGGGCGACCCGACGGCGCTCCCGCAGCGCAGCGACGCGCTCGACGCGGCGGACCAGGCCGTGCGGTGGCTCTTCTACACGTCGGGCACCACTGCGGACCCCAAGGGTGCCCAGCACACCGACGCGTCGATCGCCGCGGCGGCCCGCGGCATGGGTCAGCGCCTTGCGGTCATCGACGCCGATCGGGCGGCGCTGGTGTTCCCGTTCACCCACATCGGTGGCGTCACCTGGCTGTTCGCCAGCCAGATGTTCGGCAACGCGCTGATCCTCACCGACAGCTTCGACCCCGTCGGAACACCCGAGGTGCTGTCGCGGGAGGGCGTCACGCTCGCTGGAGCGGGCACCGTGTTCCACCAGGCCTACGTCGCCTACCAACGCCGGCACGTGCATCCGGTTTTCGCCGACGTGCGGGCGTTCCCCGGCGGCGGAGCACCCAAGCCGCCGTCGCTCGTCGCCGAGATCCGTTCGCTGTTCGACTCGCCGGTGCTCTCGGGCTACGGGCTGACCGAAGCGCCGGTCCTGACGATGGCCGACGTCTCGGACGCCGATGACGAGCTCGCCGTCAGCGAGGGCAAGGCGATGGTCGGCGTGGAGCTGCACATCCACCGTGGCGACGGTTCCAGGGCGGCGGACGGCGAGGACGGCGAGATCCGGGCCAGAGGGCCGCAGATGATGCGCGGCTACCTCGACCCGGCGCTCGATCTGGAGGCGTTCGACGAGGACGGCTTCTTCCGCACCGGGGACCTCGGCCACCTCGACGACCGCGGCAACCTCGTGATCACCGGTCGGATCAAGGACGTGATCGTCCGCAAGGGCGAGAACGTCTCGGCCAAAGAGGTCGAGGACCTGTTGATCACCCACCCGCTGCTGGCCGACGTCGCCGTGATCGGCATCCCCGACCCCGATGCCGGTGAGCGGGTGTGCGCTGTGGTGCAGCTGGCCGATCCCTCGGACTCCATCTCGCTCGGCGAGGTCGTCGCCCACCTGCGGGACGCTGGTCTGCTCACCCAGAAGCTGCCCGAGCAGCTCGAGGTCGTCGGCCTCATCCCCCGCAACGCCACAGGCAAGGTGCTCAAGCACGTGCTGCGCGACGAGTTCAAGGGCTGAACGTCACCGGACGTCATCGCAGCACCGGATTTGTCGATCGGCCTTCGAGGCGCGGATGCTGGCCCGGTGATGATGGCCGCCACCACCGGAGCGTTCGCGGCCGCGGCGACCGCGTTCGTGGCCGTCTTCGTGGCCGAGCTGCCCGACAAGACGATGTTCGCCACGCTCGTGCTCACCACCCGGTTCCGATCACCGCTGGCGGTCTGGACCGGCGTCGCGGCGGCCTTCACCATCCACGTGGTGATCGCCGCCGCCTTCGGCAAGCTGCTGTCCAACCTCCCCACACGTCCGGTCGACGCCGCGGTGGCGGTCCTGTTCGCCGTCGGTGCGGTGCTCCTCTGGCGCTCCGCATCCGAAGATCCCGAGGAGGACTCCGACATCGGTGACGCGCACGGCTTCGGCGGTATCGCCGCTCGCAGCTTCGGCCTGATCCTGGTGGCGGAGCTCGGCGACCTGACCCAGCTGACGACCGCGGGGCTGGCCGCACGCACCGGTCAAGCCCTCGCCGTCGGCATCGGTGCGCTCGCCGCGCTGTGGGCGGTCGCCGGCATCGGCGTGACCGCCGGCCAGCAGCTCCTGCGCCGGCTGCCGCTGGCGACCGTGCGTCGGGTCGCGGCAGCGATCTTCGCCGTGCTGGCGCTGGTGACCGCGTACCAGGCCGTCACCGGCTGATGGCTGTCGCCCCGCACCTCCGACCGATCGACCCGGCCGATACGACGCTGCTCGACGCCGTGCTCGCGCTCAACGAGCACTGGGTGCCCCACGTCGGTTCGATCACCTCGGACCGACTGGCTGCGTTGGTGGCGCAGGCCGACGCGGCACTCGTGGCGACCGGATCCGATGGCTCGTTGGCCGGGTTCATGATCCTGATGGCTCCGGGTGCGGACTACTCGTCGCCGAACTACCGGTACTTCCAGTCCCGTCTCGACGCGGGCGAGGCGCCGGGTGAGTTCCGCTACGTCGACCGCATCGCCGTCGCCCCCTCCGCGCAGGGGACCGGCGTCGGCAGGACGCTCTACGAAGCGGCGTTCGCCCGCGCCGGCGTCGTCGGTGCGGTCGAGGTGACGTGTGAGGTCAACATCGATCCGCCGAACCCGGCCTCGCTGGCGTTCCACGCCCGCATGGGCTTCGTCGAGGTCGGCCGTCAGTGGACCTACGACGACACCGTCGAGGTCCAACTGCTCGCCCGCCCCGTCTGAGCATGCCTCGCCGGTCCGTGTGATCCGACCGTTCGCCAGAGCCGGATTCGGGTCGGGATCACAGCTTGATCAGGATCCTGCGTCGCCAGAGCTGATCAGCGATCACCCACGCGAGCAGGATCCACAGCACCGACCACATGACCGATGCCACGGCGATCGGTAGGAACCCGGCCATCCACTCGACCGTCGCGATCCGCCACGACGACGGCACCACCGCAGCGAGCGCGCTGCACCCGACGTACACGGCCAGAGGGTTGGCGCCCATCTCGCGCAGCCACTGGAACGCGCGTCGCCACCCGAGCCGGTCGACCATCCAGTAGATCGCCAGACTGATCGCGGCCGAAGCGGCCACACCGACGAGCGCGTACGTGGGCGTCCAGAGCCGCTTGTTGACGGGGATCCACGGCGTGAGCACGAGGCCGAGCGCCAGCGGGCCGACGGTCCAGCCGGTGAGGCTGCGGACGATCCGATCGTGGTCTCCGAAGCGGAACCAGCGGCCGACCCAGACGCCCGCCAGCACGTTGAACACCGACACGATCGCCACCGGAAGCCCCTCTGCGGTCTCCCTTCGGTAGAGGAACCGGTCCACCGCCTGGTCCAGCGTGTTGCCGTCGGCGAAGCCCCACCACAGGCCGAACACCGCGCCCGCGGCCAGCAGCCCGGCGCCGACCGCGTACTGGGCCCGACGGGGGAGGAGCAGGACGAACCACGCCAGGAGCGACGTCACCGCGATGTGCTGGAGCACGCCGGCCGCCACGAGCTGGTGCTGCTTGAGCGCGGACAGCCCGACGCCGAGGGCGAACAGGATCACGCATCGCTTGAGCATGGGCCGAAACGCGCGCATGAACGGTCGACCGGGCCCCGGCATCTGCTTGGACGACAGCGCGCTCGACACGCCGATACAGAAGAGGAAGAGGGGGAACACCACGTCCGCGACCGAGAACCCGCTCCACTCGGGGTGGCGCAGCCAGCCGGGGTGACCGGGGTTGATCCCCTCGTTGTTGACCGCCAGCATCGCGGCGACCGCCAGGCCCCGGGTCACGTCGAGGGACACGAGCCGCGTGCCCGGTGGCTTCGGGCCGCTGGAGGTGGGGGCCTCGACCGCCTCGTTCACGGCGGTCGACGCTACTGGCGGCGACTCTTCGCCGAAGCAGCGGCCGACCGCTCGCCGAGGACCCCGATCCCGTGGTCGTGGGCGCCTCCCAGCTACGGTCGAGCACGCTGGACTCGAGTCACGCAGGGCGGTCGTCGATGCGGCGGTCGATCACAGGAGGTCACCATGGACGGCAACATCGTGAAGAAGCTGGGAGCTGAGCTCATCGGCACCTTCCTGTTGGTGCTCGGCGGTTGCGGATCGGCGATCTTCGCCGCCGCTGCGCTCGGCACCACCAAGGACGTCGTCGGAGTCGGCGGTGTGGCGTTGCCTGCCGCGGGCGTCGTGAACAACGGCATCGGCTACCTGGGTGTCGCCTTGGCCTTCGGCCTCACCGTCGTGTGCGGTGCC
The DNA here is from genome assembly GCA_033813615.1 of Microthrixaceae bacterium. Taxonomy (GTDB): domain Bacteria; phylum Actinomycetota; class Acidimicrobiia; order Acidimicrobiales; family Microtrichaceae; genus Dermatobacter. The sequence continues at coordinate 3,480 of JAPXRJ010000104.1, read as the reverse complement.
TACGGTCTCGGACACGTCTCTGGAGGCCACTTCAACCCGGCGGTGTCGATCGGCCTGGCGACGGCCAAGCGCTTCGACTGGAAGGATGTGCCCGCGTACATCGTGATCCAGTGCGTCGGAGCGATCGCAGCGGTCGGTGTGCTGTGGGCCATCCAGGCGGGCAGGCCCGGCGGGTTCGAGATCTCGCAGGGCTCGTTCGCCTCGAACGCGTACGGCCAGGAGAACGGTCGGATCTTCTACGACCTGCCCGCGGCCTTCATCGCCGAGGTCGTACTGACCGCGCTGTTCCTCATCGTGATCCTCGGGGTCACGACCAAGGCGGCGTCCAAGGCGCAGGCCGCGCTCGGGATCGGGCTGATGCTGACCCTCATCCACCTGATCAGCATCCCGATCACGAACACGTCGGTGAACCCGGCCCGCTCGCTCGGCCCGGCGATCTTCGAGGGGGGCACGGCGCTCGGCCAGCTGTGGCTGTTCATCGTCGCCCCGATCGTGGGCGGCGCCGTGGGTGCGGTCGTGTGGAAGCTCGCCACCGGCGGTGACGACACCCAGACCGGCGAGTCCGAGGCTGAAGGCGTCGAGCTCACCTGAACGCCGCAGCCCTCGTTCTCGGTGCAATCCCTTCGCCGTCGGCGAGTCCAGTGCACCGAGAGCGAGGGCAACGCCCGTTTTGGGGGTCGCGGCGGGCGCCCCTAACATCTGACGGCCCGTCAGGTACGGGTGCAGCATCCACACCACGGCCCCGGCGCGGGCCGCTCACCAGGGGGACCACCCACCATGGGCATGCTCGACGGCAAGGTCGCGATCGTCACCGGCGCGGGGCACGGCATCGGCCGGGGTCACGCTCTGGAGCTGGCCAAGCACGGCGCCACGGTCCTCGTCAACGACCTGGGCGGCTCGGTCACCGGTGAAGGCACGGGTCGTGACGCAGATCTCACGGTCAAGATCATCACCGACCGCGGCGGCAAGGCCGCGTCCAACTACGCGGACGTGTCCGACGACGTACAGGCCGGTGAGATGATCGCCCAGGCGGTCAACGACCTCGGTCGCCTCGACATCCTGGTCAACAACGCGGGCATCGTCCGTGACGGCTCGATCTTCAACATGTCGGTCGACGACTTCGACGCCGTGCTCAAGGTCCACCTGCGCGGCACCTGGATCCCGTGCAAGCACGCGGCGCTGCACTGGCGGGCGCTCAACAAGGAGACCGGCCAGAAGGTGGACGGCCGCATCATCAACACCGTCTCGGGCGCGGGGCTCACCGGCAACTTCGGGCAGTCGAACTACGCCCCGGCGAAGGCTGCGATCGCCAGCCTCACCCAGACCCTGAGCCTGGAGCTCTACAAGATGGGCGTCACCGTCAACGCCGTGGGCCCGGCGGCCGCCACCCGCATCACCGGCACCATGCCCAACGCTCCCGCCGTCATCGAGGCCGACGAGATCCCCGACGACGAGTGGAACCGCATGGACCCGTCGGTGTCGTCGCCGCTCGTCGCCTGGCTCGCCTCCGACGAGGCCGATCACGTCACGGGCCAGATCATCCGTGCGGTCGCAGAGAACATCATCCTGATGGAGGGCTGGACCGACGGCGCCACCATCAACAACGGCGGCAAGCGCTGGGACGCGACGAAGCTCGGCATGCAGCTCGCCACCGACGTGTTCAAGACCCGCGCCCCGGGCCTTCGCTACTGACCGCCACGGCGATCGTCGTCGGCGGGGGCCCTGCAGGTCTCATCGCCGCGGAGCGGCTGTCCCAATCACGAGTCGCGGGCGCGCTGCTGAGCGTCACCGTGGTCGAGCAGATGCCGTCGCCCGCCAGGAAGCTCCTGCTGGCCGGTCGCGGCGGGCTCAACCTGACGCACTCGGAGCCGCTGGAGGACTTGCTGGCGCGCTACGGGGCGGCCGACGACCGCCTACGCCGTGCCGTCGAGGCGTTCGATCCCACGGCGCTGCGGAACTGGGCCGACTCGCTGGGTGAGCCGACCTTCGTCGGCACGAGCGGCCGCGTGTTCCCCGAGTCGCTCCGTGCGAACGGCCTGCTCCGGGCGTGGATCGCTCGTCTGACGTCGGTCGGGGTGCAGATCCGGACCGGGGTTCGCTGGCGCGGGTGGAGCGATGGCGGCGGCCACGATCTCGAGGTCGTGGCGACCGGCGAGCGTGAGTCGGTGCATCCCGACGTCGCGATCCTCGCCCTCGGCGGTGCCAGCTGGCCGAAGGTCGGCTCCGACGGCGAGTGGGCGCCGATGCTGCGCTCCGACGGCATCGACGTCACCGAGCTGAGGGCCTCGAACTGCGGAGTTGACGTGGCGTGGACCGCCGTGTTCGTCGAGCGCTTCGCGGGCGAGCCGATCAAGAACGTCGCGCTCACCGTCGGGGACCGCACCGTTCGTGGCGAGCTGATGGTCACCGAACACGGCCTGGAAGGCGGGGCGGTGTACGCGCTGTCACGCGAGCTTCGCTCAGCGCTCGCGGGTTCCGGGCGTGACGGGACGAGCAGGTCCGCTCTGGGAGTGGAGGGCGGTTCCGCCGTCGTGCACGTCGACCTGCGCCCCGACCTGAGCATCGACGCGCTGGCCGCCCGACTCGGTCGTCGCCGGGCCAAGGAGTCGACGAGCACCTCGCTTCGGCGCTCGGTGGGTCTCCCGCCGGTGGCGGTCGGGTTGCTGCGGGAGGCGACGGCCAACGAGCTGCCCGCCGACCCGTCGGCGCTCGCAGCGCTCATCCGAGCGGTTCCGGTGCGCGTGGACGGCCTGGCACCGTTGGCGCGGGCGATCTCCACTGCGGGCGGTGTGTGCTTCGACGAGCTCGACGAGCGCATGATGCTGCGGTCCCGTCCCGGGACGTTCGTCGCGGGCGAGATGCTCGACTGGGATGCACCGACCGGCGGCTACCTGCTGCAGGCGTCGTTCGCCACGGGGATCGCCGCCGCCGAGGGTGCGCTGGGGTGGCTCCACTTGCGCTGAGCAGCAACGTCGCCGGGCCGAACCGTCCCTGGGACGGTCACGGGCAGACGGAGCGCAGGACCACGAACTTCGGGTCGCTCGACACGACGTCGACGTTGCCGAACAGGCGACGCAGCTTCACGTGGTAGCCCAGGTGTCGGTTGCCGACGACCCACATCTCGCCTCCTGATCGCAGGGCTCGTCGAGATTCGCTGAACATCTTCCACGCGGCCGCATCGACGAGCGCGTGGTCGTCGTGGAACGGGGGGTTGCACAACACGACGTCGGCCGAGCCCGCAGCCGCGCCGAAGCCGTCGGACCCACCGAGGTCGCCGTCCTCGTCGGGTGCCCAGTCGAACAGTCCGTCACCCCACACGACCCGACCGGACGCCCCGTTGGCGTCGAAGGTCCCACGGGCAGCCGCGACCGCCATCGACGAGTCGTCGACGAGGGTCACCGCAGCATCGGGCTGGTCGATCGCGGCGACGAGGCCCAGCACGCCGTTCCCGCAGCCGAGGTCGACCACGCTGTCGCCCGG
>JAPXRJ010000103.1:0-10268 GCA_033813615.1 Microthrixaceae bacterium | reverse complement strand
GCCAGCACCTGGCCGATCATCGAGGCGGTGCGCGTCGCCGGGCGCTTGCGCCCCGATCGCCGCCACAGGAACGCCCGCAGCATCCTGCCCCCGTCGAGCGGGAACGCGGGCAGGAGGTTCGACACGGCGAGGACGACGTTGATCGCCGCGAGCCAGATCAGCAGGCCGAGCAGCACCTTCGACCCGTCGAGCGCGCTCACGCCCCACGCCGCGAGTGCGGCGACCCCGGCCATCACCATGCTCATCGCCGGCCCGGCCGCGGCGATGCGGAACTCGGCGCCGGGGTCGTCGGCGTCGCCCTCGAGCTTGGCCACTCCGCCGAAGAGCCACAGGGTGATCTCGACCACGTGCACGCCGTTGCGCTGCGCCACGTAGCTGTGGCCGAGCTCGTGGCCCACGAGCGACACCATGAACCCGATCACGCCGAGCAGCGCTCCGAACCAGTAGGCGCTCGTCGGGAAGCGCGGCGCGATGTTCGGCAACGAGACCTCGGCCAGGCTGATGGCGAGCAGCACGCTCACCAGCACCACACCGCCGTTCACCCCGATCGGGACGCCGAGCAGCCGGCCGAGGCGGAGGTGGGTGCGCACACGGGCAGGGTACCGGCTGCGATGTTGGCACCGGCCTCGCCGGGCTGCTCCGATGAGAGGGCGGCCAGCCGACCGTCGCGGCGGCTCGTTCCACGACCTCGAGAGGACATGCGCAGGTGCCGAGCTCCGATCCGACCGAACCGCTGGTGGTCCGACGGCTCACCGATCCCGACCAGCTCGCCCGGTTGCTGCAGCGGGAGCCGGTGAACCCCGTCGACGACGTCGAGGAGCCCGACGTGTTCGAGCGGGCGTTGGCGGACCGGACCGACGTCGACCGCCGGGTGTTCGGCCTGGTGCCCCGCTGCGAGTCGGACCGGACCCGCACCGTGCTGTGGGTGGCGCTCACCCGGGGACCTGCGAGCTCCCTGGTCGAGCTCACCGACGACCGAGCGCCGACCGCTCCCGCCGACGCGGACACTGCGGTCTTCTGGTCGATCTGGAACGACGACCCCGAGCTGGCGGGCGCCGGAAGCGGGCTCGACCTGATCCTCGGCGCTGCGCAGCTCCTGGCCGACGAGCTCCCCCACCTGCACACGTTCACGACCCTGTCGCCGGTGCCGGGGCTTCGTCGCTGGGTCGAGAGCGACGCCGACAGCACGCACACCGACAGCGCGCACACCGACAGCGCGCACACCGACAGCGCGCACACCGACAGCGCGCACACCGACGATCCGACGGCGCTCGCCGCGACCGCAGCGCGCTACCTCACCTCGCTGGACGACCGGGGCACGCCGATCGATCCGGTGGCCCGGTTCCACCTCCGCAACGGCGCTCGCCTGTGGCGGCTGCTCCCCGGTGGCGACCCGTCGAGCCGTGGAGCCGCCCGGTCCTTCGGTCTGCTCGCCAGCTACCGGTACGCGCCCGAGGATCGCGACGCCAACCGGACGTCGCTCGACGACGGCACCGTGGCCGTCGGCGAATCCGTCGCCGCCCTGCTCGATTGAGCCGACTGATCGACTGAACCGACTGGTCGCCTCAACCGGTCGGGAGGAGGACGACGACGTCGTCGACGGTGGTCCGAGGGTTGACGACGCAGAACCGCAGCACGGTCTCGCCCAGCCAGGTGGTGGGCACCACGAAGCCGACCTGGTCGCGTGCCAGCGCCGCGCAGTGCTCCCAGTACTGCTCGGAGGCCCAGCCCCGGCGTCGCACGAGCAGGATCGACAGCTCCGGTTCCAGCACCAGGTCGAGGTGCTGCGCCGCCCGGACCACGCCGGCAGCGCCCTCGGTCACCGCGATCGTGGTGTCGACTGCAGCGGTGTACGCGTCGGTGCCGTGGGTGGCGAGCGAGAACCAGAACGGCAGCCCCCGTGCCCTCCGGCTGAGGTGCGGGGCGTAGTCGCTGGGGTTCCATTCGCCGTCGCTGTTCACGGCGTCGAGGTACGCGGCGTGCTGGGTGAACGTTCGTCGGGCCAACTCCGGTCGCCGGTACAGGATCGCCGCGCAGTCGTAGGGCGCGAACAGCCACTTGTGGGGATCGACGGTGATCGAATCCGCCCGGTCGATCCCCTCGAACAGGTGCCGGCGTGCCGTCGAGCACAGCGCTGCGCCGCCGTAGGCCGCGTCGACGTGCAACCAGGCGTCCAGGCGGTCGGCGAGGTCCGCGACCCCGGTCAGGTCGTCGACGCCACCGGTGTTGGTCATCCCGCCGGTGGCCACGACGGCGACGACCCTCTCCGCGATCGCGTCCAGGTCGGCCAGCACCGCCGGCTCGACGTGGGCGGAACGGAACCGACCTGCATCGTCGCCGGCGACCACGAACGGGGTCAGGTCGAGGAGGTCGAGCGCGGCGCCGATCGACGAGTGCGCACCGGCGGAGACCACCACGACCGGCGGACCGTCGGGATCCAGGGTCCCCCTGTCCGACCCGGCGCCGGAGGCACGACGGTCGAGGCGCCACCGGTGGCGGGCGACGGCGAGCGCCGACAGGTTGGCGATCGAACCGCCGGACACGAACGTGCCCCCGGCACCAGTGGGGAGACCGGCCAGGTCGGCCAGCCACCTCAGCGCCTCGTTCTCCGCGTGGACCGCGCCGGCGCCTTCGATCCACGAGCCCCCGTAGATGTTGCTCGCGCTGACGAGCAGGTCGAACGCCGTGGCCGCCTCGGTCGACGCGTTCGGGACGAACGCCAGGTAGCGGGGGTGGTCCATCGACAGGCATGCGGGAGCGAGCACCTCGTTGAAGACCCGCAGCGCCGCCTCGCCGCCGATGCCGGTCGAGGTGATCGTGGGACCGGCGGCGGCCGCCAGCTCATCGGGCCCCATCGCCCGGTCCAGCGGAGGCGGGTCCATCGCAAGGCGATCCCGTGACGCCTCCACGATCGCGTCGAGCAGGCCGTCGTCGCTGCGGTGCATCCGGTCCGACACGACGCCATCTTGTCGCGCCGGTACCCGGGCGCCGGCGGAACGATCGGTCCGCAGCGGTAGGTTCGCCGGTGACGTTCGGCCACGACCGCAGGGGATCCACCGCATGTCCGACGACACGACGACGCCCATGCCCGCTGCGTTCATCGGCCACGGCAGCCCGATGAACACGTTGGAGCACAACGCCTACACCGAGGTCTGGGCCGACCTGGGCCGCCGGATCGGACGACCGCGAGCGATCCTCTGCGTGTCGGCGCACTGGTTCGTCCAGGTCAGCGCGGTGACGGCCATGGCCGTGCCGCCGGTGATCCACGACTTCTACGGCTTCCCCGACGAGCTCTTCGCGTTCGACTACCCCGCGGCGGGTTCGCCCGAGCTCGCCGAGGAGGTCGCCGACCTCGTCCGCCCGCAGTACGTCGGACTCGACCGCGACAGCTGGGGACTGGACCACGGCACGTGGTCGGTCCTGGCCCACATGTTCCCGGCGGCGGACGTCCCGGTGGTGCAGCTGTCGGTGAACGCGACGGAGCCGATCGAGTACCACGTCGAGCTCGGCCGGGCTCTGGCACCGCTGCGAGAGCGGGGGGTGATGGTCCTCGGCAGCGGCAACGTCGTGCACAACCTCCGACTGCTCGACCCGCGCACCCCGGAGGGCGGCACCGACTGGGCGCAGGACTTCGACCTGGCGGCGCGGGAGATCCTGACCGGTCGTCCGGCCGACCTCGTTGAGCTGGCCGACCATGGCGCCTACGGACTCGCTGTGCCGACGCCGGACCACTTCCTCCCCGTGGCGTACCTCGCGGGCATGGCCGACGCCGCGGGGGTCGGCCTCGACCTCCTGGTCGGCGGCTACCAGATGGGGGCGCTGTCGATGGCCGCCTACGGGCTCGCCACATCGGTGCTGGCTCCGACGCTCGACGCGCACGTTCCGGCGGGCCCTCTCCCCGACCCCGGGCTCGTGCCGCCGGAGGACACGAACCTCTGACGCAGCCCACCGCACCTGACCGCTGGCTGCTCGACGCTGACTGCTCGACTGGCCGCTGCTGGCCGGGCTGCGATACGGGGAACCAGCGGGGGGAGCGCTGCAGTGCCCGTCACGACACCGCAGCGAACCTCTCGCCGTCGTCTCCTACGAGGCGTAGGACATCGCCGCGTCGATCGGCGCCATCGCCGTCTCCAGGTCGAGCACGATCTTGGATTCGAGCTCCAGGAACTCGCCGAGCGCGATGCTGACCTCGAGCTGCAACTTGGCTGCAGCTTCGGCGTCGCTGACCTTCGAGACCGTCAATCCTGCGGACCCATCGGTCGTGATGTACCAGCACAGCCGTTCGGCCGCGACCTGCTCGGCTTCCCGAGCCTCGGTCTTGGCCCACACCTCCATCAGCCGTCGGCTCTGGTCCGGCGACAGCGGACGTGACTTCCAGGTAGTGCACACCAACATGTGCCCCTCCTCCTGTGTGCGGCACCCGCCACCCTCGGGGTGAGGTACCGACGCGCAGCCTACGCCTACTCCGCGCCGGTGTGTCGATCGACACATCGAACTCGCCACGGCCGCAACGTGGACGGTGGCCCTGCCCACCTGGGATCCCCTCGAGAGCAGGCAGCTGCAGGGTGGGCGTGGAGGGCTTCGAACCCCCGACTCCCTGGATGTAAACCAGGTGCTCTGACCAACTGAGCTACACGCCCGGAACCCCGGAGCGTACCGGCGCGCCAGGGATCGGCGGCCCCAGCGACGGCGACGGCGACAGACCGCATCTGGTGGGGCAAGGATGAATCGCCTTCACATCCGCCTGAACGTGCGTTATATTCGTCCAGCCGGACGTGGGGTTCGGCGGGTGATGCAAGGGGGAGTTCCCTATGGTCCGCAAGTCCGGCTTGACCGCGTGCCTCATCGGCGCACTGGTCCTCATCGCGGCGGCGTGCACGCCGCCACCGACCGGCCCGGTCGCCGTCCTTCAAGCGGATCCGACGAGCGGCGTCGCGCCGTTCTCGGTGACGTTCACGTCCAACACATCGACTGTGCCGGCCGACACCACCTGGCTGTGGAACTTCGGCGCCGGTCAGGGAACGAGCACCGACGTCGGATCGACGTCGCACCAGTACTCGGTTGCCGGCACCTACCAGGCCACGCTGACGCTGACGTCGCCGGGCGGCACCAGCACCAGCACAGCAGTCGAGATCACAGTCACCGACCCCCCGGCGGACACCACGTACTACGTGCGTGCCGACGGCACCGACGATCTGGACTGCGGCCCCAAGGCCGATCCGTGCCAGTCGATCAACCAGGGCCAGAGCCGTGCGTCTGACGACGGCAAGGACCGCGTCCGGGTCGCCGGCGGCTCCTACGGCGCCTTCACCGTTCGCTCGGGCCTCACGCTCGAGGGCGGCTGGAACCAGACCTTCACCGCTCGTACCGCGGCCGACATCTCCGTGGTCAACGGCGCCCTCGACGGAACGACCAACTGGGCGATCCGCGCCAACAACATCACGGCGCCGACCACCGTGTTCGGCTTCACGGCCCAGGGCGCCACAGCCGGTGCCGGCCAGACGACCACCGGCGTGCTGATCAGCGGTTCAGTGACGGGCCTGACGCTCGACGCCCTGAAGGTCAACGGCGGTGTCGGCGTCGACGCCACCGGCGTCCTCGTCGACGGTGCCGGCGTGTCGGCAACCCTCAAGAACTCCGACGTCAACAGCGGCACCCCCGTCGGGGCCGGCAACAGCGCCTACGGCGTGCGGGCACTCAACGGCTCGGTCCTGTCCGTCGTCGACTCGACGATCACCGCGCAGGCCGGCATCGCCGGAGCCAGCTCGACCGACCCGGCCCCGGCCAAGACGGCCAACGGGACCAACGGCAACAACGGCAACGACGGCCCCGGTGGCTGCGCCGGCAACGCCCAGGGCGGCGCAGCGGTCGGGTCCGGCGTTCGGCTTGGCGGCAAGGGTGGCAACGCCGGCGGTGGTTGCGCCGGCGACGGCCAGAAGGGTGACAACGGCGGCGGCGGTGCCGTCGGCGGCAACGGCGGCAACGGCAACGGCATCGGCATCGGTGACCAGTCGGGCAAGAACGGCAACGGCGGCGGTGCCGGCGCCCTGATCTCCAACGGCGGAGCCGGTGGCCTCAACACGTCGACCGGCACGGTCACCTGGGCCGGGCGTCCCGGCACGCTGGGTGGCAACGGCAACGACGGTGCCGGCGGTGCCGGCGGCGGCGGCGGCGGACAGGCCACAGCCGGCAGCGGCGGCGGCGGGTCCGGCGGAGCGGGCAGCGTCGGCGGCCTGGCTGCGACAGGGTTCGGCACGGCCGGCGGCGGGTCCTTCGCCGTCTACACGTACAACGCAACGGTGACGGTGACGGGCTCCACACTGACGGCCAGCGCCGGTGGCACCGGTGGCACCGGGTCGCTCGGTGGCGCTGCCGGCAACGGTGGCACCGGCGGCAACGGCGGCAACAAGTCCTGCTGCGAAGCCAGCGAAGGTGGTGCCGGCGGCGGCGGCGGCGCCGGCGGCGGCGGCGGTGGTGCCGGCGGCGGTGCAGGCGGTCCGTCGGTCGCGGCGTACAACCAGGGCAGCGGCAGCATCAACACCAGCGGCGGAGGCAACACCCTCAACCGGTCCGGATCCGCTGCGACCGGTGGGATCGGCGGGAACGGCGGCAACGGCGGCGCCGGCGGCGCCGGTGGCTCTGTCCTCAACAACCCGCAGGGCAACAACGGCGGCTCCGGTCCCGCCGGCGTCAAGGGCGCCAACGGCACCCCGGGCCTGGCCCTCGCCAAGTGGGACAACGGCACCGCGACGCCGTAGTCCGATCATCTTCACGGCGGCGGGGCCTTCGGGCCCCGCCGTCGGCACTTTTCCCAGACATCCAGAACGCCCACATCAGGTCCACGACCTCACACCTCGCACCACTCCACGACTCGCTCAGGAGCTACCGAATGCCCTCCCAACCTCTCCACCACCGCCGACTCCCGGCCTTGGCGGCGGGCGTGCTGCTCGCCGTGTCGCTCCTGGCGGCCGCGTGCACCACTCCGCCCCCCTCGCCGACGGACCCCACGAACTTCCAGTTCCGTGCGAGCAAGGTGACGGTGCAGAACACCAACGACACCTTCATCTACGGCACCCGTGACGAACCGTTCGTCTACAACCTGTGGTTCCGCGTTCGGCTCGGCGATCCCGGATCCGCCCAGGCCGGCCTGGCCGGGGACCGCTCGTGGGCTTTGGGCTCGATGGGCGCAGGCCAGTCGGCGACCCTGTCGCCCGGTGCCGGCGGCGCCGTGAGCTTCAACGGCGTGAAGCTCCTCGACTGGAACCAGATCGTCGACGGCAACGACCACCTCGAGATCGTCGGCACCTGGACGTGGGCCATGGAGCAGGACGATGTCAGCGTGGGTGGCGTGCCTCGCAACGCGGCCAGCCTGCTGCAGGACGCCCTCAACATGACGCTCGCACAGGGCGGGCTGCCCGAGGACCCGAGCGATCTTGTCGACCTGATCCTGGGCGACCTCGGCCGGACCTTCGCCATCCTCGCCGGTTCGCTGTTCGGCTCGATCCCCGGCATCCCCGACGACGCCATCGGTTCGCGCTTCTACCTGGGTCTCGGCACCCGGGGCACGCTCGGCCAGATCGTCGAGGACACCGCCGGGACCGTGGCGTTCCCGACGATCGGCATCCCGATCGTGACCGTGCCGCCCGACATCGGCGGCGGCCGGATCTTCTCGCTCGACCGGGACCACTTCTTCAACGGCGAGGCGTTCGACCAGGGCAACGGCCGTCACCTGTACGACCTCGAGATGGTCGACACGCTGTACCCGAACTCGCCGCCGAACGTGGACTTCACACTCGACCAGAACTACGGCAGCGCACCGCTCACCGTCGAGTTGGACGGCAGCGCCACCTCTGACCCCGAAGGCGGCCCGCTCACCTACCGCTGGGACTACGGCGACTTCACCGCTCCCGGCTCGGGGGTGACCTCGTCGCACACGTTCAACACCGGCGGCGTCTACCCGGTGACCCTGACGGTGACCGACCCACGCGGCGTGTCGTCAGCCAAGACGCTCGAGGTGACGGTGATCGGCGGACCGACGCAGGCCCCGACCAACCTCCGCAAGGTCGCCGCCGGCTGCTGCGACACCTACGGCGACTTCGAGTGGGACCGCGTCCCCGGCGCCCAGGCCTACCAGGTGGAGATGGTGCCGACGTTGGGTTGCATCGCCACGAGCGCGACCCGGGAGTTCGTCGGGCAGGTCTCCGGCGGACGGATCCAGCAGTTCGGTCTGTGCCGCGGCAGCCGCTACGACATCCGGATCCAGGCTCAGGCCAACGGCGTCTGGGGTCCGTGGTCGCCGGTCCAGAACATCGTGCTCTGACCTGACCCTGAACCCCATCGACACCTGAACTCGGGGGATTCCGACGTGTCACACGTCGGAATCCCCCGAGTTCGTTCCGAACCGGGCATCTCCTGCTCGGAGCAGGTCCCTCCCGCGGCCTCAGCTCGCCCAGGGACCGACACCGCCGACCCGTTCGACAGCGATGTGGCAGACGGTCCCCGGCGGCGGATCGTCCATCGGGGGGAACTTCACGTCGGGGCCCAGGTACACGTGGGCCAGGCGTTGCAGCAGCTCCGGCGCTCCCCCGTCCACCAGCCGTGCCGTGCCGTGCACCACCAGGTACTCGTCCAGCCCGTAGTCGTTGCGCGTCCCCGCCTCGAGCGACAGCACGACCCGTGGGTCGCGGCGCAGGTTCCGCAGCTTCTGCTGGGTGGTGCTGAGGTGGGCTGTGACGAGCTCATCGCCGTCGCGGCCGACCCACACGATCGCGACCTGGGGCGACCCGTCGGGGTTGATCGTGACCAGGTGGGCGAGGTGGCCCGCGTCGATGAGCTCGGCGGCGCTGTCGGGAAGGCGACTCATGCCACCATCGTCGTCGCTGCGAACGGTCGGTTCCAGCAGGTCGGTCGCATCCCGGTCGTCGCCGTGCTGTGGGCACCGCACCGATGTGGCGGCTCTGACGCCGTCAGGCCTGACGCCGTCAGGCCTGACGCCGTCAGTCGTGGCGCCGCGAGCTCGACGGCACCAGACCTGACCCGCTCAGGTCGATCCGTCCGTCGCGCGACAACGCCACCAGAGCGGTCGCCGTCTCGGGCTGCAGCTCCGGGAGCTCGTCCGGCAGGAACCACTGCGTCGCGACGATCTCGGGGGAGCTGGGCCGGACGTCGTCGAGCGGGGCGTCGGGTGCGGGCCGGGCCAGGAACACGACGTCCACGCGCCGCGGCCGGGGTTCGACCACCACCGACGGCTCCCCCACCAGCTCCACCGCCAGGTTGACCTCCTCCATCGTCTCCCTGGCGGCGGCGACGTCCGCGTGCTCTCGCCGCTTGGTCAGACCACCCGGCGTCCCCCACCGTGAGACGTAGGAGTGGCGGACCAGGAGGATGGCGCCGTCGCGTCGCTGCACGATGCAGATCGCGCCGACCGTGTACTTGGGCGAACCCGCTCGGACCAGCCACCGTCGCACGCGGCGAGGCAGCAACCGGAACACCCTCAGCAGCAACCTCTGGACCGACTCGACCACCACGCCACGATACGGCGCCACGACCGGAACCGGACCGAAGCTTCACCGCACCCACTTCTCGGGTCAGGAACCGGGCTCCACGACCGGTTTCCGACCCGAGAACCCGAGCACTCCCGGCCCAGCCCGAGCACTCGCTCGGAACGGGCGGTGGGTCAGGTCAGCGGTCGTCCAACGATCGGCGTGCGTCGAGGAGCGTCTCGAGGAGCGGCTCGGTCGCGGCGGACACCGGCGTTCGGCGCGCTGCGTGGTCGAGCTCGTCGAGCGGCCGACCGTGCAGGTCCGCGACCTTGCCACCGGCTTCGTCGATCAGCAGCGCCGCGCCGAGGAAGTCCCACGGACCGAGAGCGTCCTGAGCGCAGTCCATCGTGGCGTCCACCGAGCCGTCGGCCACCGAGCACAGGTCGAGCGCAGTGGCACCGAGCGCCCGGTACTGGCGCCAGCCCAGGTGACGGTTCGCGTACCCGTTGAGGACGACGAGCGCCTCGTGGACTGACGCGACGCCCGACGTGGTGACTGCGACGCCGTCGCGCCAAGCGCCGCCGCCACGCGTCGCGGAGTACCGCGTCCCGGTGGCCAGGTTCACCACGAGCGCCGCCAACGGTCCGCTCTCATCGACCGCGCACAGGCTCGTCGCGTACCACGGCAGTCCTCGACTGGCGTTGGTGGAGCCGTCGACGGGGTCGACCACGACGGTCAGGCCCGCTCCCCGATCCTCCAAGCCGGACTCCTCGCTGAGGACGCCCA
>JAPXRJ010000102.1:0-10271 GCA_033813615.1 Microthrixaceae bacterium | reverse complement strand
GGAGGGCACACGACCGGTGCGCAGCACCCGCCCATCGAGATCCGCTCGTCGCATCCGGGCCTGGACATCGGCCTCCGCCGATGCCGCTCCGCCGGTGAGCACGAGCCGCACCTCGGGGTGGGAGCGAGCGAGCAGCGCGAAGGCCTCGAGCAGCACCACGTGCTGCTTGTGGGGGTACGTGATCGCCGGATACAGGAAGTACGGGTCGTCACCGAGACCGGGCGGCAGAGGAAACGGCTCGGCGACCGGAGCGGTGTGCGGTGCGACCCACCACGGCACCACCTCGATGCGCTCCGGCGACGCCCCGAGCACCGCGACCAGGCGGTCGCGCGTGAAGTCGCTCGGCGCGGTGAGCACGTCGGTCCCCCGAACCGACCGGCCGGCCATCGACCTGATGTAGATGCGTTTCGACATCCGGAAGTTCGCCGGCATGTCGAGCGGCTGCAGATCGTGGACGGTCAGCACCGACCGTGCTGGATGTCGCAGCGGCAGGACCCCACCGGCGTGGTGCACGACCTCTGCGCCGATGGCCCGCGTCGTCGCGGGCAGCCACGTCTGCTCCGACAGGACCCGGCGACGCTTGTCGCGGCCGTCCTGGTCGAGCACGTGCAACGGGAAGCGCGCAGCCAGGTCAGGGTGTGCATCCGCGAACGGAAGGAGCACGGCGAGATGCAGGTCGATCCGAGCGCTAGCGTCCTGGGCGTCGAGTGCGTCGGCGACCGCCCGCAGCGCGTCGGTCGTGGACTCCTCGCTGCCGCCCACGACGCCCGGCACGAGCCAGAGCAGGTTCACGAGCACGCGGGTCACGCGAGGACCGCCGAGTACACCGCCGCGTACGCCTCGGCGGCACCTTCCCACGTGAACGTCGCGGCACGGCGCGGGCCGGCGGCGCGCAGCGCCGCGGCAAGGTCCGCGTCGTCGAGCACCGAGCGGAGTGCCTCGGCCAGCTCGTCGGGGCGGCCGGGGGCAACGAGCACCGCGGCGTCACCGGCGACCTCTTCGAGCGCTGTGCCGGCGGAGGTGACGAGCGGTGCACCCGCAGCCAGCGCCTCGAGCGCGGGGAGGCCGAAGCCCTCGGCCCACGACGGGACGCAGCACGCAGCGGCACCGGCTCGAAGGGCGACCAGGTCCGTCTCGGGCAGGTGCCCCGTGCGAAGCACGCGACCCGGGACCGCGGCGAGCACACCGTCGATGTCGGGACCCCAGCCTGCCGGGCCGGCCACCACGAGCGTCAGGTCGGTTCGGTTCAGCCTGCCGAGCGCGTCGGCCAGGACGGGGAGGCCCTTTCGGGGCTCGACGGTGCCGACGAACAGGACGTAGTCCCCCGACAGGCCGAATCGCCGACGGACCGACTCCCCTCCGTCGGACGGCGGCGTGACCGGATCCGTTCCCCACGGCACCACGTGGAGGCGTGCCGACGCGACGCCGTGCGCCCGGCAGTCGGCCGCCACCGACTCTGAGGGGACGACGACGGCGTCGGCCCGATCGCAGATGCGCGTCAGCGCGGGTGCCATCAGTCGGACACCACGTCGTGTGAACCACTCGGGCCGGCTCAGCGGGAACAGGTCGTGCACCGTCGCCACGAGCCGTGCCGACGAGCGCGGCGGCCCCATGGGCACCGTGAGGTGCACCACGTCGATCGCGCCGAGCACGGAGGCCGTCGGGCCGTCCACGCCGGGACGGCCACCGCAGCGGTGCCACGCCTCGTAGAGCGCAGCGACGGGCAGGCGGACGGATCGGACCGGCAGCGCCAGGTCCCCCGGGACCTCGACCGTCGGACGACCGTGCGCCCCCACGCCCGCGATCCGGACGTCGGAGCGGGCGAGCAGCGACCTCGCCAGCGCCAGGATGGAGGTGGCCGAACCGCCCGGCACGTCGTGCCACAGCTGCGTGACGGTGAGCGCGACGCGGACCGGCGCGTCGACGGTCGGCCCCGGACGAGGCTCGCCCGGGGAGTCAGCCGTCTCAGGGGTCACGGAGCGCAGTCTCCCCCACCATCGGGCGGCGAAGGCGAACCGCCACCCGTGAGCCGGCCGGGCGATGACGTAGGTTGTGGCCGATGTCCGACGACTCCGACACCGACTCCGGGCCTGATGCCGGCGCTCGACCCGACAGCGACTTCTGGAGCGATCGACACGTCGTGGTCACCGGTGGTGGCGGCTTCCTGGGATCGGCCGTGGTCCGAGCGCTGCGTGACCAGGGCACGGGCCGGGTCTCGGCGCCGAGCTCCACCGACTTCGACCTCCGACGACGTGAAGATGCCGACGCCATGGTCGAGCAGCTGCGTCCGGACCTGGTGATCCACCTGGCGGCGAAGGTGGGCGGCATCGGCGCCAACATGGCCCGACCGTCGGACCTGTACATGGACAACCTGCTGATGGGCACCTACGTCCTCGACGCCACGCTCCGTGCCGGAACGCCGAAGACGGTGATGATCGGCACCATCTGCTCGTACCCCAAGTTCACGCCGGTGCCGTTCAGCGAGGACTCGCTGTGGCACGGATACCCAGAAGAGACCAACGCGCCCTACGGCGTCGCCAAGCTGGCGCAGCTCACGCAGCTGCGGGCGAACCGCGACCAGTACGGCCAGTCGGCGATCTACCTGATGCCGACGAACCTGTACGGCCCAGGCGACAAGTTCAACCCTGCGGTCAGCCATGTGATCCCGGCGCTGATCAAGAAGTGCGTGGATGCCAAGGAAGCCGGTGACGACCACATCGACGTGTGGGGGACGGGCACCGCTTCCCGGGAGTTCCTCTACGTCGACGACGCGGCGAACGCCGTGGTGCTCGCGGCGGAGCGCTACGACGAGGGCGAGCCCGTCAACCTGGGCACCGACGAGGAGATGCCGATACGCGACCTCGTCGAGGTGATCACGGAGCTCGTCGGATTCACCGGTGAAGTCCGTTGGGACACGTCGCGGCCCGACGGCCAGCCCCGTCGGCGGGTCGACCCCAGCCGGGCCAGGAAGTACTTCGGCTTCGAGGCGTCGGTGTCGTTCCGCGACGGCCTGCGCCGGACGATCGACTGGTACCTCACCCACCGCGACGAAGCCGAAGCCCGCTCCACCTGACGCCGAGGAACGCTCAGTGGCAGGCGGCGGCCTTCTCGGGGTCGGTCGGAACGATCCCCGGCGGAGCCGCGTCCGGTGGTGCGCCCTCCAGGATCGTCGTCGTCGTGGTGTCTTCCGCGGCGGGCGCCACCGTGGCGTCCGGATCGGAGCTCGACGGTGGCGTCGTGGTGGACGTGGGTCCCAGGGCGGGCGGCAGCTGGTCGACGGGCAGGGCGTCCTTGTTCACCGTCGGAGCGCTGCTCCCCACGTTGAGCACCACTCGGAACCCCATGATGTCAGGGTCCTCGACGAGCTTCGGGACGGTGCCGAGGTGTCGAGCGAGCAGGATCGCCGCCTCCCGTCCGAGCGGCCCGTAGGTGATCGTCGTTGCGCTGGTGCCACCGCGGGACTCCACCGCCTCTGCGTCGAAGCCGATCTCGTCGAGCTGTCCCGCCACGCTCTGGAGCGTCGCCGCGTTCTTCGATGTGCCCTTCACGTCGACGATGACGGAGTTCGGCTGCAACCCGACGGTTCCCGCACCGCTCGCCCAGAACGGGATGAGCAACGGCAGCGCCTCCTCCCAGATCACGTCCTGGTAGGCCACGCCGTCACGGGGAGCGGCCTCGGTCGGGACTTGTGCGGTGGCCAGGTCGTCGGGGTTGAACGTCCGGAACTGGGCCAGCAGGTCGAGGATGGTGCCGACGTTCAAGGTGTCGTCGAGGACCACGGCGGACGACGCAGCGTCGATCATCCCGGTCGCCGTGCTCGGATTGCGGATGCCCAGGTCCGACGCCCGGCGGATGGCGCGCTTCATGAAGTCCTGCTGGCGGCTGATCCGCCCGAGGTCACCCGTGCCGTCGGTCTTCCACTTGCCCTTCTCCTGGAACTCGAAGTGCCGGCTCCGGGCGTAGGCGAGCGCCTGGTCGGGGTTCAGCGCGACGCAACCCGCAGCGTCGACGTACAGCCCGGTCGTGCGGTCGCGCACCGGCGTCGTGAAGTACACCGGCACCGTCCCGAGGACCTCGACGAGGTCCTTGAAGGCGGCGAAGTCGACCTCGGCGTAGTTGTCGATCGAGATGCCGAAGTTGCGCTTGATCGTCTGCACCAGCGACTTGGGGCCCTGCGGGCCGGCGATCGTCGAGTTGATGCGCTGCATCGAGCCGTCGGGCAGCTCGACACGAGAGTCACGCGGGATGGACAGCAGCCGAGCGGAGCCGTCCTTGGGATCGACGCGCAGGATCATGATGACGTCGGCGAGGTTCTCGCCCTCGAGTCGTCCCTTCACGACGGGGTCGGCCTTGTCGAGGCCCTTGTGCGAGTCCGTGCCGATCAGGAGGATGTTGCGGGGCTCATCGACGTCGACCGGCGACGACAGCGCACCGCCCACGTCGACGACCGGCACCTGTTCGAGCGTCGAGCGGATCTTGGACAGCCCGGCGGCGACGCCGAGGCACGCGACGACGAGGACCACGTTCGCTCCGATCAGGATGCGCTGCGGCCACGTACGGCGACCACGCCCGCTGCTGCTCGGCCTCTCTCGTCCCACGATCGACCGAAGGTAGCAGCGCGACGGGTGCTGTTCTGAGCATCGAGCCCGCAGCGGTCGCCCGTTCTCAGGAAGCCGTAGGATCGTTGCGTGGTCGACGGCGAGCACCTCGCAGGCCCGGGGTCGGCCCGATGATCCCGCTGCGTGCCGATGCCGCGCCCCTCGCCGTGGTCGGCGGACGGCTCTGCACAGGTCTGCTGGACCTGACCGACGACCTGGCGGCACTCGACTCGACGGGCTTCTGGGCCGTGGTGGTGCCCTTCGACGGCATCCCGATCTGCGCCCGGTTCGCTGATGTGCGACCGGCGACGGCTTGGCCGGGCCCGCCGTGGTCGGGGCCCGAGCCGGCGTCGTGGAGCACCAGCCTGGACCGCGACGCGTTCTGCCGGGGTGTCGAGGCGATCCGGGAATCCATCCGCTCGGGTGACGTCTACCAGGTCAACCTCACCCGCCGCCTGAGCGCTCCGCTCCCCACGCCGCCGGCCGGCACCACGACCGACATCGCCGCGCTGGGCGCCGCGCTCGCCGTGGGCAACCCGGCGCCGTTCTCGGCCGTCGTACGACTCCCCTCCTGCGGGGTCCACGTCGCCAGCGCGTCGCCGGAGCGGTACCTCGCCCGCGACGGCGCCGTGGTGCGCAGCTCGCCGATCAAGGGCACCGCTCCCACCGAGGGCCAACTGCTCGAGAAGGACCGGGCGGAGAACGTGATGATCGTCGACCTGGTGCGCAACGACCTGGGCCGCGTGTGCGAATGGGGAACCGTCGCCGTGCCATCGCTCCTGACCGTCGAGGAGCACCCCGGCCTCGTCCACCTGGTGAGCACGGTCGAAGGGCACCTGCAACCCGGCGTGGGGTGGCCCGAGTTGATCGCAGCGACCTTCCCGCCCGGATCGGTCACGGGTGCGCCCAAGCTGGCGGCCCTGTCGATGATCGACCGGCTCGAGCCGACCTCACGGGGGCCGTACTGCGGCGCGGTGGGATGGGCCGACGCAGATCGCCGCGTGGGCGAGCTGAACGTGGCGATCCGCACGTTCTGGATCGACGACGAGGTGCTGCACCTGGGCACCGGCGGCGGGATCACGATCGACTCGGACCCCGACGGCGAGTGGGAGGAGACCGAGCTCAAGGCCCGGAACCTCCTTCGTGTGGCGCAGGGGCCGGTGCGGGCGTGAGCGACCGCGTGGTGCTGTGGGTCGGTTCCGGCCTCGTCGATCCCGACGCGGCGACGGTGGCCTGGTCCGACCACGGCCTCACCGTCGGCGACGGCGTGTTCGAGACGATCGAGCTCCGAGGCGGACGGCCGTTCGCGCTCACCCGCCACCTCGACCGGCTGGAGCGCAGCTGCCGGGGCCTACGGTTCGAGCCGCCGGCCGTCGGCGACGTGCGACGGGCGGTCGAGGCGGTGAGCCGCGACTGGGGCCCCGAGGGCGGTCGGCTGCGGATCACCGTCACGACCGGCAGCGGACCCATGGGCTCGGACCGCGGAGCGGGGCCCCTGACGTTGGTCGTGTCGGCCACCTCGATGGTCGTTCGAACCGACCCGACGACGGTGCTGACGGTCCCGTTCACCCGCAACGAGCGCGGCGCCCTCGCCGGCCTCAAGACCACCTCGTACGCGGAGAACGTGGTCGCGCTGCAGATGGCCCAGGAAGCGGGTGCGAGCGAGGGGGTCTTCGCCAACACTCGGGGGATGTTGTGCGAGGGCACCGGATCGAACGTGTTCGTCGCTGCCGACGGCGCGCTGAGCACCCCGCCGCTGTCGAGCGGGTGCCTGGCCGGCGTCACCCGGGCGCTGCTGCTCGAGGCGCTCGACGATGCCGGCGTTCCAGCGACCGAGGCGGACACGCCGATCGATCGCTGGCCGGAGGTCGACGAGGCGTTCCTGGTCTCGACCGGTCGACACGTCCAGCCGATCAGCCACATCGACGGTGTCGCGCTCCCGCTCGCTCCGGGCCCGCTGACCACGGCCGCAGCTCGCGTGTGGCAGGACGCCTACGCCGACGCCGTCGACCCCTGAACGGGGTCGGGCTCGTTCTGCGTGCAACCAGCTCGCCCTGACCGACCCTCCTGCACACAGAACCGGGTCGGGCTCAGCGGAGGTGGACGACGTCGCCCACCGTGACCGTGCGACGCTCGCCCGAGTCGGTCTCGACCACCAGCGCGCCATCGGCGGCGACGTCGACGGCGGTGCCTTCGAGCGCCGGATCGCCCCCGGCCACCGCATCGAGCTCCACACGGACCCGCCGACCGATCGTGGCCGAGCGGGAGCGATACGCGTCCAGGATCTCGGTGACGTCGGGCGACGAGCGCCCGAGCAACCCCAGCCATCGGCTGTCGAGCGACACGAGCAGGTCCGTCACGATGACGTCGGCAGCCACGTCGCCACCCAGCAGGACGTCGAGCGACGTGGCGCTCGACGCGAGCTCGGCGGGCATCTCGCCCCAGTTCAGGTTGAGGCCGAGCCCGACCACGATGCACGCGCCGAGCCCCCCGAGGTCCTCGTGCAGCTCGGCCAGGATCCCGCCGACCTTCAGGGCCGAGCCGTCGGCACCGGCTCCCACGGCGACGAGGTCGTTCGGCCACTTCACACGGAGGTCCGGCGCCGCATCGACGGCTGCGAGAGCGACCGCCGCGTTCACCAGCGGCCATCGCTCGGCGTCGATGTCACCGACGGGCAGGCCGATCGACATCAGCAACGACGCCCCGGCCGGAGCGTCCCACGTACGGTCCCGACGCCCTCGCCCCGCGGTCTGGTGATCGGCGATCAGCACCGCCGGTCGGCGATCCTCCGACGGGTCCTGCGTGCGGAGGATCTCGACCATGTCGGCGTTGGTGGATCCTGTCTCGGCCACCCATCGGAGGTCCTCGAACCGGGTCCCCGAGAGTGCAGCTTTGGCGCGTTCGAACGGCATCGGGTGAAGATAGGTCGTGTTTTCCAAGGTGCTGATCGCAAACAGGGGTGAGATCGCGGTCCGGGTGATCCGGGCATGCCGCGAGATGGGGATCACCTCGGTGGCCGTGTACTCCGACCTCGACCGGGACGCGCTGCACGTGCGCCTTGCCGACGAGGCCTACGCCCTGGGAGGGCAGACAGCCGCGGAGTCCTACATCGACGCCGAAAAGGTGCTCGACGTGATCCAGCGCTCGGGCGCCGAGGCGGTGCACCCGGGCTACGGGTTCTTCTCCGAGAACAGCGACTTCGCAAAGGCGATCACCGACATGGGGGTTGCGTTCATCGGCCCGCCACCCTCAGCGATCGACGTGATGGGCGACAAGATCTCCGCACGTCTGGCGGCAGAGAAGGTCGGGGTGCACGGCGTCCCCGGCACCACCGACATCCTCACCGACCCGACGCAGGTGGTCGCCTTCGGCGACGAGCACGGCTACCCGATCGCCATCAAGGCCGCCTACGGCGGCGGCGGTCGCGGCATGAAGGTCGTGGCCTCCGCCGAGGATGCTGCTCCGGCGCTCGAATCCGCGCAGCGCGAGGCGCTCGCCTACTTCGGCCGCGACGAGTGCTACATGGAGCGGTACCTGACCGGACCTCGCCACGTCGAGGTGCAGGTCCTCTGCGACGCCCACGGCAACGCCGTCTACCTGGGCACGCGCGACTGCTCCGCGCAGCGTCGCCACCAGAAGCTGATCGAGGAGGCCCCCGCCGCGGGGATCCCGGCGCACATCGTCGCCGAGATGGGCGAGGCCGCCGTCGCCGTCGCCAAGGGCTGCGACTACGTCAACGCCGGCACGGTCGAGTTCCTCTACCAGGACGAGAGCTTCTACTACCTGGAGATGAACACCCGCCTGCAGGTCGAGCACCCGGTCACCGAGCTCGTCACCGAGACCGACCTGGTCGAGCTGCAGCTGCGCGTCGCCGCGGGTGAGCCGCTGCCGTTCACCCAGGACGACGTGGAGGTCCGCGGCCACGCCATCGAGGTCCGCATCAACGCCGAGGACGTCGCCGAGGGAGCGTTCCTCCCCTCCCCCGGCCCCATCACCAAGCTGCGCGTCGCCTCGGGCTACGGCACGCGCTGGGACGGCGGGTACGAAGAGGGCGACGAGATCTCCCAGTACTACGACAACCTCGTCGGCAAGCTCTGCGTGTGGGGTCGCAACCGCCACATCGCGGTCGCCCGCATGATCCGGGCCCTCGAGGAGACCGAGATCTCCGGTGTCGCCACCACGATCCCCGCGGATCTCGCGATCCTGCGCCATCCGGACTTCGAAGCCCTCACGCACTCCACCAAGTGGGTCGAGGACACGCTCGACCTCACCGGAGTCGGCGGCTCCTCCACCCCTGTCGCCGACGGTGAAGAGGCCGAGCTCAAGGTGCGTCGCGACGTCGACGTCGAGGTCAACGGCAAGAAGTTCTCGGTCGCCCTCTACGTGCCCGAGTCGCAGCTGGCCCCGGTCGCCGGCGGCCCGGCCGCGAAGCCCCGCCCGAAGCGCGGCGGCAGCTCTGCCGGTGGCGCGGGCGCGGCCGGCAGCGGCAAGATCGCCGTGCCCATGCAGGGCACGATCGTGAAGGTCAACGTCGAGGTGGGCCAGGCGGTCGCCGCCGGCGACGCGGTCGTCGTGCTCGAGGCCATGAAGATGGAGAACAACGTGGCCGCCGACGTCGACGGCACCGTCACCGCCGTCAACGTGGAGCCCGGCCAGTCCGTCGCGGCGGGCGAGGTCGTCGTGGTGATCGAGGCCTCAGCCGCCGAGGGTTGACGCAGCGCGCCTTGTCGAGTCGAGTCCACCCGGAACCGCCGACCGCCGACCGCCGACAGCGATCAGATCGTCAACGCCTCGTCCTTGTCGGGTTGTGCACGTGCTGCATCCTCAGGGACGGCATCGGAGGCCCCGTCAGCCCGGACCAGCGGCCATCGACCCAGCGCCAGTCCGCAGCCCACCAGGGCGCAGACTGCGGTGAACCAGGAGTAGCGGAACGTCGGGCTGATGCCGAGGACGACGATCGTGGCGAGGTTCGCCATGCCCCCGGCGAGGAGGGCTCGGGACTCTGCACACCGCTTGAGCCCGGCGACGAGCGACGAGCCGACGAGCAACACGACGAAGACCCAGCCGCGGAACATCGGCCATGACGACGCGTCATCGAGCAGGTCGGCGACCGCAGCCTCCGCTCCTGGCAGGCGGCGTTCAGGTACAGGGCACTCGATCCAGTGCGGCTCCGGGGTCGAGCCACGGTCGAACACGCCTGACACCTCGCCTCGGAATCCGAGCAACCCGAGGGTGTAGGCCGTGCGCAGCTGCACGTAGTCGACGGGATGGTCCCGGATGGCGTCGATCCACGCCTGCCGTTGCGCCTCGACGATCGACGCTGAGTTGATCGGATGGATCAGCGGAGAACCTTCGCCGTAGAGCCAGAGGTCGCCCATCTCGGGTCGGAAGTGCTCGCGGATGTCGTCGAGGCTCGAGCCGTCCCGCAGCGATCCGGCTGGGAAGAGGTTCTCACCAGCGCGGACCGACAGCCCGGCGAGGTCGAACTGGTACGTCGCCTGTGCAACGTGGTTGTCGACCGGCCGAACGACGACCGCGCTGAGCGCCGCCTGTGATCCGACGCATCCGAACGCAACCAGGCCAGCCAGTCCGATGTTGTACGCCAGCAGTCGCCATGGCCCACGATCGCGAGATTCGAGCAGTGATCCCACCGGGCTGATCGTCATCCAGAGG
>JAPXRJ010000101.1:0-10340 GCA_033813615.1 Microthrixaceae bacterium | reverse complement strand
CCCCGTTCCTGCTGCTCACCCTGTCGCTCGTGCTGCGGCTGTCGGCACGGGTCCGCTCGACGGCAGCCGCGCAACAGGCATCTGGGCTGATCACGCTGCCGCTGATCGGCATCGCCTACAGCCAGTCCACCGGCACGCTGCTCGGTGGGACGCCGACGATGGGCTGGGTGCTCGGCGCGATCGCCTGGGTCGTGGCGGCGTTCAGCCTGCACCGAGGCGTGCGCTCGGTGACCCGGGCCCGCCTGCTCGGCGTCGCCCAGTAGCGCCAGGCCGCCGGCACCTGCAGTTCTGCGGTCGGATCACGACCGGATCGGTGGAATGGACCGATCGGAACCGGCGATCTCCGCCGTGTGCGCTCAGATCGCGGCGAGGGCGGTGAGGAGGGAGTCGGCGGACCTGTAGCCGGCGGTGGGGTTCAGGTACCGGTGCGCAGAGCGGACCACGCCGTCGCGATCGACCACGAACGTCGAGCGCCGATACAGGTCGAGCAGCCCGAGCACCCCGTAGGACCGGCCGACCGAGAGGTCCTCGTCGGACAGCAGCGGGAACGCGAACCCGCCCTGGGACGCAGCGAAGGCCCGATGCGACTCCGGTGACTGCGGGGAGATCGCCACGACTGCGGCATCGAGGCGCTGGTAGTCGCGGATCCGCTCGGAGTACTCGCCGAGCTGGGCGGTGCACACCGGCGAGTCGTCGGCCGGGTAGAAGGCGATGACGACCGGTCGACCTCGCAGGTCCTCGAGCGACACCTCGAGCGCATCGCCGGTCGCTCCGTCGACGCCCGGCAGCTTGAACGCCGGCGCCGGATCGCCGATCCGGAGTCTGACGTTCACGCGTCGATCGCAGCGAGCACGTCGTCGGAGATGTCCATGTTGGCGTACACGTGCTGCACGTCGTCGTGGTCCTCCAGCGCGTCGACGAGCCGCAGCACGGCCTTGGCCGCCTCGGCGGTGTCGAGCTCGACGACCGAGCTCGGCAACATCGTCAGGTCCGACGCCTCGACAGCGATCCCGGCGTCCTCGATCCCCTGGCGCACCGCCGCAGTCAGCTGGGCCTCGGTGGTGACCTGCCAGTGCTCGCCGTCTCCGGACACGTCGTCGGCACCCGCGTCGATCGCTGCCAGCATCACATCGTCCTCATCGACCGAGCCCGGCACCATGATCAGACCCTTTCGCTCGAACTGCCAGGCCACCGCACCCGGCTCGGCGATCGAGCCACCCTGCTTGGAGAAGATCGACCTCACCTCGGGGCCCGTCCGGTTGCGGTTGTCGGTCAGCGCCTCGATGTAGATCGCCACACCGTGCGGCGCGTATCCCTCGTAGGTGACCTCCTCGTAGGTCACGCCCTCGAGCTCACCGGTCCCCCGCTTGATCGCCCGCTCGATCGTGTCCATCGGCACCGACGCATCCCTCGCCTTCTGGAACATGGTGCGCAGGGTCGGGTTCATGTCCGGATCGCCACCGCCGTTGCGCGCCGCGACCTCGACCTGGCGGATCAGCTTGGCGAAGAGCTTGCCCCGCTTGGCATCCGCGGCGCCCTTCTTGTGCTTGATCGTCGCCCACTTGGAATGCCCGGACATGCCGCTCCTGTTCTGCCTGGTCTCAGCGGACGAAGAGCTCGTGCAGGCGACGGTCGCCGGCGAGCTCGGGATGGAAGATGGCCACCATGATCGCGCCGCGTCGCACCAACGCGGGACTCCCGTCGATCGACGCGAGCACCTCGACATCGGGGCCGACGCGCTCGATGACCGGCGCACGGATGCACACGGCGTGGAACGGCTCGGTGCCGAGCCCCACCTCGTCGAGAGCCGGGATGCGGAGATCGATCTCGAAGCTGTCGACCTGACGGCCGAAGGCGTTGCGACGCACCGAAACGTCGATCGCTCCCAGGCAGTGCTGGTCCGGCCGACCGTCGAGGATCTCTGCGCTCAACAGGATGGCTCCCGCGCACGTGCCGAGGACCGGACGTCCGGAGCCGATGAAGGCGCGCAGCGGTTCGAGCAGGCCGCCGCGCTCGGCGAGCATCGACATGGTGGTCGACTCGCCGCCGGGGACGACCAGTCGGTCGATGTCGTCGAGCTGCTCTGGCCGTCGCACCTCGGTGGTGGCGACATCGAGCGACTCGAGCACCTCGGAGTGGAGTCGGAACGCGCCCTGGAGCGCGAGGACGCCGACCTTCATGGGGTCACCGGTCGGGTCCGGCTCACCAGCCGCGGTCGGCGAACGTGACGTCGATCTGGTCCATGCCGATGCCCGTCATCGGCGCACCGAGCCCGCGGCTGACCTTGGCCAGGATGTCGGCATCGGTGAAGTGCGTGGTCGCCTCGACGATGGCCTTCGCACGCGGCGCCGGGTCGTCGGACTTGAAGATGCCGGACCCGACGAACACGGCCTGCGCGCCGAGTTGCATGGCCAGCGCGGCATCTGCTGGCGTGGCGATGCCGCCGGCGCAGAACAGCGGCACGGGCAGCTCGCCGGTCTCTGCGACCTCCTGGACCAGCGGCAGCGGTGCCCGCAGCTGCTTGGCCCACTCGAACAGCTCGGCGGAGTCGGCCTGGGTGAGCTTGCGGATGTCGCCGGTGATGGAACGCAGGTGGCGAACCGCTTCGACGATGTTGCCGGTGCCGGCCTCGCCCTTGGAGCGGATCATGCAGGCACCCTCGGAGATGCGCCGCAGCGCCTCGCCCAGGTTGGTGGCTCCGCACACGAACGGCACGGTGAACGCCCACTTGTCGATGTGGTGGGTCTCGTCCGCTGGTGTCAGGACCTCGGACTCGTCGACGTAGTCGACGCCGAGCGACTGAAGGATCTGCGCCTCCACGAAGTGGCCGATGCGCACCTTGGCCATCACCGGGATGGTCACCGCTGCTTGGATGCCCTCCACCATGGCCGGGTCGCTCATGCGGGCAACGCCGCCGTCGAGGCGGATGTCGGCCGGGACCCGCTCCAGCGCCATGACCGCTGACGCTCCGGCGTCCTCGGCCACCTTGGCCTGCTCTGCGTTGACGACGTCCATGATGACGCCGCCCTTCAGCATCTCGGCCAAGCCGCGCTTGACCAGCTGCGAACCGGTCTGGTGCACAGTGGAGGAACCAGGGGACGACGCGGGCTCGGACATGTCTCGGAGTCTACCGACCCCACCGTGGCAGGCCCGAAGCGAGAATCCGAGCGGTCCCTCAGCGGGGTTCAGAGCTCTCGCAGCACGGCGGCGCGGTACGACAAGGACTGCAGGACGGTGCCGGCGATCGCCGGATCCACGCCCGCACCGTCCGGTGGTGTCGGCGCGACCCACAGCTGCGCCATCGACGGCGGCGCGGTGGGCACCGCCGTGCCCAGCTCGTCGAGGCGCTCGAGCGCCTGGGCCAGGCCCGGCGGGTAGCGAGTCATGGCGACAGCAACCAGATCGGAGCGCACCGCCGCCTGCTCACCGAGGCCGTCGGCCACCAGCTTGCCTGCCGGCTCGACGGTGCCGAGCAGTCCACCGAGCAGCCCGAAGGTGATCGTGCCGTAGCGGGCCGTCCCGTCCTTGATCCGACCGAGCAGGTTGGCTGCCACACCCTCGAGCTCCACCACCGACAACGCCTCCACCAGTCCACGTGTCACCACCAGCACGCTCCGCGCCTGACCGGCGGCGGCCATCGCGTTGGCCTCGGCGACGTCGAGGAACCACAGCTCGGCGTCGTTCACGCCACTGGTCACCCCCAGGCCGTCGACCACGTTGGCCCACCGGGGACACTGCTCGACCGACATGGGAGACGCGCCGCTGACCTCCAGCACCCGGTCGAGCGACGCCCGGGCCCGCACGCGCACAGACACCGCCCAGCCTGCGGCCACGACCACCAGGGCGACGAGGCCGACGAGCGGGTGCACCAGGATCGCCACGACCACGGCGACGACCATGCCCGGAAGGATCCCGAACAGCGACAGCGATCGGACCACGGCATCGGCTTTGCGATCCATCTCCGAGGCGCTGGACGCCGCCGACCAGTTGGACGACCCGGTGGACGACCCGGTGGACGACGCAGAGGTGCTGGACACGGCGATCCAATCTAGCGGCCGGTCAGGGCGCACCCGCAGCCGACGGGCCGAACTTGGGGCAAACCGACCGCTCAAACCACCGAAACCCCCAAGTTCCAGCCGACACGCCGAACTTGGGGCAAACCGACCGCTCAAACCACCGAAACCCCCAAGTTCCAGCCGACACGCCGAACTTGGGGCAAACCGACCGCTCAAACCACCGAAACCCCCAAGTTCCAGCCGACGGGCCGAACCGAACTCAGGTCGCGGGCAGTCCGAGCAGCGACCGATAGCGGTCCAGATAGCAGTCGGCGAGTCGCTCGATGTCGAACGGCCGCACGTGTGCCAGCCCCAGCTCTCGCTGATGGGCAGCGACGCCGGCGTCGGTGAGCACCCGAGCGATCGAGCGACCGAGCGCGGTGGGATCGCCCACCGGCGTGAGGATCGCTGCCGGCTCCGGAGGGACCGATCCGTCGGGGGCGGCAGCGGTGGCCACCTTGGTGTAGCCCGGGATGTCGCTGGCGACGACCGGAGCACCGGCTGCCATCGCCTCCAGCAGGATCACGCCGAAGGACTCGCCGCCGAGCGAGGGGGCGCAGAACACGTCCGCGGCGGCCATCCGACGGTCCCGTTCGTCGTCACCGATGCGGCCCAGCCACTCGATCCGTGGATCGGTGAACCGCTGCTGGAGCGATGCCGTGTCGGGTCCGGTCCCTGCCACCCACACCCGAGCATCCGCGGGCAGCTCCCCCAGCGCTTCGAGCAGCACGTCGAGGCCCTTGCGCGGCTCGTGGCGGCCGACGAACAACACGGTCGGGCCGTCGCTCGGCCACGGCTCGGCGCCGGCGAACCGGTCGACTTCGATCCCGTTGAACAGCAACTCGTAGTCGCCACCGAGGGCTCGGGCGGCCAGGTCGCGGGCATCGGAGGAGACCGCAACCCGGGCATCGAGCCGACTGGCACCCCAACGGACCGCCGGTGCCGCCACCGCGTAGGCCGGCTGCGCTCCCGCCGCGTGGAACGTGCCGATCAACGGCGCGGGCTTGAGCAACAGCGCGGTGACCGTCGGCCCCGGAGCGAGCGGCTCGTGCAGGTGGACGATGTCGAAGGCCTCGTCCCACAGCGCTCGGATCGTGCGGAACTGCGCGGCCGGGTCGGGGGCGACCGGCGCCACCGACCCGTTGGACGCGGTGGGCAGGCTGTTGCCGAGCGGGGTGACGAACAGCTCGGGCGGCGGGCCGTCGCACGGAGCGAGGACGCGGGTCTCATGTCCACGTCGCCGCAGCGTCCTGGCCAACGCCAGGACTTGGCCCTGGACTCCGCCGGGCATGGTCAGGCTGTAGGGACAGACCAGTCCGATGCGCACGGGCGGCACCCTACCGGCGCGCGGGCGGCGCAGCGCCGAGCGGCGCCGATGCGGCGTCGGCCATCGGCCCGTCCCCGAACGCCAACAGATCGCTCGGCCAGTTGGGCTGCAGCAGGTGCCACTGCTCCGGAGCGGCGCGGATCAGGCGTTCGAGCGCGTCGGCGAGATCCTGGGTCACGCGTTGCACGTCGTCACGCAGCTTGCCGCGCCGCTGCGTGTCGAGCGGCGGCTCGACCACGCCGTGGCAGCGACCGCCCCGGAAGTACACCGTCGTCGGCAGGAGCGGCGACTCGGAGCGCAACGCCATCAGCGCCGGCCCGCCGGGCAGCGTGGTGCGCTCGCCGAAGAACTCGACTTCGATGCCGCCTCCGCCGAGGTCGCGGTCGCACAGGAGGCACACCACGTCACCGGCCGCGAGGGCCGCGGCTGTCTCGGAACCAGCCGACGGACCCAGCGCAACGATGCGCATGCCGAGCTCCTCGCGCAACTCGACGAACCAGTCGAAGAGCTCAGGCGGGTCGAGCCGTTCGGCGACCGCGGTCACGTTCCAGCCCTGCACCTCCGAGAGCCACCGTCCCGCCCACTCCCAGCCGCCCACGTGGGGCAGCGCCAGGATGGGACCGACGCCGCGATCCGTCGCCGCCCGCAGGTGCTGCGACCCCTCGATCGTGAACCCGGAGGCAACCTCCGCAGGCCCGAGCGATGGCAATCGCAACGTGTCGAGCCAGTAGCGGGCATAGCTCTCGAACACGGATCGGACGGCTCGCTGCACCTGGCGCTCGGACGCCCCGGGGCCGAGCACTCGACGCATGTTGCGCTCGGCGATGATGCGCTGGTCACGCGAGATCGGTACAGCGGCCCGGCCGAGACCGCGGGCGGTGACCGCCGCGACCGGAGCCGGCAGCACGCGGACGAGCCGCGACGCCACGCGCAGGCCGCCGACGGAGAGCTCCACTCGATGAGGACCGGTCGTGACCGATGATGCGGTTCGTGGAGGCGTCAGCGGCGAGGGCGACGACCGCCACGGGCGACGCGGTGCTCGGCGGTGCGGGGTCCCGCGTTGCGCATCGTGCGACGGGACCGGGAGCGACGACGGTCCGAGAGCGCCTTGGGCGGCGCCGCGGCCTGCTTCCACACCTTCACGAACCGCTGGCCCGCCGTGATCACGTTGAGCACGACGATCAGTCCGAGCACCCAGAGCAGCAACGCCGGGAAGAGCAGGCCGACTGCGAGCAGTATGAAGCGCTCGGCACGCTCGACCAGACCGCCGCTGCCGTCGAGGCCCAGCGCATCGGCCTTGGCCCGGATGTAGGACACGAGCGAGGCCGACACGTAGCAGGCGACCGGCAGCATCACGACCCATGGGCGACCATCGGTGGCGGTCAGGTACCAGGCCACGCCTCCGAACAGGAGACCGTCGGTGAGGCGGTCCGAGACGGAGTCGAAGAAGGCGCCGCGCTGGCTGGACGTTCCCCACGCCTTGGCAACCGCTCCGTCGACCAGGTCGGGGATGCCGGTCAGCACCAGGAACAGCAGGCCCAGGTTGAGCATCCCCGAACCGATCGCGACCGCGGCGGCGACGGCCATCACGATCCCGGCGCCGGTGATCATGTCCGCCGTCACGCCCAGGCGCTTGATGCTCTGGCCGATCGGTCTGACGGCCGCGTCGACCTGGGTGCGGAAGTTCCCGTCGAACATGTCTGAGGTCCTCGTTCCCTGCACCAGCGGGACGACTGTCGGCGTCGTCGATGACCGGGTGCTAACTGGAGTTAGCACCACCGTAACCCGGACGACACCAAAAGTGAAGGACCCCGTCACCCCGCCCGGATCAGGCGGTCAGCGATCCGTCCAGGTGCGACCAGTCCTCGGGGTTGTCCTCGGCGAACCACTCGATGACCTCGCCCGTCACGCCGTCCACCAGCACGATCCCCCGCTGCACGGGCGGGTTCTCCGCCGAATAGCAGAGGATGCGCCATGTCGGGCGTGAGAGCCAGCCGCGCCAGGCCATCTGGGCAGAGGCATGACCGACAGCGAAGCCGACCTTGCCCGACGCCGTGGCGAGCGCGTCGGACTCCTCCACCCGCAGGGTCCACCCGGCCACCATCCCGTAGGCGCCGAACACGACCAGACCCACCCCCGCCCACAAGGTGCCGGCGTTGATGAGGGCGCTGTCGGCGTCTCGCAGCGCGAACAGCGCCACGCACGCCGCGCCCATGACGAGGTAGATCGCGGCGGGGATGCGTCGTCGGTTGTTGTTCGGGAACGTGTACGGCCCGACGAACTCCGTGACGTCGAGGTCATCGGGCAGCGCGTCGACGTAGTCCTCGTCGCCTGCAGCCGACGGATCGGACGACGGATCGGACGACAACGAAGCGCGAAGGTCCGCACCCTCTTGGTCGAGCAGCTGCTCGGCAGCGGCCGACGGCGTGACGGGATCGGCGCCGGAGCGCGCCTCGGCGTCCGCGGGCTCGTCGGTCTCGCCACCCGGGCGGGCCTTGTCCACGGGGCGGGAGTCGCTCACGGCAGCGACCGTAGTCCCGGAACCCCGTCGATCGGAAAGCAGCGTCGATGGCGACCCCGGCCCGACCCGCGAACCCCGGTTCTCGGGTCAGGATCCGGGCTCCAGAACCCGATTCCGACCCGAGTCCGGGGAGGGTCGGTGCCGGCGTGGTCAGGTTGGCCAAGCGGCGCGGATGGCCTCGCGGGCGTGATCGAGCGAGACGGGTAGCACCCGGGTCTCACCTGCGACCGACATGAAGTTGGCGTCGCCGATCCAGCGCGGCACGCAGTGCACGTGGAGGTGGTCGGCCTGCGATCCGCCCGCCGCGTTGCCCAGGTTGATGCCGACGTTGACGGCGTGGCACCCCAGGCCGGCCTTCAGCGCCACGACCGAGTCACGGACCAGCGCCCACAGCTCGGCGAACTCCTCGGGGTCGAGGTCCTCCAAGTCGGGCACCGCTCGCAGTGGCAGCACCATCAGATGACCGGACGTGTAGGGGAAGCGGTTCAAGATGATGAAGCAGCGCGCCCCGCGACGCACGATCTGCTTCTCGTCGTCGGTCCCGGGCGCGACCAGGATGCGCTCGAAGAGCGATAGCCCGTCCGCCTCGGGCACGGGCGGTGGGGCGTCGACCTCGACGCCGTCGGTGATCCCGGTGACGTACGCCGAACGCCACGTCGCCCACAGGTGGTCGAGCGGCACGGCTCAGCCTCCCACCGTCCAGAACACCCGGTTCTGCTCTGCGGAACCGACCGGTTCCGGGCGGTTCCGCAGCACGGAACCTGTGGGGGGCGCGGGCTGTGGCGTCATCGCTTGGAAGCGACGTCGTCGGCGAGTCGGGCGACGAACTCGTCGAGCGCCACGTCGCGCTCCACCTCGCCCTTCTGGCCGTCGACCGCTCGCGGGTTCAGCCCGACGGTATGGTTGGCGACGTCGTCGTCGCCGACGACGAGCACGTAGGGCAGCTTCTCGCCCTTGGCCCGACGGATCCGGTTGCCCAGCGTCTCGTCGGCCCCGACGACGTCCACCCGGAATCCTGCCCGACGAAGCTCGGACCCGACGTCGGCCGCGTACCCGGCGTGGGCATCCGCGACCGGGAGGACCCGGGCCTGCACCGGCGCGAGCCACGCAGGGAACGCCCCGGCGTAGTGCTCGAGCAGCACGGCGAAGAACCGCTCGACAGATCCGAACAGCGCCCGGTGGATCATCACCGGGCGGTGCTTGTCGCCGTCGGCGCCGATGTAGCTCAGGTCGAAGCGCTGCGGGAGCATGAGGTCGACCTGGATCGTCGACATCTGCCACGACCGGCCGATGGCGTCGCGGGCCTGCACCGAGATCTTCGGGGCGTAGAACGCTCCGCCGCCAGGGTCCATGACCAGATCCAGGTCCTTGCCCGACGCTGCGATGCGCAACGCCTCGGTGGCCTCGTCCCACTCCTCGTCGGTGCCGATCGACTTCTGCTCGGGCTTGGTCGACAGCTCCAGGTAGAAGTCGTCGAGCCCGTAGTCGCGCAGCAGGTCCAGGACGAAGTCGAGCAGCGAGCTGATCTCGTCGGCCATCTGCTCCTTGGTGGTGAAGATGTGGGCGTCGTCCTGGGCGAAGCCGCGGGCCCTGGTCAAGCCGTGGACCACGCCGGACTTCTCGTAGCGGTACACGGTGCCGAACTCGAACATCCGCAGCGGGAGATCGCGGTAGGACCGCGTCCGGCTCTTGTAGATGAGGATGTGGAACGGGCAGTTCATGGGCTTGAGGTAGTACTGGGTGCCCGTACCGCCGGCGCCGGCGCCATCCTCGCCGTGGTCGTGGTGATCCAGCTCCATCGGCGGGTACATGCCGTCCGCGTACCACTGCAGATGGCCTGACTTCTCGAACAGCTCCGCCTTGGTGATGTGCGGCGAGTACACGAACTCGTAGCCGGCGTCCTCGTGGCGCTGACGCGAGTAGTCCTCCATCAGGCGGCGGATGATGCCGCCCTTGGGGTGGAACACGGCGAGGCCGGAGCCGACCTCGTCGGGGAAGCTGAACAGGTCGAGCTCCACGCCGAGGCGACGGTGGTCGCGCTTCTGCGCCTCCTCCAGCCGGTGGAGGTGCTCCTTCAGCTGCGCGTCGGTCGCCCAGGCCGTGCCGTAGATGCGCTGCAGCATCGGGTTCTTCTCGCTGCCGCGGAAGTACGCGCCGGCGACGCGCATCAGCTTGAAGTGACCGAGCTTGCCCGTCGAGGGCACGTGCGGGCCGCGGCACATGTCCACGAACGCCGGCGTGTTCCGGTAGAAGCTGATGTCGGCGCCCGCCACCACGTCCGCTGCGAGCTCGTCGGCCACGGCGTCGCCCGCCGCGCCCCCGCCACCAGCCGAGGCCTCGGCGGCGAGGTCCATGAAGGTGCGCTTGTACGGGTGCTCGGCCATCAGCTCGCGGGCTTCATCGACGGGCAGCTCGAAGCGCTCGAACGGCTGGTTCG
>JAPXRJ010000100.1:0-10360 GCA_033813615.1 Microthrixaceae bacterium | reverse complement strand
CCTCGGCCAGGTCGTCGGCCGAGTCGGGTTTGGTGGTCGAGGCGCGACCGGCCCGGGCGTTGCAGTACACGATGGGGAAGTCGAGCTGGTGCACGTCCGCGTCGAGGTCGAGGAACAGCTCCTCGACTTCGCTCACGACCTCCTCGATGCGGGCGTCGGCCCGGTCCACCTTGTTGACCGCCAGGATCACCGGCAGGTCGAGCGTGAGCGCCTTGCGGAGCACGAAGCGGGTCTGGGGCAGCGGACCTTCCGACGCGTCGACGAGCAGCACCACGCCGTCGACCATGGTGAGGGCCCGCTCGACCTCACCGCCGAAGTCGGCGTGGCCCGGGGTGTCGACGATGTTGATCTTGACCTCGTCACGGCCCTCGCCGGTCCAGCGCACCGCCGTGTTCTTGGCGAGGATCGTGATGCCCTTCTCCCGCTCCAGGTCCATCGAGTCCATGACCCGCTCGACGGTCTCGGCGCCCTCGCGGAACGCACCGGACTGCTGGAGCATGGCGTCGACGAGGGTGGTCTTGCCGTGGTCGACGTGGGCGATGATGGCCACGTTCCGGATACCCGGGACGGCGACGTTGTGGGAGGAGGTCATGGCACTTCCGGTTTCGGGGGGCCAACCAGTCTGGCCGAAACCGTCGGTGACCCCCGAACCGGCTCAACCTGCGAGGCGGGTCTGGCGTGTGGTGGCCAGCAGCGTGCCGTCGGGCAGCCAGATCCAGCCGTCCTCGACCGCGAACCCCTCGTGGGCGTGGAACGCGTGCATCCGGGCGGTGAGGTGCTCGTCGTCGTCCAACTCCCAGCCCCCGTCCGCACTGTGGAACTGGATCGAGTACTCGATCGTGACGGCTCGGGACGGCCCGGTGCCCCGGGTGAAGACCGCTGGCGGGAAGTAGTCGCCGAACATGGCGAGCCACGCCGTGTCGAACGATCCGCTCTGCAACGGGCGGCTCCACGCGATCCACTCGGCGCGGGGCGCGCCGGCGAACGCCAACGTGTCGGGGTGGAGGTGTGTCTCCACGTTGTTCAGGTGCGCGGGGCCGGGCCACTCGAGTCGGACCGTGCCCTCGGGGCGCGCCGGGGGCGGGGGCGCGTCGCTGAACTCGGCGCCGTCCCAGGGCGTGGAGTGGTGCAAGCGGGCGACTGTGGTGGTGCGGCCACCCTGGCTCGCACGGACGTGCGTGGTGACCAGCGACCGGCCCTGGCGGACGACGTCGACGTCGAGGTGCAGGTCGCCGACGGTGTTGCCCCGGGCGTAGCCGAACGTGGCGGCCCGGACCGTGGTGGTGGGGTCCACGCCGAGCTCCGAGACGACCCTGGACGCGGCGGTCATGGCGAGCGCGGCGACCACGCCGCCGTGGGCTCCCTGCAGCGACGACCACTCCTCGCCGATCGTGGTGCGGAACGCGTCCGGGGCGACCTGCTCGAGTTGCATCGCGTCGGCCCAGTCCACCGTCGACCCCCTGCTCCCGATCAGCGCCGGTCGAGTCGGCGGCGGATCGTCTCGCGCCGCCGGCGCAGCTCGCTGTAGGTGACGCCTTCGGTCGAGTCGTCGACGATCCCGAAGCTGGCCCGGATGGCGGCCTCGTCGACGACGAACCCGTCGGCCGACACGCCCAGCTCAGTCGCGAACCGCTCTCCGTGCGCCGTGGCCAGGCCGCTCGACAGCGACGCGACTTCCGCGACGAGGTCGAGGTCGGGAGCGAGCACCGCGATCGCACCGTCGAGGAACACGAGGTTCTTGACGTAGAGCATGAGGATCTTCGGCAGCCGAGCCCCCATTCCCATCAGCGCCTTGATGATCCGCTGGATCTCGCCGACGAGCTGGTCCTGGCTGAGCGTCGTCGGATCGACCGGCGCCTTGTCCAGGCCGAGCTCACGGATGACCTCGTCGATGTCGGTGTCGGCGGGCAGCGCGCCGAGGTCGCGGAATGCGGCGATCTGGCCGGGGATGTCGCCCATCGCTCCGTAGAGCATCATCCGCAGGAACGCGGACCGCTGCAGGGGGGTCATCCGGGCGGTGATGCCGAAGTCGAGCAGGGCGATGCGGCCGTCGGGTGTGACGAAGAGGTTCCCGGCGTGGAGGTCGCCGTGGAAGATGCCGTGGACGATGCAGCCCTCGGTGAAGCCCTTCATCCCGATCCGGATGATCTCGTGGGTGTCGATGCCGGCCGCCTGCATGGACGCGAGGTCCTCGAACGCGAACCCGCTCAGGCGCTCCATCACGAGCACCCTCCGGGTGACGAGCTCGGGATGAGGGCGGGCGATGATCCATCCGCGCTGGTCGAGCTCGGCGAACACCTCGGCGACGTCGAGCATGTTCTCGGCCTCCAGCCGGAAGTCGAGCTCCTCCAGGATCGTCTCGGCGAACAGCTCGACCAACGCCGGTGGGTTGGCCAGCGCGGCGACCGGGATGCGGCCGACCAGGAACGGTGCGAGCCACGACATGACCTTCAGGTCGGACTGGACCTGCTGGCGGATCGTCGGCCGCTGCACCTTGACGACGACCTCCTCGCCCGTGGCGAGGCGGGCGACGTGGACCTGAGCGATCGAGGCGGCGGCAAGCGGTTCGGGGTCGAACGACGAGAACACCTCTTCGAGGGTTCGGCCGAGGTCCTCCTCGATGACGCGACGCACCGTGTCGAACGGTTCGGCTCGCACCTGGTCCCGGCACTTGCGGAACTCGTCGACGAGCTCGGCCGGGAACAGGCCTTCGCCGCTCGAGATGATCTGGCCGAGCTTGATGTAGGTGGGCCCGAGGTGCTCAGCCGCCAGGCGCAGGCGGCGTGACAGGCCGGCACGCGACGATGGCGCACCGCGCCTGCGGTCCTTGACCACCCAGCCACCGGCGGCAACGGCCAGGCGGGCCGTGACCTCGGCCAGCCGCACCGGCGGAGGGAGCCGTCGGCGTCCGGTGAGCACCGGCACCTGGCGACGGATCGTCATGCGGATGACCGGGAGGCCCCTGCCCCAGGAGACGCGGTCGCGGTCGATGATCCACGGTCCGCGGTCGGTGAACGTGTAGCGGTCGGTGTCGACCGAGGGAGGCGGGCTGTCGCCCGCCGGAGCGTCGGCCGGGGGAGTGTCGTTCACCGGCGTCGGCCGTTCGCTCAGGATGCGGCTGCCGCGCCGAGCGCGGCGTCGGCCAGCTCTGCCCGGCAGATCAGCAGATCGGGCAGGTACACGTCGGGTTGGTTGTAGCGCAGCGGGGAGCCGTCGATCCGACTGGCGTGCAGTCCGGCCGAGAGAGCGACGGCGACCGGTGCACAGCTGTCCCACTCGTACTGGCCGCCCGAGTGCGGGTACAGCTCGGCCTCGCCCCGGACGACCGCCATCGCCTTGGCGCCGGCGGATCCCATCGGCACGAGCTCGGCACCCAGCGCCGCCGCCACCGCCTCTGCCTCTGCCGGCGGTCGTGTGCGGCTGACGACCACCCTCGGCGGCCGGGCTGCGGGCGGAGGTTCGGGCGGGTCGTCGGTCGCGAGCACCAGTCCGAGCCCGGGCAGCGCGACGGCGCCGGCTGTCGGGACGTGGCCCTCGACCAGCGCCACGTGCACCGCCCAGTCGCTGCGCTGCTCACCGAACTCGCGAGTGCCGTCGAGCGGATCGATGATCCAGACCCGTTCGGCGGTCAGGCGGGCCGGGTCGTCGTGCGCTTCGGAGCTCGACTCCTCGCTCAGCACCCAGTCGTCGGGCCGGGCGGCGGCAAGGCGCTCGATCAGCATCTGGTGTGCCGCGTCGTCGCCGCGGGCGCCGAGGTCGCGGCCCTTCACGCCGTCGGCGACCATCGCGGTCCGCAGCTGGAGCAGGAGCCGACCCGCCTCCTCTGCCAGCTCGCGTGCCAGTCGATGGTCATCCGCGCTCGCCACGGCGGCGAACCCTACCCGCGGCGCCGGGGGCGACCCGGAGGACCGGTGGTCCGAACACCGAGCAGGCAGCGCGGCCGAGGCAACAAGACCGTGACTCGCTCGGGGCCATCCGACCCAGACCGCTGGGCGGATTCCCTACTGGAAGGGTCAGGAATCCCCGGTATCCTGAGCACTCCTGTGATGACCTACGAGCTGACCAACCTGCAGGCCCTGGAGGCCGAGTCGATCCACATCATCCGTGAGGTCGCTGCCGAGTTCGAGCGGCCGGTGCTGCTGTTCAGCGGCGGCAAGGACTCGATCGTGATGCTGCGCCTGGCGGAGAAGGCGTTCTACCCGGCTCGCATCCCGTTCCCGGTGATGCACGTCGACACCGGCCACAACTTCGACGAGGTGTACGAGTTCCGCGACCGTCGCGTCGCCGAGTTGGGGATAAGGCTCGTGGTCGCCTCGGTGCAGGCGTCGATCGACAGCGGTCGGGTCACCGAGCAGACCGGTCCGCGGGCCAGTCGCAACCAGCTGCAGACCGTCACCTTGCTCGATGGCATCGAGGAGCACGGCTTCGACGCAGCGTTCGGCGGTGCCCGCCGCGACGAGGAGCGGGCGCGGGCCAAGGAGCGTGTCTTCTCCTTCCGCGACGAGTTCGGACAGTGGGACCCCAAGAACCAGCGGCCCGAGCTGTGGAGCCTCTACAACGGCCGGCACCGTCGCGGCGAGCACATCCGAGTGTTCCCGTTGAGCAACTGGACCGAGCTCGACATCTGGCAGTACATCGAAGCCGAGGGCATCGAGGTCCCGTCGATCTACTACGCCCACGAGCGCGAGGTGTTCCTGCGTGACGGCATGTGGCTCGCGGTGACGCCGTTCGTCACGGTGATGGAGGGCGAGGAGCCGGAGGTCCGCACGGTGCGCTACCGCACGGTGGGCGACG
This sequence comes from Microthrixaceae bacterium, assembly GCA_033813615.1. Lineage (GTDB taxonomy): Bacteria > Actinomycetota > Acidimicrobiia > Acidimicrobiales > Microtrichaceae > Dermatobacter. The sequence continues at coordinate 5,566 of JAPXRJ010000100.1, read as the reverse complement.
CGTCGTGCACCGGTGCAGTGGAGTCGTCTGCGGTCACGATCACCCAGGTGATCGACGAGGTGTCGGCCACGCGGATCACCGAGCGTGGGGCGACACGAGCTGACGACCGGGCTTCGGAAGCGGCGATGGAAGACCGCAAGCGGGAGGGCTACTTCTGATGGAGCTGCTGCGATTCGCGACGGCGGGATCGGTGGACGACGGCAAGTCGACGCTCATCGGTCGGCTGCTCTACGACGCCAAGTCGATCTTCGAGGACCAGCTCGACGCCGTGGCCGACGCGTCGGAGCGGATGGGGCTCGAGTCGCCGAACCTGGCGCTGCTCACCGACGGCCTGCGGGCCGAGAGGGAGCAGGGGATCACGATCGACGTGGCCTACCGCTACTTCGCCACTCCCAAGCGGAAGTTCATCATCGCCGACACCCCTGGCCACATCCAGTACACGCGCAACATGGTCACCGGCGCGTCCACCGCGGATCTCGCGGTGGTGCTGGTCGACGCCCGAAAGGGCCTGCTCGAGCAGTCGCGTCGCCACGCGTTCATCGCGTCGTTGCTGCGGATCCCTCACCTGGTGGTGGCGGTCAACAAGATGGACCTCGTCGATCACTCCCAGGAGCGCTTCGACGAGATCGTCGACGAGTTCCGCCAGTTCGCGATGAAGCTCGAGGTCGGCGACCTCGCGTTCATCCCGATCTCGGCGCTGAACGGCGACAACGTCGTGCAGCGTTCGGTGAACATGCCGTGGTACGAGGGCTCGTCGCTGTTGCACCACCTCGAGTCGGTGCACATCGCGTCGGACCGCAACTTGATCGACGCCCGGTTCCCGGTGCAGTACGTGATCCGTCCGCAGACTGACGAGTTCCACGACTACCGCGGCTACGCGGGGCAGGTCGCCGGTGGCGTGTTCAAGCCGGGTGACGACGTCGTGGTCCTTCCGTCGGGGCTCCCGTCGCGCATCGAGGCGATCGAGACCTTCGACGGACCGGTCGCCGAGGCGTTCGCCCCCATGTCGGTCACGATCCGACTGGCCGACGACATCGACGTGTCGCGCGGCGACATGATCTGTCGCGCGAACAACCGCCCGACCGTCGCTCAGGACGTCGACGCGATGGTGTGCTGGATGTCGGAGACGGCAACGCTCACGCCGCGCACCAAGCTCGCCATCAAGCACACGACGCGCACAGCGCGGGTGATGATCAAGGACCTGCAGTACCGCCTCGACATCAACACGCTGCACCGCGACGAGGCCGCCGACCGCCTCGACCTCAACGAGATCGGTCGCGTCACCATGAGGGTGACGCAGCCGCTGTTCGTCGACGAGTACCGCCGCAACCGTGAGACCGGCTCGTTCATCCTCGTCGACGAGGCCACCGACAACACCGTCGGTGCCGGCATGGTGCTGGCGGGCTCCTGACGGTGGTGGGTACCGAACCGTCGGGGGTGACGCCCGGTGTCGTCTGGCACGACGGCGCGGTCGCCCGAGCGGAGCGCGCCGCAGTCACCGGCGGGTCGGGTGCCGTCATCTGGTTCACCGGCCTGTCCGGTTCCGGCAAGTCCACCGTCGCGGCGGAGGTGGAGCGCTCGCTCGTCGCCGCCGGCCGTGCCGCCTACCTGCTCGACGGCGACAACCTTCGTCACGGGCTCAACGGAGACCTGGGCTTCTCGGCCGAGGACCGTGGAGAGAACGTCCGTCGGGTCGGCGAGGTGGCAGCCCTGTTCGCCGATGCCGGCGTCGTCGCCGTGGTTCCGTTGGTCTCGCCCTACCGGGCGGATCGAGACCGTGTCCGGTCGAGGGTCACCGATGCCGGGCTGGCGTTCGTCGAGGTGCACGTCGACACGCCGCTCGAGCTGTGCGAATCGCGTGACCCCAAGGGTCTCTACGCCCGTGCCCGGGCAGGTGAGCTGACCGGCATGACGGGGATCGACGACCCGTACGAGGCGCCCGTCGCCGCGGAGCTGGTGCTGCACCCGTCGCACGGAGATCCCTCGGCCCAGGCGGCGCGGGTGCTCGACCTGCTCTCCTGACCGGGTCGCCTGCCCGGCCGTCTTGGCTTCGGGTGATCGTCAGGCCGTCTTGGCTTCGGCCGACCGGGCTCGGTTGCGCACCACGGGCGTGGTGTCCACCGGACCGTGCGGCTCGCCCGCCGGCTCGTAGCAGCCGGAGTGGAAGTGCTCCACCCGGTCCCACACGCCCTTGATGTAGACGTTGCAGATCACCTGGCGGTTGCGGACCTTCGCCTGGAACTTCACGCGCTCGCCGCAGTGGACGCACTCGACGGTGCTTCCCGGTTCGACGTCGCGGAGCACGGCGCGGCTCGTTCGAGGCTTGACGGTCGACGGTCGAGCGGCCGTCACGGTGCTGGAGGAGGCTGCCATGCCTTGAGGTATCGGGACCGTCTGGGCGCCGCCTGAGAGATCGCCGCGAGTTGGGCCGAACGGCCCATGCGGTCGGTGGAGACGGGTCGGAGGACCCATGGACACCGCTGGTCGAGCGGATCAGGATTCCCGTCCAGCTCCGGTGCCGGTCGAGCGATTTCCGGTTGGGTCGGAGGTGTCCGTGTCGTCGATGCGGCGAGCGCTGCGTCCCAGGCGAACGGCATCGCGAACCAGGTCACGCACCCGTCGCTCGTCGGCGCCATCGTCGATGAGCCGCTGGATGCGGAGCTCCATCGCCTCAGCAGTCGTCTCGTCGAACGCCACCGTGCGCCCCGGGGACGTCACCGACGTGACCAGCATGAGGCAGATGGCGGCGACGGTCGTCACGAGCCCGAACGTGATCGCTATCCCGTTGTTGTCGGCGATCGACCCGGCGATCATCCCGGCGATGCCACCGACGAAGACGACGAGCACCGCTCTGCGCACGATCTTCGGCTCCACGAGGCGTCCTACCGTGTCAGCGGCTTGTACTTGATCCGATGCGGTTGGGATGCGTCGGCGCCGAGCTCCTTCTGGCGGACGTCCTCGTACTCGGTGAAGTTGCCCTCGAACCACCGGACCTGGGAGTCGCCCTCGAACGCGAGGATGTGGGTGGCGATGCGGTCCAGGAACCAGCGATCGTGGGAGATCACGACGGCGCAGCCCGGGAAGCTGTCGAGCGCCTCTTCGAGCGCCCGCAGCGTGTCGACGTCGAGGTCGTTGGTCGGCTCGTCGAGCAGGAGGACGTTGCCGCCGCGGCGCAGGAGCTTGGCGAGGTGCACGCGGTTGCGCTCTCCACCCGACAGCTTGCCGACCGGCTTCTGCTGATCGGAGCCCTTGAAGTTGAAGCTGGCGCAGTACGCCCGACCGTTGACCTCCCGGTTGCCGACGACCAGCACGTCGGCACCGTCGGTGATCTCCTCGTAGACGGTGCGGGAGTCGTCGAGGCTGTCACGTGACTGGTCGACATACGCCAGGTCGACGGTCGAGCCGATCGTGAGCTTCCCGGCGTCCGGCGTCAGCTCCGGGTCGCCGTCGCCGGTCGCGGCGTCGACGATCATCCGGAAGAGAGTCGTCTTGCCGGCGCCGTTCGGCCCGATGACGCCGACGATGCCGGCTCGAGGGAGCGAGAAGCTCAGATCCTCGATCAGCAAACGGTCCCCGAAGCCCTTGCGCACGTCGGTGGCCTCGATCACCTGATCGCCGAGGCGGGGTCCGGGCGGGATCGCGATCTCCAACCTGGACGAGACGTCCCGAGCTTCCTCCGCTTCCTTCTGCAGCTCCTCGTAGGCGGACAGTCGCGCCTTGGACTTGGCCTGCCGGGCCTTCGGCGCCATGCGCACCCAGTCGAGCTCCCGTTCCAGGGTGCGGCGACGGGCTTCGTTCTGCTTCTCCTGCTGGCCCAGGCGCTCTTGCTTCTGCTCGAGCCAGCCCGAGTAGTTGCCCTCGAACGGGTGGCCCTTGCCGTGATCGAGCTCCAGGATCCATCGCGCGACGTTGTCGAGGAAGTACCGGTCGTGGGTGATCGCGACGACGGTGCCGGCGTAGTCCTGCAGGAAGCGCTCCAGCCATGCGACGGACTCGGCGTCGAGGTGGTTGGTCGGTTCGTCGAGCAGGAGCAGGTCGGGCTTCGACAGCAGCAGTCGGCACAGCGCCACCCGTCGACGCTCACCGCCGGACAGCGTGGTGACGTCCGCATCGCCGGGCGGTAGGCGCAAGGCGTCCATGGCGATGTCGACCGTGCGCTGCAGGTCCCAGCCGTCGACGGCTTCGATCTTCGCTTCCAAGTCGGCCTGCTGGTTGCCGAGCTTCTCGTAGTCGACGTCGGGGTCGCTCCACTTGGCCATCAGCTCCTCGTAGGAGCTGAGGAGGCCAGCGACCTCGGCTGCCCCGTCCATGACGTTGCCCGAGACGTCCTTGCCGGCGTCGAGTTGCGGTTCCTGCTCGAGCAGGCCGACGGTGAAGCCGGGAGTGAGTCGAGCGTCGCCGGTGAAGTCCTCGTCGACTCCGGCCATGATCCTGAGGAGCGACGACTTGCCGGAGCCGTTGGCGCCGATGACGCCGATCTTGGCGCCCGGGTAGAACGACAGCGAGATGTCCTTGAGCACGTCGCGATCCGGCGGCACGTACTTGCCGACGCGATGCATGGTGAAGATGAACTGGGCGCTCATGGTGCGGGATCGTACCGGCGGGGTGGCTGCGGCCCCTCACCGCGGTCAGTGCCACGCGCTCGTCGCGCTCGTCCAGACGCGCCGCACGGCCCGATCGCTCGGGCCGTGCGGGACTCCGGTAGGGGCGATGTCAGCGCTTGGCCGGTGCCTTCCTGGCTGGCGCCTTCTTCTTGGCGGGTGCCTTGCGCTTGGCCGGTGCCTTCTTGGCGGGTGCCTTGCGCTTGGCGGGTGCCTTCTTGGCGGGTGCCTTCTTCTTGGCCGGGGCCTTCTTGGCGGGTGCCTTGCGCTTGGCGGGTGCCTTCTTGGCGGGTGCCTTCTTCTTGGCCGGGGCCTTCTTGGCGGGTGCCTTCTTCTTGGCGGGTGCCTTCTTGGCGGGTGCCTTCTTCTTGGCCGGGGCCTTCTTGGCGGGTGCCTTCTTCTTCGCCGGGGCCTTCTTGGCCGGGGCCTTCTTCTTCACTGCCACTGGTGCCTCCTCGGCGATGTCCTCGGAGAGGATGGTTGTTGGGGTGTCCGTCCCGTCGGAGGTGCGGCGACGCCTGCGCTGCCGCGACACCGAGGGCTCGGACGAACCGGCACCGACAGGGTCGGTTCCGGGGAGTGCAAGGTCGATGCCCCGACGTGGGGTGTCGAATCCGTGCACGGTGAAGGGGCGGACCTCTCCCATCGTCAACGCCTCTCTGGCGCTGCGCGGGGGCGGATCACCCATCGACTTCAGCGGGATGTAGCAGCGGGCACCGTCGACCTCGGCATACGCACCGTGGGACGAGAACTCGACGATGGTCGCGTCGACGGTCGAGCCGACCTGGTGCTCGGTCACGAAGGCCAGGAAGACCGGGGGCGTGTTGATCGGTTCCCCCGCCGGGCGCTTGCGGTCGGTCGCAACGGCTCTCGGCCCGCTCGCGGTGGGCTCCGCTGCCGACACCGAGCTACGACGGCCGCGACGGCCCCGCTTCGCGGTCGTCGCCTCGTCCGCCTTCTCCGTA
>JAPXRJ010000099.1:0-10432 GCA_033813615.1 Microthrixaceae bacterium | reverse complement strand
GCGTCGATCACGCCTCCGATCGCGGTGATGATGGCGCCCCATATCTTGGTTTGCACCTGGAACGCGACCCACAGCGCCTGCCCGATCTTGGTCAGCACATCGAGGACGGTGTCGCCGTGCTCACGCCAGAAGCGTTGGAGCTTGTCGAGCACCGGTTGAAGCTGGGTGCGGATCTTGGCCCCCCACTCTTCCATGAGGGGGATCCCTTTGGCTTCCACCCAGCTCATGAACTGGCCGGCGAGGTCGAAGACGCGGGTGAGGACTGGTTCGAGCTTGAGCATCACCTTGTTGCGGAAGATCTCCCATTTCTCCGCGAAGTCGGAGGTGTCGTCGGCTGCTCCGAGGATCGTGTCCGAGCCGCCCGAGATCTGCGCCAGGAGGTCGCCGTAGGCGAACCGGCCCTCGGCGACCGTGGAGGCGAAGTCAATACCGCTGCGTTGCCCGAGACGGTCGATCGCGATTTCTGCGGCGGCCCCGGCGTTGGGTGCTTTCGAGATCTCGTCGATGAAGGCGCGGAACTGTGCGGGGGCCTTCTCGCCGTACTCGGCGGAGAACGAGGCAAAGGCCTTCTTCATGCCGCCCAGGACGGTCTCCGTGTTGACCCCCTCCTTGCCCCATTTGGCCAGGAGTGTGACGGACTCGTCGAGGTTGAAGCCGAGGCCGCGGAGTGTCGTCCCGTATTGGGTCACCGTGGAGGCGACCTGATCGAACCCGACGCCGGTCTTCTGCGACGCGCGGAAGAGCTTGTCCATCGTCGCTGACTGCTGGTCGGCGCTGATGGACCAGTCCCCGAAGAGGCGGGTGAGGGTTTCGACGTTCGAGCCGAGATCGGTCTCGGTGATGCGGGACAGTTCGAGCATCTGTCGCGACAACTGCTGCAGCGGCGGGCCGGTCAACCCCAGGCGGCTGTTCAGGCCGGCGATGGCTTGTGATGCGGTCGCGAAGTCGGTGGGGACGGTCGACACGACGGCACGGAAGTCGTCCTTGAGGTCGTCGAGCGCCGCGCCCGTCGAGCCGGTCTTGATCCGCAGCGTGTCGTACGCGTCGTCGAACTGGGCGCCGAGGTCGTAGGCGACCGTCGCGACCGCGCCGATCGCAGCGGCGGCGGCGGAGGCGGCCTTGGCGAGGCCGGCGCCCCACTTCGCGAACTTCGACCCGAACCCTTCCACCGCGTTGTCGGCGTCGCCAAGGCCGTCGCGGAGGCCTTTGGTGTCGAATGTGATCGAGATCTTGATCAGGTTCTTCTTCGCCACCGTCACCCCCTCGCCTGGTAGAGGACAGTCCCGCCGACGGGGGGAAGGTCACGTAGTCGCCGCAGGTATTCGTCGATCTCCGCTGCGGGCATCGCATCGAGGTCGGCGCCGCTGAGCCCGAACCAGTGCGACAGCTCGGGGAGCACTTTCCTCAGTCGGCGCCTGGGGCTTCCGGGGCCGAACCCTCGCCAGCATCGAGGACGACGTCGACCTCGGTGTCGTACCCGATCGCCGATGCGACCTCGTCGTAGGTGACGCGGTCCCCGCGCTGACGGCGTGCGAGGAACACGAGCGCTGCCAGCATGAACGGTGCGCCGGATCCACCCGACATCGCCGTCATCAGTTGCGGCAGCGTCAGGCCGGCTTCGGCGAACAGGGCGCGTTCGGTGGTGTGGTCGAGCTCGCGTGGGTTCAGGTGGTAGACGACACCGTCAACGGTCATCGCGATGGTGATGTCGTCCGATGTGGTCTTCGGCTTCGGTGCTTCTGGCGGCATGGGGTCCCCTTCCGGTGGGATCTACAGACGTGAAAGCTGCTCGGGGGGTAGCCCCGCGCGGGTGAACAGGTCGGCGAGCTCTTCGAGGTACGGGTCGAGGATCTCGTCGCCGTCGCGGGCGAACACGTCGCGGATGACGTAGGGGCCTTCGCCGGGGTTGCCGAGAGTCCAGGAGTTGCCGACCCACGGCGGGAACTGCTTCCAGGCGAGTGCGCCCATGAACGCACCGATGCCGAAGGGGACACCGGCGAGGTTGCGGATCTTGAGGACGGCTTCGGTGGCGAGGCCCGCCCCGAGGATCGCCTTCGCCGCGGCGGCCTGCTGGCGGGTGCCGGAATGGGCGTCGCTACGGGACCGGGCCTCCGCCTCCTTCGCGACGCTCCTGTTGGCCTTGCGAAGCTCCTTGACGCCGCCGTCGACCTCGCGCAGCGCGGTGCGCAGCTCTCTGATCCCCTCGACGCGATACCGAGTGTCGACCATCAGGGGGTGGCGTCAGCGGAGACGTAGGCCATCGTGATGGCGCCCGAGCCCGCGTCGACCGCGAGTCCCTTGATCTTCTGGGCCATCACCCCCGGTCCGTCGACGTTCGCGCCGACCTCGTCGAAGGACACCGCCGGCAGGTTGATCGCCAGACCGGGGATGGTGCTCACCCCGATCGTGGTGATCGACTTGGCGGTGACGATGATCTCGCCGGTGAGCCCAGCCTGGGTAGCGGACGCGAACCGGGTGTAGTGCGACAGGTCGTCCCAGTCGCACTCGAGCTCGACGGTGATCTCGCGGTGGTCCTCCTCTACCGGCTCGCGGCGCCGCGTGTTCTCACGGAGGAACAGGCGATCGGTCTTCAGCTTGTTGTCGCAGGCGACCGTCCACTTCGTGACGGGGATGTCGACGGTCGCGATCGTCGCCTTCGCCTGGACCCAGGTGAGGCATTCGGCGTTCGCTGCATATGACGCCGTGGCCAGCGACGTGACGGTGGACTCATCGGCGAAGACGAGATCCGCCTTCAAGGTCAGCTCTCCTTCGGCCTCGCAGGACAGCTCCCACTTCGCGACCTTCCCCCCGGACCAGGTGAAGGGCTGGTTCGTCGCACCAGCCGCGCCGAAGGGACGGTTCACCTGTGCGGTGAAGCTCGACGACATCGGACCGACCGTCGCCGTGTGGGTGTACGCGGTGTCGACGGGCCCGGTGGTCGCGACCGACCCGAGGAGATACTTGAGCCAGATCCCCGAACCGCGCCCGTAGAGCGGCATCTCGACCGATCCGGCCGCGCCGATGGTGTAGGGGGTGCGGCCGTCGAGACGGTCGACCCGCTGGCCGGTGCGTCGTCCCTTGGTCTGCACGCGGCCCGTCTCCCGCGCCACGGACTCGGACGCGAACGGGAAGAACCGGTTGACGGTGACGGCGGTCCCGTAGACCGACTCGTCGCCGATGCCGAGCTGGGTGTTGATGGGCATTGCTCAGTCCTCCTCGACGGCGGGCGGCTCGTCGTTGACGGGATCGGTCTTCGGCTTGCGGGCGCCCTTCGGTGCCCAGTTGTCGGTCTGCTCGAGGAGCGACGCGGCCAGCCGGTCGGACACCTCGAGGTCCTCGCCGCGCGCGACGGTCGCCCACAGGCCGGGGGCGACTTCGATCTCGGCCGCGTCGAACAGGCCGGTGTAGGTGACGGTCTTCATTGCGCTCCTAGAGGTGGGCGCCCGAGAGGCGCAGTTCGCATTCCAAGATGCCGGCGCGGCCCTGGTCGGTGATCGCTGGTTCCCATCGAACCGGGGCCCACAGTGTCGACACGCAGCGGCGCCCGAGGGTGAGGGTCTCGGTCGATGACCGAAGCCACGTGTCGACCACGTCGGCCAGTTCGTAGGCCCGCTGGCGGACGCTGGTGGCGTCCTGGCCCGGTTGGTGGACCGTGATGTACACGGTGACGGTGGCGTCCTCGGACTTGCGCAGCGCTCCGAGGGTCTTCCATTCCTGGTCGGAGGTCGCGGATCCGATGATGATTGCTTCGCGCTGCACGGCGTTGCCGGGCCACCCCTCGGTGATCTGGGTGTCGTCGAGGTCGAGCAGCGTTGGGAGCTCGACGAGGAGGTAGTCGATCGCTGCGGGGACGATCGACGATGACGCGGACATCAGGCGATGGCCGGGGTGCGCACGCGTTGCGCCCAGGCGTTGATGGTCTGGTCGACCTCGGGGATGCCGACGATCGAGCCACGGACGCCGGGAGTTGCGAGCGAGACGTTGCCGAAGTCGTTGGTGATGGCCGTCGCGCGGTCGGGGATGCCTGACGCGCCGTCCTTGCTGATGAGATGCACCCGCGCTGCGATCATCGCGGCGTCGGCCAGGTCGACGGGGCACGTGAGCCGCGCGCCTGCGACGTAGCCGACCTCGACCTGCGGTGCGATGCCGGCGAACGGGTTCGCCGCGCCCACCTTGGCGGCGACGACACCGTCGAGCACCTCGACATCGGCGACGGCGACGGCCGTCCCGTCGACGCGCAGCCAACGCACCGATCGCAGGTACGGCTCCGACACCTCCACCGCGGCGCCCCGCGTGGGGTGGCAGACGATGCGGCACCGGCTCGGATCGTCTGTGTGGGCGGCGGCGACGAACGAGGTAGCACACGCGATTTCGATCTTCTCGACGATCCACGCCCGCGCCCGCGCCAACTGGGCGGTGGTGTAGCTGCGTTGTGGGAGGTCGGCGAGGGCTCGGAGCTGGCCGAGCTCGAAGTAGTGGGCACCGCGGACGTCGACGGTGTCGTGGTGGGTGATGGTCTGTCCCGCGTATGTGGCGGACCATGTGGCGGTCAGCGTCGTGACCGACGCGAGCGCGGCGGCGGGGAGCAGCGCGCTGTAGGTGTTGTCGACGTCGGGGCCCGACGGTGTGGCCGAGGAGACCACGGTCGCGCCGCTGTCGTCGGCGACGGCGACGGTCGGCGCCGTGACGGTGACGGCATCCTCGTCGACCCAGTAGCGGGACGTGATCGTCGTCGCGGCCCCTACGCGAGCGTGAATCACTCCGGGACGCCCTTCGCGGGCTCCGCCGGGGCGGATTCCGAGGTTGAGGTTGAGGTTGAGGTTGAGGTTGAGGTTGAGGTTGAGGTTGAGGTTGCCACGCCCGAAGGCTCGGCCCCTTCGATGGTGGCGGCGACGCCGCGAGTTGTCTGCTTCTTCGCTGTGGCATGGCGCGGCTCGGTGCCGCGGGTCTCGCCACGCTCGTCCGCCAGTGCAGCGGATCGCTTCGCCGCGGCTCGCGCTATGTCGGGCGTGACGCCGTCGAAGTCGTCGTCGTTCATCGCGTTCTCCTTGATCGTTGGGAAGGGCGACCCCGCGACCGAGTGCTCGGTTCTCGGTCGCGGGGTCGAAGGTTGCCTACGCCCCGGTGAAGGCCGGGGTCACCAGACCGGTGCCGTTGAGCTTCCGGGTGTGCGCGTAGCGGGCGTGGGTGTACGCGAAGTACGAGTACACGACGAGCAGGATGCCGAGGCTGGCGGCCTTGGTCTGCTCCGCACGGATGAGCATCGGCGCCGAGGGGTCCTCCCACAGGTGCCACTCCCGACGGGATCCGATGTAGATCTCGTCCTCGTTGGTGCCTGCGCCGAGGTTCGTCGCGATGTTGTTGTCGACGATCACCGGGGTGCCGTTGGGGAGCACGCCGCGGAAGCCCGAACCGTAGGCCTCGGCGTAGTTCGCCGCGATCATCTGCGGTGCGATGCCGGGTTGCTGCACGACGGGCCAGGACGACCCGACGCTGTTCTGCATCCAGTACCACCGCCGGCTGTGCATCACGGCGACGTTGTCGGCGGGGTCCTGGTCGAGCAGGGCGCCCTCGACGCCGGCGAGGGCCTCCAGCACCTTCGGGTACAGCTCGACGGTGGTCGGAGTGCCGTCGGTGTACGCGACCGAGGTGGCGACGTTGGTGAGACCGTTCGTGGCCTGGTTCAACAGCGTGGCGTCCAACCGGGTGGCGTGAGCCCTGAACAGGTCCTCGAGGGTGACGTCCTCGACGCCCGCGCCGCGCTCCACCGCCTGACGGGACAGCGTCTGCTGACCGGCGTTGGTCTGCACGGAGATCGTGAGGAGGGTGTCGTCGATGTCGGTCTCGGACACCGCCACGTTCTCCGCCGACTGGAGGTCGGAGCTCGTGCCCGTCGTGATGCGGGACAGGTTCACCGTCATGCCCTGTGCGGGCAGGTCGTGGCTGTTGCACACATCCGCGAACGGGCGGTTCGCCTTCGCCTGTGGGGCGACGAGGTCGGTGAGGTACTGCGGCACGACGAGTCCGGCGAAGGCACCGGTGCCGGCGGCACGGGTGCTCATGGCGTCGAGGGCCGAACCACGCTCGACCTGCTCCTCGACCATGTGGCGCGCGAGACGCTCGGTCGCGGCGGGGTCGATGCCGAGGAACGAGCGCGACACGTCGAGGCAGAACTGGCGGCCGCGACGGTCGGTGTCCTGACGGTAGGTGCGAGGCTCGGATCCGACACGGATCTCGGTCGTCGGCGTGCCGGTGCGGGCCGGCTGCTCGGTCACGGCGACCTGCGACTGCAGCCGGGTGGCCGCCTCGTCTGCGGCCAGTTCGTCATCGAGGTCCGCGACTCGGGCGGCGAGGACGTCGATCTCGGCATCGAGCGCGGACTTCGCGGCGCGGAGCTCGTCGACCTTGGCGGCGTCGGTGGTGTCGGCCGAGCGCAGCGTCTCGAGCTGCTCGGCGATGCCGTTGCGCTCGGAGAGCTTGGCGGCGATGTCGGAGCGGATCTTGTCGATCAGTTCCTTGAGCTTCATGGTGTCCTCCTTGGGACGCGTTGGGTTGGTGGTGGTTGCCGTTCGTGTAGGCGCGGCGCCGAGGCAGGCCGTGGCGGGCGAGGGCGCTGGTTGCGAACGCGTCAGGCGGAACGACGTCGGGTGTCGGCGTCGGTGATGAGGACCCGACGGGCGGTGTCCTCGGTGGTGATGGCGACGGGCGCCACCGGCTGAGCGGCGTGGCTGAGCACGCCGGGCGAGTTTTGGGCGTGGCTGAGCACGCCGGTGGAGGTGTAGGGGTTGGCGCCGAAGTTGACGGCGGACACGTCACCCCGATTGAGGTCGACTTCGTCGATGTGGTACTCAGTCCAGTCCGCCGACCACATGCCGCGGATGATGCGGAACTTGAACGACGATTCGGCCAGGTCGCCTCGCTGCATCGCCTTGACCATGTCGGCCACGTCTGTGCGGGTGGTGTCGACGGTCGCCTCGTACCAGAGACCCGTTTCGTCGGCGTCCTTGATGGCGGTGAGGGCGAGCGTGGCGTTGCGGGTGTGCGCCATGGGGATGCCGCCGCCCATGCCGTGGTTGCGAGTGAACTCGACCAGTGGTGACGCTGCCAGGGTGTTGTCGAAGGCGCTGGCGGTCACGACCTCGGTGTACGGACCGAACATGTCCCACATCTCATAGGGCGTGTCGGTCAGCGACGCGAAGCCTCCGACGGTCGTGCCGCCGTTCTCGGCGGCGCGCACGTCGAACGCTCGGGCGATGCGGGGGGCGCTGGTGCCCTCGACCCATTCGGCGTGGCGCCGCTGCGACGGGCGAGCCGAGGAATCGCGGGCGCCGGTGGAGCGCTGCATCGCTGCGAGTTGGTAGCGGGTATTCATGGCATCTCCTTGGCCGCGGCCGTCGCCTTGAAGGTGAGGATCTCGTCGACCTGTTCAGGGGTGAACGGCGGTAGGTCGTCCTTCTCGCGCACTTCCGATGGGGCGCGCTGGTTGGACTCCAGCAGCGTCTTGTTCAGGTCCGCCCGCGACCTTGGGTCCATCCGCAGCACGACGGCGTCGCTGTTGAGCTTCACGTAGCGGGGCCGGGTGAGCAACGTCGACAACGCCAGCTCCCGAAGTCGGATCGACGGACCCAGGTGCATGATGAGCAACTGGAGGTTGCGCTGTGTGATGTTCGCGTAGGTGACCGAGCCGGTTTGCTCGTTGACGTCGACCATGTCACCGGGCACGCCGAGGAATCGGCAGAGATCCGCGGCGCTCAGGTGTGACGCCTCGACGAAGCTCGATTCCGACGCTTTGCCGCCCAGGACGTTGTACTCCCAGTCTGAGCCGGTTACGAACACGTCGCCGTTGCGGACCGTCTGCTTGAACCGCGCCTTGACCTCCTTGGCCTGTTCGCCATCGAGCGTCTGTGCGGTGTTGCGGAGATGCGCAGCGGGCATGGCCGATCCGGAGAACCAGTCGGCGGCGAACTGGTGGACGCTCAGCCCGGTCGACAGCGAGTAGGCGGCGTGCGCGATGGGTGACAGACCGACGGGCAGGCCTGAGCGGGTGAACTGGCGCTCGTGCCAGATGTTCGCCGGGTCGTAGGACCGCCGGCCGATCCGGTACTCGACGACGCCGCCGTCGGCGACCTTGACCGTGACGGACTCGGCCGACACCAGGTCGATCCGACGCGGTAGCCCCGTGGCATCGCGAGCGGTGATGATGCCGAAGGCGTTACCGGTCGAATCGAGGTCGATCTGCGTCGAGTACAGCCACTCGACGATCCCGATGGACGAACCGTCGGGGCTGATGATGACCGGCGGCGGGTCGACCTCGAGAGCACGATTGCCGACGGTGCGGTACACGTCCACCGGCGACGACGAGATGAGGCTGGCTCGAAGGTGGAGGCACGCCCACACGACGGAGTGACGGAAGGACTCGTCACGGCTCACCGATGGTGTCACCCGGCGCCCGTCGAGACGGCTGGGGATCAGGTCGGCGGCCGTCTCGGCCGCTCGTTGGCGAAAGATGATGCTCACCGCGACATCGACCAGGAGATCACGAGGCACCCGACGCCGACGACGACAAGGGTGGCTCCGATGCCGGCGAAGATGAACGCAGCGGCGGCGAGGGCCAAGATGCCGATGATGTCGAGAGCGGTCGTCACCATGCGCACCTCCTCAGAAGACCGACGCGAGCACGTCGTAGGGCTTGGGCTGCGGCTCGGTCGGCAGCAGCGCTCGGGCGGCGGTCACCACATCGAGCGGCGATAGCGGCACCGAAGTCGCTCGGGCATCCCACGCGAACCCGTCGCCTAGACGCCGTTCGGACGCGTTCTCCACGGCGAGATCGAGCGGCGCCTGGCCATCAGCTACGTGCGCCACCTGGCCCTCAACCACGGCGGTGAGGAACCCGCCGCAGGCCGCCTTCCACTCCGCGGCGCGCAACTGCACCAGGAGGTCCGACGAGATGCCGGCGTCGCGGAATGCGACGAGCACGTTCGCGAAGTGGGCAGCAGATGCGCCAGCACCGTTGCTGCCGACAACGATCGGATCCCAGGTGTGGACGAGCTCGACGAGTCGATCAGCCAGCCACCGGGTGCCGCGCCGGTGCTCGATCAGCTCGACGTAACCGGCGGTCAGCGTACCGATGCCGATACCGATCGAAGACCATTCGCCGTCGAGGGACACACCCCATGCGAGCGTCATCTCACCGGGCGACACGGCGGGAACGAGCGAGCGTGGTGTTGCTGTGGCGGCCCAGTCGCCGGCGGGAATCTTGGCGACGGTGACACGATCGGACGGCGGCGGGTCCCATACGCCGAGGTGCTCGCGGGCGAACGCCTCTTCCCCGAGGCGGAGGAGCTGCTCCTCGAGGAACTCCATGCCGCCGCCGCGACCGGCGCTCAACACTGGGTTCGTCGCGGACCAGAGTCTGCGGTCGGCGACGTCGACGGGATCCTGCACGATGTTGCCCTGATCGTCGAGGTACACGACCTCGGCGGTGTGGCCGACGTAGCCGAAGGCGCCGGGCGACTCGCTCAGCGCCCGGCGGCGGATGCGCCACCACCACGCCGAATGACCTTCCAGCGCGCTGGTGCCGGCGATGTTGAGCTGCGGGTTCGAGTTGGCCAACAGCGTCGGCGTGATCGCGGCCAGGTGCTCCTCGGTCGCGTGCTGCGCCTCGTCGACGACCAGACGGTTGATGTCGTCGACGCCACGACCGCCGCCGCCGGTGCGGGTGCGGTACCAGATGATGCCGCCGTTGCGCATCTCGATCATCTGTTGGCCGGTGCCCTGCCACTTGCGTTTCACCTTCCGGCGCAAGTCCGGGTGTTCGAGCAGTGCGAGCATCCGCTGCTGGGTTTGGGTCGCCAGCAGGACCGCGTCGTGGATCGTGTGGAGGATCGCCTCAGCCCGTTGCACCAGACCCCACAGCTCGACGACCTCGAGCTCGTCGCCCTTGCCGTTCTGGCGTGGCATCTCACGGCCAGTCGTTGACGCCGCCCACTTGCTCTCGGCCGTCTCGGCCATCATCACTTCGACGGTCAGGCGTTGCGTCGGGTCGAGTGTCTTGCGCGAGTAGTGCTCCCACAGCTCGATGGCGGCGTGGGCTTCATCCAGGCTTGCGGCGGCGGGAGGCAGGACGAGGATCGCCGGCTTCGGCTCGGCGTCGAGCTGCCAGTTCATCGGCAACGCTCACCTCCTCTGGAGCTTCGAGCGCCTCGAGCAGCTCGCCGACCATCCGGCGCTCACGCACCAGTGCTGCCGCCTTCGACCCGTCACCTTCACCGGCGAGCAGTTCGCCGAGGCGGTCGTAGTCCGCCCTCAGATCGTCCACACGGGCCACAGGGGGGACCTCCAAGGCAAGCTCGGCTCACACACAACGCGGAAGACGGTGCGAGTCTCCGGGCGCCTCAGGGGGCCTGAAAACGGCACCGGGGGTCACCAGTCG
>JAPXRJ010000098.1:0-10561 GCA_033813615.1 Microthrixaceae bacterium | reverse complement strand
GAAGCGATGTCGCAGCCACTTGTCGTTGCGGTCGAGCAGGCCGAGCTTCTTGCAGTTCGGAACGATCTTGGAGAACAGCATCATCTGGAACATCTGACGGGTCGGCGTGAGCATCACCGCCTCGATGGCGTCCTTGACCGGCACGCCGAGGCGCTCCCAGACCTCTTGCTGCAGGAACCGATCTCGCATGCGCACCGCGGCCTCGAACGCGAACTGCTGGCGCTCGAAGATCTCGGCGTCGGAGAGTCCCTCGTAGTACTCCTGGAGCGACAGCACGCCGAAGGCGACGTGGCGGGCCTCGTCGCTCATCACGTAGCGGAGCAGCTGCTTGAGCAGCGGCTCGGTCGACATCTGGTGCATGAAGCCGAAGGCGGCCAGGGCCAGCCCCTCGACCATCACCTGCATGCCGAGGTAGGTCATGTCCCAGCGGCTGTCGGTGATGATGTCGTCGAGCAGCATCTTGAGGTGCGCGTTGACCGGGTAGTGACCGGACAGCTTGGTGTCGAGGTAGCGGGCGAACACCTCGACGTGACGGGCCTCGTCCATGACCTGGGTGGAGGCGTAGTACTTGGCGTCGATCCACGGCACGGTCTCGACGATCTTGGCGGTGCAGATGAGAGCGCCCTGCTCGCCGTGCATGAACTGGCTGAGGGTCCAGTTCTGGCTCTCGATGCCCAGCCGCATCCACTGGTCGGGAGTCCACTTCTCGAACGGGGTGCCCGTCACGTCGAAGTCGGCCAGGCCCAGCGCGCCGGCGCCGTTCACGCCCGAGTTCTGCTCGGCGTTGGCGATGACGATCGACTCCTGGTCCACCTCGGTGTCCCAGGGGAGGTCGGTCTCGCCGTTCCACATGGAGACCTTGGCCTTCTCGTAGAGCTTGTCCAGAGCCGGCCGGGCACCCTTGGTGTAGTCCCAGGTGAAGATGGCCTCGGCGTTCTGCTGGACCGTGGAGATGACGGCGTCGCGATCGCTGTTGGACACCGCGAGGATGGCCTCCAGGTCGTCGACGTCGGCTCGGCCGAGGATCTCCTCGTTGATGCTCATGACATGTGCTCCTGTGTGGGTATCGAGTGGTTGTGGACGGATGGAGGTCAGGCCGCCGGCTCGAGGCCGGGCAGCAGGTAGGTCACGACCAGGTGCCGGGCGGTGTCCTCCCGGCCGGGGTCGAGGTCGTCGGAGGGGCTCTGCAGGTACGACACGACCAGTCGCGCCGCCCACATGGCGACGTGGCTCGCGTCCTCTGGTGCGAGGAAGCGCATGAGCGACGGCCCGAACGCAGCACCCGCCAGCAGGAAGATCGGGTCAAGGCGGTCGAACGCCATGTACTTCTCGACGGTCTCCCACTCGTGGGCCCGGACGAAGCCGAGCGCCTGGTGGCTCCGGAGCTCAGTGGTCGTGAAGCTGATCGCCCGTGCGAGCACCGATGCCAGGTCCCCGAGCTCGTCGAGTTGCTCGCGGAGATCGGCGACGAGCCGGGTGACCTCGCTGGCCAGTCCGACCTGGAGGATCGCGGTCTTGCCGCCGGGGAACAGCCGGTAGAGCGTCGCCCTGGACATCCCCGCGGAGCGGGCGACGTCCTCCACCGTGGTCTTGGACATGCCCCACCGAGCGATGCAGTCGAACAGGGCCTCGACGACGCGCTCCTCAGGGCTGTCGGGCTGGACCGTCGCGCTCAGCTGCACGAGCTCGGCCCTCTGACGCGCTGCGACGTCCTGCACCGACGCAGTCGCCTGCCCTGCATGCGGAGCCGAGGGGATGACCGTCGTCGGCGCGATCGTCGGCCCGGTGCTCGCGGAGGCGTTGCTGGTCTCGCGCCCCCCGGCGACCGACATCATGGTTGGAACACTAAGACCGAAATCGTCTCACCGCTACCGCGGGAGCGTGTGACATGCGTCATATTCAGTACCCGCGCCTTCGGCGAATGTGCGCCGACGCACTTTCGGGCACGAACGCTCAGCCACGCGCCCGACGGCAGGCTCAGGTCGAGGCCACCGAACGGGCGATGCCACCCAGGAACTGCGTCCGAACCAACCGGCGAGTCTGCGCCTCGTCGGCCAGGTCCCAGCCGGCAGGGCTGCCCATGTAGGACAGGATCAGCCGGGTCAGGTAGTCCGATGCCTCGCTGATGTCGACGCCGACGCGCACCCGATCAGCGGCCGCCTCCTCCTCCAGGAGCTCTGCGAAGTAGTCCCGGATGACCTGGTGGACGATCGACTCGGTCGGCCGCAGCATGCTGACCAACTCGTCCAACTCCGGTTCGAGGAGGTTGGACAGGATGCTGGAGCGACGCATCAACTTGGTGCCGATCACGAGTCCGGCGACCAGACGGTCCTCGAGCGTCGGAAGGTCCTCGACCGCCAGGGCCAACCGCCGCCAGAACCGGGCGACCTCCCACGTCGCGGTCTCCGAGACCAGCTGGCTGCGGCCGCCCGGGAAGTAGCGGTACAGCGTCGTGCGCGACAACCCTGCCTCGCTCGACACGCGTTCCATCGAGACGTTGCGGATCCCATCGCGCTCCACGCAGCGGATCGCAGCGGCCATGATCCGCTCCCGCGCGTCGGTCGGCCCGCGGACGTCCCGGTCGCCGGCATCAGCCATCGTGTCGCTCCGCCATCTCCCGTTCAGCCATCGTCGACGTCACCAGCGACCGCCATCGCCGGCGGCGTGTGCTCCACCGGCGTCTGGTCGCCTTTGGCCCGGTTGCGCGCGACCCGGCGCAGCACCAGCGGGTAGCCGACCACGGCGATCACGGCGAAGATCCACCACTGGACCATGTAGGAGAGGTTCGTCACAGGCGACGGCAGCTCGAGCGTCACCGGCTGAGGCAGCCCGTTCGTGGACGCCGGCTGCTCCGGCACTTGACCGTCGAGGACGACGTACACCGGTTCGAACGTGGCGTCGACCTGCTGGTCGAGGCGTGGCACGTCGACGCGGGCGACGGTCCGCAGCGTGCCGGTGGTCGGATCAGTGCCGCCGAAGCTGCCCTTGACCTGGCTGCGCTGCGCGAGACCGGTGACCGTCACCGTTCCGGACACAGGTTCGGAGCCCGGGAACGGCGGGGCGGGTGGGTCGACGTCGAGCGGGACCCAGCCCCGGACGACCGCCACGGCGGTGCCGTCGGCTTGCACCAGCGGCGTGAGCACCCACGCTCCGGGAGCGCCGCCCTGGCTGCGGTTGCGCACCAGCACTTCGCCGGTGGCGTCGTAGGTGCCGGTCACCTCGACGCGCCGGAAGTCGACGGATTCGGGCACCTGATCCGGCGGCGTGGTCGCGCTCACGCCGACGTCGGCGAGGACGTCGTCGAGCGGCACGGGAGTGCTCGCTGCCTGTTCGGCCAACGCGTCGGACTGCTCGCGCTCGTCGATCCAGCGCTGCCGTTGCCAGAAGCCCAGGCCGACCATGGCCACCACACCGACCGCCACCAGGACGTGGCTCACGATCCACGCCGGCCGGCGCAGGAAGTCGTACATCGCTGCGGACGTTAGGTGGCCGCCCGCCGCAGGGCACACCGACCGGCCCACCCGGCGATTCTGCGGGAAGAATCCGACCGCAAGGGTGCTGACTTCTCGTCAGAAATGCGGTCCCGTCCGAAATGCGGTCCCGTCAATCACCCGTGGTCGGCAGCGTGTGGTGGGCGAAGCGGTCCCGGAGGTCCTTCTTGGAGAACTTCCCGACGCTGGTCTTCGGGACCTCGTCGATGAACACGACGTCGTCGGGCAGCCACCAC
This sequence comes from Microthrixaceae bacterium, assembly GCA_033813615.1. GTDB lineage: Bacteria > Actinomycetota > Acidimicrobiia > Acidimicrobiales > Microtrichaceae > Dermatobacter. The sequence continues at coordinate 6,834 of JAPXRJ010000098.1, read as the reverse complement.
TTGGCGACGCGATCCTCGAGGAAGCCGACGACCTCGTCCTTGGTCAGCTCCTCGCCCGGCTTGACCACGACGCACGCCAGCGGCCGCTCGGACCACCTGGGGTGTGCCACGCCGATCACCGCGGCCTCGGCCACCTTGGGGTGCGCCATGATCTCGTTCTCGAGCTCGACCGAGCTGATCCACTCCCCGCCCGACTTCACCACGTCCTTGGTCCGGTCGACGATGCGGACGTAGCCCTCGGGGGTGATGACGGCCACGTCGCCGGTGCGGAGCCAGCCGTCGGCGGTGAACGAGTCGGGCGAGCGGGGGTCGTCGTAGTACGACGCGGCGATCCACGGGCCGGCGGCCTGCAGCTCGCCCCGACTCACGCCGTCCCATGGGAGCACGTCACCGCTGGACTGGTCCGCGATGCGCAGCTCGACGCCGAGCATCGCCCGACCCTGAGTCGAACGCACGTCTGCCAACTCGTCCTCAGGGAGCTCGGCGAGCGCGGAGGTGACGTTGGCGATAGAGGCGACCGGACTGGTCTCGGTCATGCCCCACGCCTGCAGGATCGGGAGCCCGACCTGCGCTCGGTACGCCTCCGACAGCGCCTTGGGCACGGCCGAGCCGCCACAGGGGATCGACCGCAGCGACGACGTGTCGCGCCCGGCGAGCTCCGGCAGCACGCCCATCCAGATCGTCGGGACGCCAGCGGCCAGGGTGACCCGCTCCGACTCGATCATCTCGGCCAACTTGGCCGGCACCATGTTCGGCCCGGGCATGACCAGCTTGGCCCCGGCGGCGACGCCCGCGTGGGCGAGGCCCCAGGCGTTCGCGTGGAACATCGGCACGACCGGCAGGACGACGTCGCGCTCACACACGCCGACGGCGTCGGCGAGCATCACGCCCATCGTGTGCAGGAACGTCGAGCGGTGGGTGTACACGACGCCCTTCGGGTTGCCCGTCGTGCCCGACGTGTAGCACATCGACGCGGCCCGGTTCTCGTCGGTGACGTGGAACTCAACCGGCGACGCGTCGGCGAGCAGTCGCTCGTAGTCGAGCAGCTCGACACCCTCGGGATCAGGCGCTTGACCGCCATCCTCCATGACCACCACGTGGCGGACCGTCTCGAAGGTCGGCAGGAGCGGACCGAGCAATCCGAGCAGCGATCGGTCGACGAAAATGACCTCGTCCTCGGCGTGGTTGACGATGTAGGTGACCTGCTCGGGGAACAGCCGGATGTTCAACGTGTGCAGCACCCGCCCGGAGCACGGCGCAGCGAAGTAGAGCTCGAGGTGGCGGCCGGTGTTCCATGCGAACGTCGCCACCCGGCCGTCGGCCGAGACGCCCAGGTCGTCGAGCACCCCGGCCAGCCGCCGGGTTCGAGCGGCCCACTCCGCGTAGCTGGCGCGCTCGGTCCCTGTGGCGGTCGCGGTGACGACCTCCTTCGAGGGGTTGAGCCGCTCGGCCCGTTCGAAGATGTGGTCCAACGTGAGCGGTCGGTCCTGCATGGTGCCCTGCACGGTTCCCCCTGGATCGATCGCGGGGTCCGCTTCGACGGCCGGTCCGACGTTCGGCGACCACGTTCCCCGGAAGTTGCGGCGTCACCTCATCCGAGGCGACCACCTGTAGGGTCGAGCGTAGGCTGAGTGCGACGTCCATGACCGGCGGAACCGGTCGGCAGCGCCACGACGACCGGCCCGCGTCCAACCGACCAGCACATGTCCGACCACGCTCCCGCACTCCCCCCGGACCACCAGACGCACCCGCGGTGGCTGCTGCCCACCTTGACCGGCGCCATCATCGCCCTGGTCGTGGCATCGAACATGGGCAACATGGTGTGGGCGAGCTGGGTGGAGGACCGACCGCTCGGCCTGATCGCGCTCAACTCCTCGAACAAGTACCTGCTGATCACATCGATCAGCCTGGAGCTCGTCCCGATGGTGATCGTGGGGACGCTGCGCCTCCTGGCGCCCGACCCGATCTTCTTCGCCATGGGTTGGCTGTACGGCGATCGAGCGTTGCACTGGGCCCGTCGGACGTTCCCGGCCAGCTCGCAGCTCTTGGACTACGCCGACAGCGACCCCCGCGTCGTGCACCGGGCCCTCAACGTGCTCGTGGTCGTGGCGCCCAACAACCTGGTGTGCCTGATCGCAGGCGTCGCCCGGTTCCCGATCAGGCGCTTCATCGTGCTCAACGTGATCGGCACCGTGGGACGGATCCTCCTGATGCGCTGGATCGGCCTCATCTTCGAGGACCAGATCGAAGACGTGCTCGACGTCGTGAACCGGTACCAGACGTGGTTGCTGTGGGGCTCGATCGCCGCCGTCATCGGCATCGTCGTGTGGCAGGCGCTGTCGGACCGGGGCCTCGTCGGCGGGATCGAGGAGCTCGAGGAAGAGCTCGGCGACGACTGACAGCATCTGCACCCCCCACCGGTTCTGTTCGTCGTTTCACAACGTTCTTCTTGTGAAACGACGAACAGAACCGGAGGTTCAGGACGCGGAGGTCGGGACCTGCCCTGTCAGTCGCCGAGGTCCAGCAGGGCGTCGAGTCCGACGGTCACACCAGGTCGCTCACCGACCCGCTTGACCGCCAGGAGCACGCCGGGCATGAAGCTCGTCCGGTCGATCGAGTCGTGGCGCAGGCTCAGCGTCTGTCCGGTGGTGCCGAGCAGCACCTCCTGGTGCGCGACCAGTCCCCGCAGACGCACCGAGTGGATGTGGATGTCGGCCGGCCCGACCCCGCCACGGGCTCCAGCGACGACCTCCGACGTGGTCGGGTCCTCCGTCCAGTCCTTCGACGCCTCCGCCATGAGCTGGGCCGTGTGGACCGCGGTGCCGGAAGGGGCGTCGAGCTTGTGCTCGTGGTGCAGCTCGATGATCTCGGCCGAGTCGAAGTACGGCGCGGCGATCGCGGCGAAGTGCATCATCAGCACTGCACCGATGGCGAAGTTCGGGGCGATCACGCAGTTCGACCGGGAGAACTCGCGTCGACACCGCTCGATGTCCTCCGCGGAGAAGCCCGTGGTCCCGACCACGGCGTGCACTCCGTTCGCCGCGCACCACGCAAGGTTCTCCACCGCGGCGCCACGCTCGGAGAAGTCGACGACGACCTCGGTCGCGGTCCGCTCGAACGCCGTCGGCGAGCGCGACATCTTGATCTCGGCGTCCACCCCGGTGACCGTCCGAAGGTCGATGCCGGCGTAGCTCTGGTCGACCGCGGCGACGAGCGCCAAGTCGGGATCAGCGTGCACCGCCTGGCACACGGTGGAACCCATTCGCCCACCCGCTCCGAACACGCCGACCTGGATCACGCGCAGATCGTAGTGCCAGGCTGCCCCCGGCTCAGCCGCCAGGCTGCCCCCGGCTCAGCCGCCAGGCTGTTCGAACAGGTCCTTGCGGGGTTCGTCGAGGTACTCGGGCTCCTGGCCGCGGTCGAACGCCTTGATCGCCGTCGGGAGGTTGTCGGTGAACCCGGCCATCAGCTGGTTGCGGTCCTCGAACTGGATCGCCGCGTCGAGGCTCGAGATCTCCAGCTCGACCCAGAGCGACTGCTTGGTCGCCTCCAGGCCGTGGTGGGAGTAGCGCACCATCGACGCCGCCATGTCGAGCGCCTCTGCCACCAACCGCTCGTCGGGCACCACCCTGGACACCAGGCCCATTCGCAGCGCTTCTGCGGCGTCGACGCGGCGACCGGTGAGCAGGATGTCGTTGGCGTTCGCCGCGCCGATCAGTCGGGGCAGCAGCCAGCCGGCGCCCATCTCCGTCGACGACAGGCCGTTGACGATACCGGTGGCGTTGAAGGTGGCCGACTCGCCGGCGATACGGAGGTCCGCTCCGAGCGACAGGCACATCCCGCCGCCGTAGGCCGGACCGTTCACCGCAGCGATCACCGGCTGGGGGATCGCCCGAAGACGCCGGGTGAGCTGCGAGTACATCCCCATCGACCGGCTGGCGATCCGATGCACGCTCAGACCGTCGATGTTCGGGATCATCCCGTAGTCCTTGAGGTCCAGGCCAGAGCAGAACGCTCGTCCCGCTCCGGTCAGCACGATGACCCGGGCCCTGTTGTCACGGCCGACCGCGGCGAGGGCCTCGTCGAGCTCGACGGCGAGGTCGATCGACAGGGCGTTCAGGCGCTCCGGTCGGGAGAGCCGGACGATCCGGACGTGCTCATCGACGGATTCGGTCTCCACCATGGCCATCTCGCTCCCCCTGTTCGATCCCCTTGGACCGGAGCTGCGCACCTGCGGCCATGTACGGACCGCACCCGGTGGAGCCGTACCGTACTGGTCATGGATCCCCTCCCGGACGGACAGACCGGCGGCGCTGCGCCCGCGGGAGCGCTGCTGCTCCGGGTCAGCGGACCGGACCACCCCGGGATCACCGCTGACCTGATGACCCTGCTGGAGCTGACCGGCGCGCAGGTCCAGGACGTCGAGCAGGTCCTCGTGCGCGGCCACCTCACGCTGGCGATCGCGCTCAGCGACCCCGGCGACGGCGGCGACGGCTTCCGAGGCCCGCTCGACCAGCTCGCCCGTAGTCGAGGGGTCCGGATCGAGCTCCACTCCGCTCCCCCGCAACGCCCCGCACACCAGCGAACCGAGGCCGTCACCGTCCTGGGTCACGAGCTGGAGACACCCCTCTCACCGGCGGAGATCGGAGCGATCGCGGGCGGCATCAACGCCTCGGGGGGCAACATCGACCGCATCGTCCGATTGGCCCGCTACCCCGTGTACGCCTACGAGTTCCGGGTGACCGGCGCCGATCCGACGGCGCTCGCCAAGCACCTGGGCGAGGCCGCCGCCGCGCACCGCCTCGACGTCGCGCTGCAGCCCGAGGGCCTCGAACGCCGGGCAAAACGTCTGGTCGTGCTCGACGTCGACTCGACGCTCATCCAGGACGAGGTGATCGAGCTGCTCGCAGAGGAGGCGGGTTGCGTCGAGGAGGTCCGATCGGTCACCGACCGGGCGATGGCGGGCGAGCTCGACTTCACCACCGCGCTGCGAGAGCGCGTGCGACGCCTCGAGGGCCTCGACGCAGACGCCATGGAACGGGCCCGGACCCGGATGCAGCTGACGCCCGGTGCCCGCACCTTCGTTCGCACGCTCAAGCGACTCGGCTACACGGTCGGCATCGTGTCGGGCGGGTTCACCCACTTCACCGACGGCTTGGCCGACGAGCTCGACCTCGACCACGCCCGAGCCAACGTGCTGGAGGTGCGCGACGGTCGACTGACCGGTGAGGTGCTCGGCGATGTCGTCGACCGCGCAGCCAAGGCCAGGTTCCTGCGCCAGTTCGCAGAGTCCGAGGGCGTGCCGCTGAGCCAGACGGTGGCGGTCGGCGACGGTGCCAACGACCTCGACATGCTGGCGGCAGCCGGGCTCGGAATCGCGTTCAACGCCAAACCGCTGGTGCAGGAGGCTGCCGACACGACGGTCAACGTGCCGTATCTCGACGCGATCCTCTTCGTGTTGGGCGTCACCCGGGACGAAGTCGAACGGGCCGACAGCGCCGAGCGCTGATCGAGCACCCGGTTCGACCGCGCTCCCCCGTTCTGTTCGTCGTTCCACAAGGTTTTCCTTGTGGAACGACGAACAGAACGGGGATTGCTGGTCAGCCGGGTCCGACGGTCGACAGCACGCGGGGCGTACCGAGCACCCGCTGCGCGACCCGATGCACCTCGTCGTGGGTCACGCCCTCGAGTCGGGCGAGGTGCTCGTCGATCGGCGTGACGCGGCCCCGCATGATCTCCGAGATGCCGAGGCGTGTCATGCGCGACCCCACGTCCTCGTAGCTCATCAGGTAGGCGCCACGTAGCGAGCCCTTGGCCCTGGCCAGCTCCTCACGGCTGATGCCCCGCTGCAACAGATCGACGACGATCCCATCGACGACGTCGTTGAGCTCGTCGAGCTTGCCGGGCGCGGTCGCGCAGTGGACGGTCAGCGCCCCGGTGTCGACGTGGTGGCTCACGCCGGAGGAGATCGAGTACGTGAGCCCGCGGTCCTCGCGCACTTCCTGGAAGAGGCGGCTGGACGGTCCGGACCCGAACACGTGGTTGAGCAAGGCGAGTGCGTAGCGGTCATCGTCGTCCACCGACGGTGCCCGCCAACCCATCGCCAGGTGCACGCTCTCGATCGGCCGACCTGCGACCGACTCGGCGACCAGGTCGCCGCTCGGCGGCGTCCGGACGGGATGCTGACCGGACCGACGGTCCCCGAAACGACGCTCGACCTCCTCGACCAGAGCGACGTGGTCGATGTCGCCGGCAGCCGCCACGACGATGTTGACCGGCGTGTACCACTGGGCGAAGAACTCTGCGACCTGGTCCCGTTCGAGCGCATCGATCGACTCGGCGGTGCCAAGCACCTCACGACCCAGCGGGTGCCCGGGGAAGAGGCACTCGAACAGCTTCATCGACGCCACGTCGTCGGGATCGTCGTCCGCCGCGGCGAGCTCCTCGAGGATCACCTCGCGCTCGCCGTCGAACTCCCACGGTCGCAGCGCTGGGCGCTGCACCACGTCGAGCAGCAGGTCGATGCCCAGATAGGCCTCCGCCGCCGGCACCCGTGCGTAGTACGCCGTGTGCTCGTTGGCGGTGAAGGCGTTCATGTCGCCACCGACCGCGTCGATCGCGACGGCGATCGCCTTGGCGTCGCGGCCCTCGGTGCCCTTGAACAGCAGGTGCTCGAGGAAGTGCGACGCTCCGGACAGCTCGTCGGACTCGTCTCGGCCACCGACTCCCACCCACACCGACGCCGCGACTGAACGTGATGTCGGCAGCCGGTCGGTGACCACGCGGATGCCGTTGGGCAGGACGGTACGACGGACGTGCTCGTCGGGTGCCGGG
>JAPXRJ010000097.1:0-10587 GCA_033813615.1 Microthrixaceae bacterium | reverse complement strand
GTCCTCGGCCGCCTTCGTCCCCAGGAAGAAGTCGTCCTTGTCGATCTCGTCGTGGTCTCTGACCTTGCGACGCAGTGTGGCGGTCGAGTGTGACAGCGACGCGAACGCCGCCCGGCTTCCGGTGCCGTCGGGAGCGAACGACTGCGTGTTGCCGACGCTGACCCCGAGACCAGATGCCTCGCCGTAGACATCGAGCGCGGCACCCAGGAACACGAACGTCCAGCCCGCCGCCTGTCGCTCGGCGACCATCGAACGGACCGCTGGCAGCGACTGCTCGCGGCTCATGTTCTCGTGGCCGTCGGTGATCGACACGAACACGATCTCCTCCGCCTCGTCGACCGAGGCCAGCGCCGCCTCCCGCTGCCTCCCGACGGCGATGAGCCGTGCCGTGGCATCGAGCAGCGGGGTGCCGCCGCGTGGCACGAAGGTGGCCGCGTCCAACGGCAGCATCTCGGCGATCGGCACCGCGTCCGCCACGACCTCGTTCGGGTCCTCCGAGTCGAACTGCACCAGCGTCATGCGGCTGTCGGCGCCGTCGGCCTGCTGCTCTGCGAGCAGATGGTTGAAGCCGCCGATCACGTCGTCGGCCATCGACGCCATCGACCCGGAGCGGTCGAGCAGGACGTACAGGTGCACGACCTTCGGCGCAGCGTCCTGTCCGGTGGCAGCGTCCTGTCCGGTGGCAGCGTCCTGTCCGGTGGCAGCGTCCTGTCCGGTGGCAGCGTCCTGTCCGGTGGCAGCGTCCTGTCCGCTGCGCCGCTCGCCCGTGGGCTTCCCGCCCCGTTCCGGGCCGTCGGGTGTGGTGGCCATGGTGGCGCTCCGTTCGTCGGTGGCGACCGCCGTTCGGTCGCCGTCACCTGGCCCGAGCGGCCGATGAGGGAGATGTGACACGCCTCGACGCGGCCGGTGCGCTCGGCGCCTCGCAGCGCTCGCTGTCACATCTCGGGTGCACACTGCTCGGACGGAGTGGAGGTGATCTCGGATGGACTGGATCGACTCGGCACGCGTGCACCCGCCGGCCAGCGGTGACGACGTGCTGGACTGGTTGCTCGGCGACGAGGCGCGAACGGTGGCCCGGCGCCGCCTGGTCCGGTCCGGGCTCGAGGCGTCAGCCGATCACGTCGACGACGTGCTCGGCGACGCCGCGATCGCCGTCTGCCGACGGATGCAGTCCCCCGGGCGGCTGGTGGTCGACACCCCTGCCGCCTACGGCACCGTCGTCATCCGCAACGTCGTCGGGTCCGTCGTCCGAGGTCGGGACCCGCTCCCGGTCGGCAGCGAGGCGGAGCTGGTCGAGCTGGTCGCCGTCGATCCGGGCACCCACTCCGACGGTCACGACGAGCACGACCGATGGTTCGAAGACGACGTGCGCGTCGCCGTCGAGCACGTGGGTGGCACGGCGGTGCTCACGTCCGCAGCGTTGGCGCTGCTCACCTTCAGCATCCACCCGGACAGCGAGCCGCCGGGTGCACCCGCCCCACGAGCCGGAGCGCGGGCCGACCAGGCCCGCTGCTGGCCGGCGCTGTGGCTGGCCGGGGAGCGGGCGATCTTCCCCGAGCGGGGCGTCGACGGTGCTGCGGACACCGACTCTGCCGCAACCCGACGAACCCGGGCTCGTCGGATCAGCTCGGTCCAGTCGCTCCTCGAACGGTCATATGCCCACCTCAGGGTGGCCGGGGTGGCGGGTCATCGTTCGGAGTGGGACCGTGGCTGACGCGCCGATCGCCGGGCTCCACCCCGACGCCGACGTCCGCCTCGACGTCGATCCCGACGGGGCGGGTGTCGAGTTGCTGAGCGGCGTCGCGTTCGGCGCGGCAGGGGCGCTCATCGTCGACCTGGAGGACGGCTCGCAGTGGTGGGTCGACGCCACCGACCCCGACCAGTTCGTGGCCTTGGATCCTGCCGACCCGTGGCCGGGGTCAGCCGCTCTCGCCACGGACCCGGTGCTGATCGCTCTGTTCGGCGGCGACGTCGCCCTCGCGCTCTCGGACGGCACCGGCGGCGGGGAGCGCAGGCGGGACGTGCCCGGCCGGCGCCGCACCCTCCCCAGCCCGGTCGCGGCGCTGCATCTGCAGCTGGACCTGGCCGGCGACGCGGATCAGCCGCCGCTGGCGCGGATCGCTGCCGGGTGCGACGTCCTGGTCGAGCTGGACGACGGCCGCATCCCGGGCAGCCGACTGTTCGCCGGTCGACGCAACCAGGTGTCCCGGCAGGTGGCGACGACGGCGAGGTCGCTCGACGAGGCCGACGTCGCCGGGCTCGACCCGCGGCTCGTGGGCCACCTGGCCCGGTCGGTCGAGCTGGCCTCCAAGCTCCAACCCTCGCTCGGGAACTCGCTCCGAGCGCTCCGGGACTGGCTGCAACGCTACGGCGTGGACGAGGTGCCAGCGGTTGCAGCGTTCCCGATCAGTCCCGCGGGGGAGCGGTTCGCAGCTGCTGCGCCCTCCGCACAACCCGACACGGCGCCCGTCGGCGCAGGAACCCCGGTTCCGCATGCGGACTCCCGGTCGGTCTCCCGCTGCGCGGTCGACGAACCGCCATTGGTCTCCGAGCGCACCACGTCCACGTTGCTGACGCTCAGGTGCGATGACCAGGACCGCGTCGGGCAGTGGGTGGTCGTGCGTCGGGCCGACGGGCTCGTGCACATCGGTCACGCTCCGCTCCTGCACGAAGATGGCCGGCTCGTCGCTCGTGTCGCCGTTCCGCCCGACCTGGCCGACGACGGCGTCCACCTGTGGATCGAGGCGGCCGAGGATCCGCTGGCGCCGGCGATCGGCTCGGCTCCTCTTCCGAACGTGCTGGCCGCCGTCCGATCGGGACGGGCCGCCTGCCGGCTCGAGCGCCTCGGGCGCTGGCCTGAGGCGCAGCACCTCTGGCTCGTGTGCTCCGACCTGTGGGAGCAGCTGGGGGATCGGCAGCGGTCGCAGCTCGCCCGGGACCACGCCGATTGGGGGAGCACCGCCGGCCGGCTGCAGCCGTCGCTGGCCGACGTGATCGCCGCCGAATGAAGCGACGACGGCCGTCGATCCTCCAGTCGAGGGTCGCTCCCGGTGCGGTCGTTCAGGGGTGCGGCAGTTCAGTGGTGCGGCAGTTCAGGGGCGGTTGATCAGGGGAGCGGAGCGGGCCAGGCGTCGGCCTGGACCGCAGCCTCGGTCCCGCCGTCGCAGGTGATGAACGAGCCGACCATGAACCCGGCGTCCGGCGACAGCAGGAACTCCATCAGTGCGGCGAGCTCGTGGGCCATGCCCGGTCGGCCGATCGGGATCGGGTAGGTCTCACCCAGCGACGCGACGAAGTCCCACATCCCTGCGGTCATCTTCGTGTCGACGAAGCCCGGAGCGACTGCGTTCAGTCGGATGCCGTTGCCGATCCAGTCGGCGGTGGTCGACTGCCGGCGGACCCATCGTCCGAGCGCCAGCTTGGACACTGGATATGCGTTGAGCGCGTCGCTGCCGATCGCTGCGACCGCGGCGTCCTCGTCGCCGGACAGCAGCAGGTCGGCGAGCTCGGCCGGGTAGCCGGCCATCGTGGTGGCGGAGTTCGAGCAGATCGCCACCGCGGACGGATCCGTCCCGTTCGCCAGGAGCGGTCGCAGCAGCTCCAGCGTGGCGACTGCCCCGAAGTAGTTGACCCGCAAGATCGGCCCCGCCAGCGCGCCGTCCATCGACTGGATGCCGGCACCGGCGACGAGTCCGTCGATGGCCCCGCCCGACAGCTCGGTCACGCGGTCGGCCATGTGCGCACGGCCGTCCGGCGAGGACAGGTCGGCCTCGACCTCGGCACCGGCGCCGGCGCCTGTGCCTGGTCGGTCCACGCCGATCACCGTCGTCCCGTGCGATTCCAGACGAGTGCGCAACGCCGCGCCCATTCCGCTGGCCGAACCCGTGATCACCACCGTCGTCATGGCCGAGACAGTAGGGCCTGTCGATGCCCGGGCGTCGCTGTGACGGTTGCGAGCGGTTGGGAACAGATCGGATCTTGGGCATGGGCGACCAGTGGGTGGTCGCTGGTGCCCGAGGTCCGGCGACCGACGGCTGGCTCAGCGCCAGCCGGCGCGCTTCATGAGGCGCAGCGCCGCCGTCATGACGGTGGCGAAGCCCTCGTCGCCGAGGCGGCGCAGCGGTGGCGACAGGTTCATCAGCCGCTGTCGGGCGATCGTCTGGGTCTCGGTGAACTTGGTGATGCCCACCGCGCCGTGCCGGCGCCCCAGGCCCGAATCGCCCATGCCGCCCATCGGGGCGTCGATCGAGCCCCACGCCGCGGCGTAGGCCTCGTTCACGTTGACGGTTCCGGCGTGCAACCGGGACGCCACATCACGACCGCGGGCGGCGGACCGGCTCCACACGCTGGCGTTCAGGCCGTAGCGGGTGTCGTTCGCCAGGCGAACGGCCTCGTCGTCGGTGCTGAACCGGTAGATGGACACCAGCGGGCCGAAGGTCTCGGTGGCGAAGCAGGTCATGTCGGGGGTCACGTCGGTGAGCACCGTCGGCTCGAAGAAGTACGGGCCGAGGTCGGATCGGGCCACGCCGCCGGCCAGCACCGTCGCTCCCTTGGCGACGGCGTCCTCGACGTGGGAGCTGGTGACCTCCAGCTGCTCGGTCGACGTGAGCGTGCCCATCTGCGTGGAGAAGTCGTAGGCCGCCCCGGTGCGCATGGCCGTCACGGCGTCGACGAACGCCGGAACGAAACGGTCGTAGATGGCGTCGGCCACGTACATGCGCTCGATCGAGATGCAGAGCTGGCCCGACGAGGAGAAGCAGGCTCGTACCGCTCCCTCCACCGTACGACCGAGATCCGCGTCGTCGAGCACCACCATCGCGTTCTTGCCGCCCAGCTCGAGCGAGCAGTCGATCAGTCGCTCGCCCGCCTCCCTGGCGATCGTCCGGCCTGAAGCGGTCGAACCGGTGAACATCACGTAGTCGGCGATGTCGAGCAACGGAGTGCCGATGGTCGATCCTCGGCCGAGGACGATCTGCCAGAGGTCGTCGGGAAGGCCCGCCCGTCGGGCCAGCTCCAGCGCGAACAGAGCGGTCAACGCCGTCTGGTTGTCGGCCTTCTGGACGACGGCGTTGCCGGCGAGCAGCGCCGGGATCGTGTCGCCGGCCCCCAGGCTGAGGGGGTAGTTCCACGGAGAGATGATCGTGACGATCCCGCGCGGGTGGTGCAGCTCGTGCACGTCGGTCAGGCCCGGGATCAGGCCGGTCCGTCGAGTCGGGGCCAGGGCCCGAGCCGCAGTGCGCGCGTAGTAGCGGGCGGTGTTGGCGATGTCGCCGACCTCGAGGAACGCGTCACGGCGTGCCTTGCCGTTCTCCGCCTGGATGAGGTCCATCAGCGTGTCTCGCTCGTCGAGCACCAGGTCGTGGAACCGCAGGAGCACCTCGGCCCGTTCGGCGATCGGCGTCGCCGCCCACGCGACCTGCGCGGCGTGGGCACGCTCGGCGGCAGCGATGACGTCGTCCGGGCTGCACTGCGGCAGCTCGGCGATCGGCTCGCCGGTGAACGGGGCCATCGACGTCACCGATGGCACCTCGCCCGATGACGGCACCATCGAGGTCAGTCGCTTGCGGAACAGGTCGTTGATCGTGCTCGGCAGGCTGGTGGTGGCGGACCGGGCGGCCGAGCCGTCGCGGGTGGTGGCGGCGGGCTTGGTCACGTCGGCGGTGGAGCTCATGACCGAAACGCTACGCCCGGTGGTCCCGCTCGGTGAAGCCGCGGCCGGCGCTGGAGATCCGTCGGCTCCCTCGGTCGGGGCAGACTGTCCGCCATGGACAAAAGCTCCGCGGCCGGTCGTATCTTCCTCGGCGTCTCGATCAACAACGCGCTCTACACGTTGAACGCGTTGCGCCCGAACCGCACCAACAAGCTCCTGTTCGGATGGAGCTTCTTCGCCAGCTGGATCACGATCGAGCTCGCCCCCTTCATCCTGATCGCCGAGGTGGTGTCGACGGCGGTGCTCGTGCGGCGCGGCGCCCTGCGCAGCACCCCGGGCAAGGTCGCGATGGTGCTGACGCTGGGCTCCTGGGCGGGGATGGCGGCCACGATCCGGCAGAGCTATGCCGCCCGTCATGAGATCCGGACTGCGCTCCGCGACCTGGCCGAGGTCGACCCGTCGGACCCGCTGCCGGTCCGATGGGAGCGCCACGTGGAGTTCGCACGTGCCGGGGGCCGTTCGCTGCGCATGGACATCCTGCGCCCCGATGTTCCCGATGTGCCCGGGGAGCCCCGCCCCGCGCTCGTGCAGGTCCACGGCGGTGGATGGGTGCTCGGGTACAAGGACCGTCAGGGTCAGCTGCTGATGCGTCGGATGGCCAGCAGCGGATGGGTGTGCTGCAACGTCGACTACCGGCTCAGCCCGGCGGCGACGTTCCCCGACCACCTCGTCGACGTGAAGCGGTCGATCGCGTGGATCCGCGAGCACGCGGACGACCTCGGCGTGGACCCGAACTTCATCACCGTCACGGGCGGTTCGGCGGGCGGTCACCTGACCGCGCTCACGGCGCTGACCGCCGACCAGGAGCGCTACCAGCCCGGCTTCGAGGATGCCGACACCTCCGTCTCGGCCGCGGTTCCCTTCTACGGCGTGTACGACTTCACCGACCGCAACGGCGTGTGGCCGCCCGACGCTCGGCGGCAGTTCCTCGGTCCGTGGGTGATGAAGCGCGACCCGGACGAGCGTCCGGACCTGTGGAGCGCCGCGTCGCCGATCGACCAGGTCCACGCGGCCGCGCCGCCGTTCTTCGTCATCCACGGCGACAAGGACGTGTTGGCCCCCGTCGAGGACGCTCGGACCTTCGTCGGCGCGCTGCGCGCCGTGTCCGAGCAGCCCGTGTACTACGTGGAGCTGAAGGGCGCGCAGCACGCGTTCGAGATGTTCACCTCGATGCGGGCCAACGCATCGGTCGATGCCGCGGCGCGCTTCCTCCAGGCGGTGTTCGACGCGTACCTGTCCGGCCCGGGCGCGGTGGCCGAGCCCCTCGAGGTCGTCGAGGCGGTCGGGGAGCGTCTCGGCGCCGAGCTCGCCGAGGACGCCACCGTGCTCCACTGAGCCTCGGAGTCGGGTCTGGTCGGAGACCGATCAGAGGAACGCCTCACCGAGGTTGGGGCGGATCAGCACTGCGTCGAGCGCACCGTCGGGCACCCGGTGCACGTGGTGCAGCTCCGCCCCCGGGACCGGGTGCGCCTCGACGTCCAGACGGTGGTCGGCGCCACCGTCGCCCACGGGCGGGCTCGGCCACGACTCGGCGATGCCGACCAGCGCGGTGAGCGACGCCCAACCGCGGTCGAGCGCCCCCTGGTCGGTGTCCTCGGGCGGCTCATAGCCGGTCGGGGTGAGCTCCCACTGCAGCGCCTCGCCGTCGTGGGCCGTGATCGTGGCCCGCACAGCGCCGAACGGTGCGAGGTGGGTCCAACGGACGCCCTCCACGTCGGCCCGGTCACGTGCCGGCACGTTGAGGTTCAGCACGCTGCCGACCGGCGCGTCGATCACCAGTGGCAGCGTTTCGACCGCCAACTGGGCGGCGGTGTCCCATCGCCAGCGGTCGCTGTCGAGCAGCTGTCCGTCGCCGGCATCGACGCTGACGGCAAGTCCGGAGATGCCGAAGTTCTGGCCGGCGAGGGCGGCGCCGACCGTTCCCGAGTGCAGGATCGACCGACCGGTGTTCGCCCCCGCGTTGATGCCCGACACGACCAGGTCGGGCAGCTCGCCGAACGCGCCCAGACGCCCGGCGACGAGGCACAGCGCCGGCGGCCCGTCGAGCGCCCAGGCCTGCACGTCGGCCGCATCGGGGATCTCGGCGCGGTGCAGGCCGAGCGCCGCGTCCGGGCGGAGGTTGCCGAGCGCGGCGCCGGCACCGCTCCAGTCGGTCGACGGAGCGACCACCAGGATCTCGTGACCGGTCGTCGCGAGCGCCCTCGTGAGCTCGTGGATGCCCTCGCTGTCGATGCCGTCGTCGTTGGTGACCAGGATCCTCATCGGCCCCGACGGTACCCGTGGATGTCGAACGTGACCGGGCCGACCGGTGACCCGGGTCGGTCGCACTGATGGCGACTGGAGCCGGGCGATGTTTGGCGACGTCGCCGGCGGGGAAGGATGCGGACCGGCGCCAACCGGTTTCTCGCGCTCGTTCGCATCGCCGGCTCGTTCGCATCGCCGGAAGTGCCCGGCGGCTTGACGACCCCGCTCGCGCGTCCCCTACCCTGCATCGGTGGGAAAGGGAAGGACGTCGTGACGATCGCCGATGCGCTCACACATCGCGGGCAATGGCCGGACTCGAGCGAGGCTCCGGGCCGTGAGGTGCTGTCCTGGTTGGTGATCGCCGCGCTGCTCGAAGGTCACGCTGAGCTCGGCGTCGTGGAGACCCACCCGGGTCAACCGGGCACGTTCGACTGCCTCTCGGTGTTCGACCGGACCCGCCTCGATCGAGGGCCGATCCTCGACATCAACCGGAACGGCTACGCGCACATCGCTCCGCTCGACGGTGGAGCGGCGGAGTGGCGCGACTTCTGGGACGTGTGCGGCGAAGAGGGGCCCGTGACCGTCGCGGGCCACCTCCGTGCTCGAGCTCGCCTGGGTCAGCCGGCGAACCACGACGGACCCGAGGCGTTCATCGTCGGTCAGATCGCCCGCCGACTGCTGAAGCTGCACGTCGCCGGGATCGGCGGCCGTTGGGAGTGCCGAAACGGCGTCGAGGACAGCTCGCTCGGAGACCGTCGACGGATCGAGCTGTTCCAGCAGCTGCCAGCGGCGATCGAACGGCTGGCCGCCGCTCCGCCGCATCCGCTCGGCGACCAGGCGTTCGGCTTCTGGTTCCTGCTGCGTGACAGCGTGCCGGTCAGCTGCCTCGACATCTACGGCTGACTCCCCCGCGGCGCGGTAGCGCGACGACGGTCGGCAGCGCACTGCAACGGGGAGCGGAACGCCCATCGCGGCGGTGATGGGGATACCGTCGTTGGCACGCGTCGTCGCGGAGTCGGCGATACACCGGGTGCCACGTCACCGATGGTCCTCCCGGCGGCTCCGTCCAGCGCACCGCTCAACGCAGCACACAACTCCACACAGCAAGGGCGAGGACGAGGGGGTCCCATGTCCAGCACCACCACGTCGGATCGAACCGGGTCCGAACCGAAGGAGCTCGACCGCGTGGTCGTCCGCTTCGCCGGTGACTCGGGCGACGGCATGCAGCTCGTCGGCGATCGATTCACCGAGCTGTCGGCGCTGTTCGGCAACGACCTGGCGACCCTGCCGAACTACCCGGCGGAGATCCGCGCTCCCGCTGGCACGGTGGCAGGAGTGTCGTCGTTCCAGGTGCACATCTCCGACTCCGACATCGTCACTCCGGGCGACTCGCCGAACGTGCTGGTGGCCATGAACCCCGCAGCGCTCAAGGCGAACGTCGGCGACCTGTCGCCGGGTTCCACGATCATCGTGAACTCCGACACCTTCGACGAGCGGGACCTGTCCAAGGCCGGATACCTGGAGAACCCGCTCGTCGACGGCTCCCTGGAGCGCTTCACCGTGCACCAGGTGCCGATGACGTCCATCACGCTGCAGGCCACGACCGAGTTGGGGGTCAAGCGCCGCGACGCGGAGCGGTCCAAGAACTTCTTCGCGCTCGGGTTGATCTGCTGGATGTACACCCGGCCGCTCCAGCCGCTGCTCGACTGGGTCGAGCAGCGCTACGACGCCCGGCCGCTCGTCCGTGACGCCAACCTCGCGGCGTTGCGCGCCGGGCGGAACTTCGGAGAGACGGCCGAGCTGTTCGATCATCCGTACTCGGTGGCCCCTGCGCCGCTGCCCGCCGGCACCTACGCGAACGTCAACGGCAACACGGCCCTGGCGTGGGGGCTCGTCGCGGCGTCGCAGCTGTCGGGGCTCCAACTGGTGTACGCGAGCTACCCGATCACCCCCGCGTCGGACATCCTCCACGAGCTGAGCCGGCGCAAGAACTTCGGCGTCCGCACGATGCAGGCCGAGGACGAGATCGCTGCGGCGTCGATCGCGATCGGAGCGGCCTTCTCGGGGGCGTTGGCGGTGACCGGGACATCGGGTCCGGGGCTCGACCTCAAGGCAGAGGCGATCGGACTGGCGATCAGCTTGGAGCTGCCGATGATCATCGTCGACGTGCAGCGGGCGGGCCCGTCGACGGGCATGCCGACCAAGACCGAACAGACCGACCTGCTCGCCGCTCTGCACGGACGCCACGGCGAGTCACCCCTGCCGATCGTCTCTGCGAAGTCGCCGGGTCACTGCTTCGACGCCGCGATCGAGGCGGCCCGCCTGGCGCTGCGCTACCGCACGCCGGTGATCCTCCTGACCGACGGCTACCTCGCCAACGGAGCCGAGCCCTGGCTGCTGCCCGACGTGGCCGACCTGCCCGACCTGTCGGTCGAGTTCGCCACGGCGACGAACCACACCGAGCCCGATGGCCGCGAAACGTTCTGGCCGTACCTCCGCGACCCCGAGACGTTGGCCAGACCGTGGGCGCTGCCCGGGACGCCCGGTCTGCAGCACCGGATCGGCGGGATCGAGAAGCAGGACGGCTCCGGCAACATCAGCTACCAGCCCGACAACCACGAGCACATGGTGCG
>JAPXRJ010000096.1:0-10658 GCA_033813615.1 Microthrixaceae bacterium | reverse complement strand
GGTGGGCATCACCGCTGCGTTCATCTTCGCTGCGCAGATGTTCAACTTCCCGGTCGCGTCGGGCACCACCGGCCACCTGCTCGGCGCTGCGTTGGCGGCGATCCTGCTGGGGCCGTGGGTGGGGTGCCTGATCGTCGCGCTGGTCGTCGTCGTCCAGGCGCTGCTCTTCGCCGACGGCGGGATCACGGCGCTCGGCTACAACGTGATCAACATGGCGATCGTGCCCGCCTTCGCCGGCTGGGCCCTGTACCTGATGTTCCGGAAGGTGCTGCCTCGATCCGCCGGGGGGGTCGTGGGTGCCACCGGCCTGGCGTGCGGCACGTCGGTGGTGTTGGCGGCGACGGCGTTCTCGATCGAGTGGCTCTTCGGGGCCAGCGCGCCCATCCCCTTCGACACGGTGTTCGGCGCGATGGTCGGGGTGCACACCCTGATCGGCATCGGCGAGGGGGTCCTCAGCGCGATGGTGGTGGCGACGGCCATGGCGACCCGTCCGGACCTGGTGGCGGGCGCTCGCGACCTGAGCGCCGGGGAGCTCGGTGATCGCAGACCGGTCAGCGCCCGGGCGTTCGCGATCGGCGGTGTGCTGGTGGCGCTGGTGTTCGCCGTCGTCGTGAGCCAGTTCGCCTTCGACGGCCCGGACGGGCTGGAGAAGGTGGCCGAGGACGAGGGCTTCGTCGAGCAGGCCCAGGCCCATGCCATCACCGGAAGCCCTTTCGCCGACTACGCCACCCGGGGTATCAGCAACGAGCAGCTCAGCCTGGCCGTGGCGGGGCTGGCCGGGGTGGCGGTGACCCTGCTGGTCGGCATCGGGATCGCGAGCGCCGGCCGCCGAGCGGGCCGACCAACGGTCGACGTGCCCGCCTGAGCGCGGCCAGGGCTGATGTCGGGTACGCACCGCGCTGACCTGCACCGACTGCACGTCGCCGGGACCTCGCCGATGCACCGCCTCGCCGCGGAGGTGAAGCTGGCAGGGCTCGTGGCGTTCGTGGTCGTGGTGGCCTGCACGCCCCGACACGCGGTGCCGGTGTTCGTCGTCGACGCGGGGGTGCTGGCCGCGATCGTCGCAGTGGCGCAACTCCCGGTCGGTCTCGTCCTCAGCCGCCTGGCAGTCATCACCCCGTTCGTCCTCTTCGCCCTGGTGATCCCGTTCGTCGCGCAGGGCCCCCGCAGCGAGATCGCCGGGTTCGCCGTGTCGACCGAGGGGATGTGGGCCGCCTGGAACGTCGTGGCCAAGGCCGTCCTGGGCGCCACCGCCGCGATCGCCGTCTCGGCGACGACCTCGCTGGCCGACCTCCTCGACGGCATGGCGCGGTTGCACGTGCCCGCCGTCCTCGTCGCCATCGTGTCGTGGATGGTCCGCTACGTGGAGTTGGTGTCGACCCAGCTGGGTCGGATGCGTCGTGCGATGACGGCGCGAGGTCACGATCCCCGCTGGCTCTGGCAGGCCCGTCCGATCGCGTCGTCGGTCGGCGTGCTCGTCGTGCGTTCCTACGAGCGTGGGGAACGGGTCCACACGGCGATGCTCGCACGCGGCTTCACCGGCGCCATGGTGCCATCGGAGCGACCACGTGCCGCGGCCGGTGCGTGGGTCGCCGGTCTGGCGCCCGCGATGCTCGCGACAGCGGGCCTTCTCGGATGGCTGGCGGGGTCGTGAGCGAGGCGGTCGTGGCCGTCGACGACGTGTCCTTCCGCTACCCCGGCGCCTCGTCGATGGCGCTCGACGGGCTGTCGCTGCGGATCGACGCGGGAGAGCGTGTGGCGATGTTGGGTCCCAACGGGTCGGGCAAGACGACGTCCATCCTGCACCTGAACGGGTTGGTCGAACGCCAGGCGGGCACGGTGACGATCGGCAACCTGCCCGTGGTCGAGGCGAACCTCCGCGAGGTCCGACGCCGGGTCGGCATGGTCTTCCAAGATCCCGACGACCAGCTGTTCCTGCAGACCGTGCGCGACGACGTGGCCTTCGGACCCTCCAACCTGGGCATCCGCGGCCAGGAGCGCGACGACCTGGTGGATCGTGCACTCGACGCGGTGGGTGCGACGGATCTGGCCGAACGCAACCCGTACCAGCTGAGCGGGGGTGAGCGTCGTCGAGCGGCGCTCGCGACCGTCCTGTCGATGCAGCCCGACGTCCTGGTACTCGACGAGCCCACGTCCGGGCTGGACCCGCTCGGACGACGGGAGTTGGCGGAGCTCCTGGTCGGACTGGGCTCCACCCAGCTCGTCGTCACCCACGACCTGCCGTTCGCGCTGGTTGCATGTCCGCGGTCGGTGATCCTCGACGAGGGCCGCATCGTGGCGGACGGAGCCACGACGGAGATCCTGGCCGACCACGAGCTCCTCGCTCGACACCGCCTCGCGTGACCGCCCGCCTGGTTCTTTGCGTCGGCGCGCTCGCGCGCCGGAACAGGGAGCGATGCAGGGGGTGATGGGCTGGGTCAGCGGTAGCGGAGCACTCCGCGGATGTTGGCGCCGCCGAGCATGTCGTCGAAGCCCTGGTTGATGTCGTCCAGGGCGTACTCGCGGGTGACCATGCCAGCCAGGTCGAGCTGACCGCTGCGGTACAGGTGCATGAGTCGCGGGATGTCGGAGTGCGGGTTGGCCGATCCGAAGATCGTGCCGACGAGCTGCTTCTCCATCAGCGTGAGGTCGCAGAGCGAGATGTTGATCCGGCCTTCGGCAGCAGGGTGGATGTTGGTCACCACCACGCGGCCCCGCTTGGCGCACAGCATCATGATCGGAGCGATCTGCTCACCGTCGCCCACGCCGACGGCGCAGATGATCTTGTCGCAGCCGCGACCCCAGGTGATCTCCTGGATGAGGTCGTAGGCCTCGCCGATGTCGGCGGCGGTGTGGGTGGCACCGAACGCGAGCGCCTGCTCGCGCTTGAACTCGACGGGGTCGATGGCGACGATGTTGCGTGCTCCGGCCAGGCGGGCGCCCTGGACCGCTGCGGAGCCGATGCCGCCGCAACCGATCACCGCGACGTTGTCGCCCGGCTTCACCTCGGCCGCGTACACCGACGACCCCCAACCGGTGGTGACCCCGCACCCGACCAGGCAGGCGAGCTCGAGGGGGATGTCGTCCTCGATCTTCACGCAGCTCATCTCGTTGACGACGGTGTGCTCACCGAACGTGCCCAGGCACACCATCGTCCACAGGTCGGTGCCGTCCGCCGCATGGTGGCGCGTCGTGCCGTCGAGCTGGGCGCCGACGAGCAGCGCGGCACCGTTGTCGCACAGGTTGGAATGGCCATCCGCGCAGCTCGGGCAGTGGCCGCACGCCGGCACGAAGCTGAACACGACGTGGTCGCCGGGCGCCACCGTCGTCACGCCGGGGCCGACCTCCATGACCACGCCGGCACCCTCGTGGCCGCCGACCAACGGCTGGATCGCCGGCAGGTCGCCCGTGCGGGCGTGGTCGTCGGAGTGGCACATGCCCGAGGCGACCATCTCGACCAGCACCTCACCCTCCTTCGGTGGATCGAGGGTGATGGTCTCCACGCTCCACGGAGCGTTCGGCTCCCAGAGGATGGCGGCTCGGGTCTCCATGGGGCTCCCCCTGGCGGTAGCTCTCGGTGGGCAGGTGATCGTGCTGGACGGCGGACGCTACCCGCCCGGGATGTCGGGGCGGAAACTTGACCGCTCGGTCAACATCGGAGTCGGGACCCGTGCCAAGCTCATCCGATGACCGACACCGCCGCCCTCCCCGATGCCGCCATCCCCGCCGACGACGCGGCCGGCGACATCGACGACGTGCTCGACGAGCTCCACGACTGGCTCGAGGAGACCTGGGACCCGGACCTCACGGTCGGCGAGTGGTGGGAGCGTCTCGGCCTGGCGGGCTGGGCGGCGCCGGGGCTGCCGACGAACGCGTACGGTCGCGGTCTCAGCCGCAACGACGCCGTCCGCGTCCAGGCCGCCATCGCCGAGCACGGAGCGCTCGGCGCCCCCGGTGGGCTCGGACTGCTGCTCGCGGCGCCGACGATCGCGACCCACGGGACCCAGGCGCAGATCGACCACCACGTGAGGCGGATCGTCACCGGCGTCGATGCGTGGTGCCAGCTGTTCAGCGAGCCCGGAGCGGGATCCGACCTGGCAGGCCTCACCACCCGAGCCGTCTCCGACGGCGACGAGTTCGTCGTGAACGGCCAGAAGGTGTGGACGTCGCTCGGCCACACCGCTGACAAGGGCATGCTCATCGCCCGGACCGATCCCGACCTGCCCAAGCACCAGGGCATCACCTGGTTCGCGTTCGACATGCACCAGCCCGGGGTGGAGGTTCGCGGCCTCAAGGAGATGACGGGCCACGCCATGTTCAACGAGGTGTTCCTGACCGACGCCCGTGTGCTGCGCGACGAGATCATCGGCGACGAAGGCAACGGTTGGGCCGTCACCAACACCACGCTCATGCACGAGCGCGCCGGGCTCGGCTCCGGTGGCGGTTCGGGTGCCGCGTCGGCCGTATCGCCTGGCAGCGTGGCCGACCAGCTCGGCGAGCGGGCCGGCGACCACGCTCCCAAGGCCGGGGGAGGGCGCAAAGGCAGCGGTGGAGCCATCGGCATGCTCGGTGCGCTGCCCAAGGTGCTGGCGGACCTCGCCCGGTCCAACGGTGGTGACCAGGACCCGACGATCCGTCAGGAGCTCGCACGGCTCCACACGATGGGCGAGCTGGGCCGGTACAACAACCTGCGCGTCAAGGCGGCCAAGCAGGCCGGTCGCGACATCGCCGGAATGGCGAACATCTCCAAGCTGGCCATGAGCGACCTCATGCGGACCGCGCGTGACCTGGGCCTGCGCATCGTCGGACCCGCGGGCATGCTCCACGCCTACGAGGACGCCGACCGCGCCGCGATCGACGACGCCACGGCCAACCCGATGCTGGGAATGGTCACGTGGGTCGCGCTGTGGGCGCAGGGGCCGTCGATCTACGGCGGCACCGACCAGATCCAGCGCAACATCATCGGCGAGCGGGTCCTCGGCCTCCCCAAGGAACCGAACGACGACAGGACGCGCCCGTTCTCCGAGCTCCCCAAGAACGCCTGAGCGGCTCGAGCGGTCGGTAGCGTGACGACGTGACCGACACCACAGCCGTTCCCGAGCCCGCCGAGGTGCCGGCCAAGCCGGCGCGCTGGAAGCAGGCCGTGGCCGCGCTCGTCACGCTGGCGGTGCTGGTCATCGTGTTCTTCGGCATCTTCCCCAAGTTCGCCAACTACGGCGAAGCCTGGAGCTCGATCCAGAAGATGTCGACGGCTTCGGTGGTCGCCCTCCTGGTGGCGACGGTCGCCAACATCCTGATCTACGTGTTCCCGTACCAGGCGGCGCTGCCCGGACTGCCGTACGGCCGGGCGTTCATCGTGCGCCAGACGTCGTTCATGATCTCCAACGCCGTGCCCGCCGGTGGTGCGTTCGGCCTGGGAGTGCAGTACGCGATGCTCAACGGCTACGGGGTCGGTCCGGCCGTGGCCACCTCGGCGATCGGCGTCACGAGCGTGTGGAACCTGATGGTGACCCTGGCCCTGCCGGCGTTGGGGCTGATCGTCGTCGTGATCACCGGCGACGCCACCACCGCAGCGGTGCTCGGTGCGCTCGGATCGCTCGTGGCGCTGGTCGTCATGGTGATCGGGCTGGGATTGGTCCTCCGCAGCGTCGGGTGGGCCCGCCGCCTCGGTGGTTGGGGCGACTCGCTGATGCGACGCCTCCGCCCCAAGGCAGCGTCGGATTCGGTGACCCAGGGCGTGCTGAGGTTCCGGGAGCAGACCGTCGACGTGGTTCACGACCGTTGGATCCTGTTGACGGTGACCAACTTCGCTCAGCAGCTGTCGCAGTTCGCGGTGCTCGCCGTCGCCGTGTACGGCCTCGGCGGCGAGTCGACGGGCATCAACGTCTTCGAGTTGTTCGCCGCGTTCTCTCTCGCCCGACTGGCCGGGTTCATCCCCATCACGCCCGGTGGGCTCGGCACCGTCGATGCTGCGCTCGTCGGGTTGCTGTCCGCGTTCGGGATGTCCAAGGACGAGGCGTTGGCCGCCAACCTCCTGTGGCGTGCCGCCACCTTCGTCCCCCAGGTGGTCATCGGCGTGGTGACCTTCATCATCTGGAGGGTGCAGCAGGGCCGCAAGATGGGTCGCTCCGCCCCTGCGCCCGCTCCCGCCGCCTGATCAGAACGGCTCCACGGGCTGCTCGGTCGCCACCGCCAACCTGCGCAGGTACTCGTCCCGTGGGATCTCGACAGCACCGAGCGACGCCAGGTGCGGGGTGAGCCATTGGACGTCGAACAACGCCCCGTCCACCTCGTCGAACAGGGAGGTCAGCTCGACGAGGGCGGCCTTCGACGCGTCGGTCGCCCGGTGGAACATCGATTCTCCGGCGAAGAACGCACCGATCGACACGCCGTAGACGCCGCCGACCAGGTCACGACCCGACCACACCTCGACGGAGTGGGCCCAGCCCATCCGGTGCAGGCGGGTGTAGGCCTGCACGAACTCCTCGTTGATCCAGCCGTGCGGTCGTCGTGGGTCACCGCAGCGGCGCATCACCGTCTCGAAGTCGCGGTCCACCGTGGTGGTGAAGCCCCGCATGGAGCGCCGCAGCGTCCGGCTGACGTGCAGACCCGAGTGGTCGACGACCGACGGAGGTCCGACCGGTATCACTGCCCGCGGGTCCGGTGACCACCATCCCAGGCGACGACGTCCGATCGGCATCGGGAACAAGCCGGCCCGGTACGCGGCCAGGAGCGTGCCCGGTTCCAGGTCGCCACCGAGCACCACGGGCCCGTCCGGATCGGCGTCGGCGACCGGAGGGAACACCCACTTGCTGGGTGGCGGGTCGGATCGGATGGATCGCGTCGATCAGCCCTTCGCGTAGTCGTAGAACCCGGCACCCGTCTTCCGTCCGAGCTGCCCGGCGGCGACCATTCGGCGCAGCACCGGCACGGCGGCGTAGTTCGGGTCCCTGAACTCGTCGTAGAGGGCGTCGAGGATGGACAGCGACGTGTCGAGGCCGACGAGGTCGAGCAGGGCGAGCGGCCCCATCGGGAAGTTGCAGCCGCCCTTCATCGCGGTGTCGATGTCGGTGGCGCTGGCGGTGCCGTTCTCCAGCAGGCGCACCGCGTTGTTGAGGTACGGGAAGAGGAGGGCGTTCACGATGAAGCCCGCCTGGTCCTTGACCTGCACCGGGTTCTTGCCGCACGACGAGGCGAACGCGGTGACGGCTTCGACGGTCGCGTCGGCCGCGGTGATCGGCCGCACGATCTCCACCAGCGACATCGCCGGTGCAGGGTTGAAGAAGTGCACGCCGCACACCTGGTCGGGGCGGTTGGTGGCCACGGCCATGTCGACGACGGGCAACGTGGAGGTGTTGGTGGCGAGGATGGCCGAGGCCTTCACGATCGAGTCCAGCTCGGCGAACAGGGACTTCTTCACCTCGAGGTTCTCGACGACCGACTCGATCACGAGGTCGCAGTCGACGAGCGCGCCGAGGTGGTCGGTCGCGGTGACGCGGCCACGGACCTCGTCGGCAGTGGCCTGGTCGATCTTGCCGCGCTCGACCTGCTTGGCCAGCGACTTCTCGAGCGACACCACCATCGCGTCGGCCGACTCCTGCTTGCGGGAGCGCAGCACCACCTCGTGGCCGGACTTTGCCGCCACCTCGGCGATGCCCGAACCCATGATGCCGGACCCCAGGATCCCCACTCGTTCGATCGTCATGGCGGGCGATGTTACCGACGGGTCACCTGGCGCGCCCAAGTGCCATCGCGGTTGGGTACCGTTCGGCCCATGACAGGGTTGCTGCGATGAGCGGGACGTTGGTGTTGGTGGGCGGTCGGGAGTGGACCGACGGCTGCACGTTCGACGAGTCACTGGTGCGGACGGCCTCGGAGGTGCTCGTGCTGCCGACGGCGCTGGCCTACGAGAACCCCGGCGCGGCGGTCGAGCGGGCTCGCAGCTGGTTCGCCCAGTGGGATGTGGCGGTGAGCGTGCTCGACGTGTACCGGCGCGCCGATGCTCTGGAAGCCGGGCCGGCGGAACGGGCTGCTGCTGCACAGGTGATCTACGTCGTCGGCGGCTCGGCCATGCACCTCCGGTCGGTGCTGAAGGACACGCCGCTGCTCGACGCCATGGTCGGTGCGTGGCGCGCCGGGGCGACGGTGGCGGCCTCGGGGGAGGCGGCATCGGTGCTGTCGAGCCACATGGTCGACAGTCGCGGCGGCGCCTTCACCGTCGGCCTGGACCTGATCGAATCCATCACCGTGATCCCCCGCAGCAACGGGTGGTCGCAGGAGAAGTGGCACCGCACCGTCGACCTGGCCAGGCCCGACCTGGCCGTCGTCGGCATCGACGAGGCGACCGCGTTGATCCACGCGCCGGACGGATCGTGGCGCGTCGAGG
Source organism: Microthrixaceae bacterium (assembly GCA_033813615.1). GTDB lineage: Bacteria > Actinomycetota > Acidimicrobiia > Acidimicrobiales > Microtrichaceae > Dermatobacter. The sequence goes on along the minus strand of JAPXRJ010000096.1, from coordinate 2,272 downwards.
GTGCGGGCGGGGTGCAGGTGTTCCGCGACGGCCGGCCGGGCGACCTCGCGGACCTGCCGTCGCTGCTGCGTCCCGAGCCCGCCTGATCGAGCTGACGATCTACTCGGTCTCGGTGATCGTGACCGTCGTGATCACGACGGCCTCGGTGGGCTGCTGCTCGGCGTTGCCGAGCGCCCCGATCGCCTTCACGACGTCCTGGCCCTCGGTCACCTGACCGAACAGCGAGTAGTTGGGCTGCAGCTGAGCACCGCCGCCGGGGAGCACCACGAAGAACTGGCTGCCGTTGGTGTTGGGCCCGGAGTTCGCCATCGCCAGCGAGTAGTCCACGTACTCGGCGGAGCTGGCCGGCAGCTCGTCCTGGATGGTGTAGCCGAGGTCGTTGTTGCCCCACGGGTCGCCGTCGCCGTCGCCGGCCTGGATCACGAAGTCCGGGACGATCCGGTGGAACGGGACCCCGTCGTAGAAGTGGTAGCGCGACAGCACCACGAAGTTGTTCACCGACACGGGGGCCGCTTCGGCGTCGAGGGTGGCGGTGAAGTCGCCCTTGGTCGTGGAGAACGTGGCGGTGTAGGCGGCGTCGGCGTCGATGCAGGTCGGCGGCGGGCCGGCGAAGCGCTCGACGCGCTGCTCGGTCCCGTCTGCCGGTGGGCACGGCGTCTCCTGGTCGAGCGCGATGCCCTGCGGCGGCCGTTCCAGCGTCGCGGCGTCGGATGCGACCGTGGTCGTGGAGCCGTCCTCCGACGTCGTGGTCGTCGACGACGCGTCGTCGTCGCCCGTCGTCAGGATCGTCAGGCCCGACAGGATGATCGCCAGGCCGCCGATGACCCCGACTGCGGTGACGATGCGACGGCGACGGGAGGCCCGGGCAGCCCGGCTCCTGGCGGTCGAGAGCCGGGTGGAGCGGCTCTGCTTCTGGCGTGCGTGCTTCTCGGCGCTGGTTCCCACGGGCGGCGACAGTAGCGAACCGTCGCTGAATGGGCCCTGCGGGCAGCGAGTACCTTGGGTCGCCGTGGCGCTCCTGGTCCAGAAGTTCGGCGGGACCTCCGTCAGCGATCCAGAACGGATCCGCGAGGTCGCCGACCACGTCGCACGTTGCCGCCGTCGCGGTGACGGCGTGGTGCTCGTCGTGTCCGCGATGGGCAAGGAGACCGACGAGCTGCTCCGTCTGGCCGGCGAGGTGTCGAGCGTGCGTCCGGGCCGTGAGATGGACATGCTGATCACCGCCGGCGAGCGCAAGTCGATCGCTCTCGTGGCCATGGCGCTCGCCGACCGCGGCATCGAGTCGGAGAGCTACACCGGCAGCCAGGCCGGGTTCGTGACCGACACGAACCACACGAACGCCAAGATCATGGACGTGCGCGCCGATCGCATCCGCGCTGCTGTCGCCTCTGGCCGGGTGCCCGTCGTGGCCGGCGCCCAGGGCGTGTCGACCGCCAACGACGTGACGTTCCTCGGTCGGGGGGGCTCGGACACCACCGCCGTCGCGCTGGCGTTCGCGCTCGACGCGGATGCGTGCGAGCTCTACACCGACGTGTCGGGCGTGTTCACCACCGACCCCCGAGTCGTGTCGAGCGCCCGGCGAATGCACCGCATCACGTTCGACGAGATGCTCGAGATGACCGCCGCAGGGTGTCCGAAGCCGGCCATGCGCTCGGTCGAGTACGCCCATCGCCACAAGGTCCCGCTGCACGTCCGCTCCGCCTTCACCTGGGAGCCGGGCACGTGGGTCACCGAGGAGGATCCCGACATGGAGGACGCGCTCATCCGCGCCGTGCAGGCCGACGACTCGGAGGCCAAGGTCACCGTCACCGGCGTGCCTGACCGTCCCGGTGTTGCCGCCACGCTGTTCCGCACGCTGGCCGACGCGGACGTCAACGTGGACATGATCGTGCAGAACGTTTCGGAGGGGGGCGTGACCGACATCTCCTTCACCGTCCCCCACGCGCAGATCGACGAGGCCCTGGCGGTGTGCGACGCCCAGGCCGAAGAGGTCGGCGCCAAGTCGGTCGTGGCGGATCGGGCGATCGCGAAGGTCAGCGTGATCGGCGCGGGCATGAAGTCGAACCCGGGTGTGGCGGCGACGATGTTCCAGGTGCTCGCGGATCACGACATCAACATCGAGATGATCTCGACCTCGGCCATCCGCATCAGCTGCGTGATCGCGGAGACGGACTCGGACCGGGCGGTCCAGGTGCTCCACGACGCCTACGAGCTGGAATCCACCACCTTCTGACCCCGCTCCACCGCTCCACCCCTCCACCCCTCCGCACCC
>JAPXRJ010000095.1:0-10700 GCA_033813615.1 Microthrixaceae bacterium | reverse complement strand
GCGGGTCTGCTCCGGCCCGGCGACCAGCCCCTCGACGCATACGAGCTGCCGGCCCGGGGTGCGGGTGGCCCGGCGCTGGCCGTCGCCCGACCCATCGATGTCGAGCAGGTGCGTGCCGTGCTGCGCTGGGCCCGACGCCACCGCACCCGCGTGCTGCCGCAGGGCGCGAACACGGGGCTGGTCGGGGCATCGGTGCCGCCGCCAGGCGGTCCGGCGCCGATCGTGCTGAGCACCGACCGACTGATCGACCCCAGCGAGATCAGCTTCCCGGACCGGGCGGCCGTCGTCGCCGCCGGGACCCGCCTGTCCCGGCTCAACGAGCTGGCGGCCGAGGGCGGCCAGTGGTTCCCGATCGATCTCGGGGCGGACCCGAGCCTGGGCGGCATGGTCGCCACGAACACCGGCGGCGCCCGGATGCTGCGCTACGGCGATGTCCGCCGGCGACTCCTCGGCGTGCAAGCCGTCCTCGCCGACGATGACCTGAGCGTGCTCGACGACCTGTCGACCCTGCGCAAGGACAACACGGGCGTGCGACCCTCGACGTTGTTCGTCGGCTCGGCCGGGGCGCTCGGTGTGATCACCAGGGTGGCCGTGGAGCTCGCCCCGACGCCCGGCGAGCAGGCGTGTGCGTACGTGATGCCCGCGGGCGATCCGGTCGCTGCGCTCACCGAGCTCGAGGCGGTGCTCGGCCCCCTGCTCGCCGCGTTCGAGGCGATGAGCGGCACCGCCGTCGACGCCGCGGTCGCCACCGTCGACGGGGTTCGCGGCCCACGGCCCGGACCCGCGCCGCCCATGACGGTGCTGGTGGAGGCGGAGGGACCCGGCGCGACCGAGGCGCTGGAACGGGCCTGTGACCACCTGGTGCGCAGCGGCACAGCGGACGACGCCCTCGCCGTGCCGTTCGACGATGCGTGGAAGCTCCGGCACTCGATGAGCGAGGGCCTCGCCCGATCCGCCACGGTGGTCGGCTTCGACGTGTCGGTCCCGCGGCACGTACTCGGGACCTACCGCCGGGAGATCCTGCACGACCTCCCCCGCCGGCTGCCCCGAGCCCGTCTCGCTGACTTCGGGCACTGGGCCGACGGCGGGCTGCACTGCAACCTGCTGTTCCCCACTGAGGAGCCGCCATCCGACGCGGAGTGCGACGTCGCCCGGGACCTCGTCTTCGGCGTCGCCGTCGACCGCTACCACGGGAGCTACAGCGCCGAACACGGCATCGGACCGCACAACGCCGCCTGGTGGCGTCGGGTCACGCCTCCGGACGAACAGCGACTGACCCACTCCCTGCGCAAGGTCTTCGACCCCGACGGCATCCTCGGCCACCCCGAGCTGCCCTTCTGAGCCGGAGTCGTTCTGAGCCGGCACCGATCGTGAGCGGCTCAGCGCAACCGGTCGACCAGGTCCTCGGCCGGCACCGCCGGACCCACGAAGCTGCCCTGGGCGAGGTCGGCGCCCAGTCGGCGCAGCAACTCGAACTGCTCACGGGTGGTCACACCCTCTGCGATCGACCGGAGTCCGATCGTGCGGACCAGGTCGAGCACCGCGGTGACGATGACCGCCAGTCGGTCGTCGTCGACCAGACCGTCGATGAAGCTGCGATCGAGCTTCACCGCATCGGCCGGAAGGCGGTGCAGGTAGGTCAGCGACGCGTAGCCCGTGCCGAAGTCGTCCACCGCGATGCGCACGCCCTGGTCGCGCAGCTGCTGCAGCACCCGCGCCGCAGCGTCGATGTCGGCGATGATCGCCGTCTCGGTGATCTCCAGCAACAGCGACCCAGCGCCGATGCCGGTCACCTCCAGCACGTCCGCGACCTCCTGCACGAAGCCCGGGTGCAGCAACTGACGGGGTGACACGTTGACGGCGACCGCAACGCCGTCGCCATGACCGCCGCGCCGCCATGCGGCCAGCTGCGCGCACGCGGTCCGCAGGACCCACGACCCGATTGGGACGATGAGCCCGGTCTCCTCGGCCAGCGGGATGAACTCGTCGGGCGCGATCAGCTCGCCGTCCCGGCGCCATCGAACCAGCGCCTCGACACCGGCCAGTCGCCCGGTCGTCAGGTCGACCTCGGGCTGGAAGTGCAGCACCAGCTGCGATCCGTTGCTGGCGTCCCGCAGCGCGGCCGCCACCCCCGCCCGGCGCCGGGCACGCGAGCGCAGCGCGTCGTCATAGGGCGCCCACCGTTCGTCGGTGCCGACGTCGTTGGCCGACGCATCGACGAGAGCGGCGGGGTCGCCGGCGGAGGGGTCCACGTAGGCCAGCTCGATACGGGGCTCGACGGGACTACCAGGGTCCGTCGACACGAGCGACTGGCGGACCCGTTCCGCGATCGCGGCGAGGTCGTCGGGGTGACCCAGGCGTTCGCACAGGACGACGAACAGATCCGGACCGACGACCGCCAGCGAATCGCCGGGGCGAACCGCCTCCCGGATGCACTGGGCCGCGACCGCAGCGGGGAGTCCACCGGCGTCGATGCGCAGCAGTCCGACGAGTTGGGACGCGCCGACCGCTCGCAGACCGTCGAGGACGCCGCGCAGACGGTGCTGCAACACCGACGCACCGCTGAGGCCGGGGAGGTAGGGACCGACCCCTGGATCGCCGCTCACGCTCATCCGGGCAGCACCCGCTCAGCGGGTGAAGCTCCACGCCTTGACGAGCATCGGGATCTGCAACGGCAGCCGCAGCCACGCGGCCCATGTCGGCACGGCGACCTGAGCTCGGCCCGTGCTGGCGTCGATCGCCATCTGCACGTTCGCCGGATAGACCGCGGCGATCGTCGCGAACGACAGCCATCCGCCCACCCGCCGAGTCCTGGGAACGGCGAGCAGGACCCCGGACGAGACCTCGGCGACACCGCTCCAGCGCACCGCCTGGCGTCGCCACGGGAACCAACGGGGGACGATCCGTTCGAACGGGCCGGGGGCCACGAAGTGCGCGACGCCCATCGACGCCATCATGACGGCGAACCGCAACCTGGATCGGTCCATCGCCGGATCCGCGTCGGCGTCGCGCAGACGGTCGATCACGCTCGGCGTCGAGGTCCCCATCGGGATCAGCATGTCAGGGTTCGGCCCCATCCGTCGCGCCGGCGGGACCCGACAGCATCCGACCCAGCAACGGCACGTCGACGAAGCCCTCCAGGAACGCGTACCGCAGCCCGACCTTGGGCAGATCACCGGGATCCGCGTAGATGAGCGAGCGTGGCTGCCACTCCGGCTGGAACTTCTCGTTGAAATCCCGAAGAGAGCGGATCTGGTAGTAGGGGTTCAGCACGTCGACGACCCGCCGGAGGAGCCGGTCGACCCCGTTGTGCTGGACGTCGTCGGCCAGCAGGCGCGAGAACGCCGCGAAGTTGAGCGACAGGCGGCGCACCCCTCGGTCGTCGAGCTCCATGACGGTCTGGGCCACCAACGCCTCGACGATCCCGTTGGCGGCATCGGGGAGCCGACGCATCAGGTCGAGCGTGTACCCCCGGCCGAACGGCCCGTCCGGACGGCCGACGGGGATGAGGCGCAGGAACGCCACAGGCCGTTCGCCGCCCCGAGCACCACCGTCGTCGCGATGCCGACCGTCGCCCCGATGCCACGCGACCGCGAGCAGACGCTCGGGATCGGTGGCGCCGACGTCGGTGCTCATCGCCATCGTGTAGCCGCGCTCGTCCTCGCCGCGTCGCCACTGCACGCTGATGTCGTTCAGCTGGGCGACCAAATCCGCCCCCGCGGCCGCCTCCGACATCAGCTCGAACCGGTGGTTCGGCTCCACCCGCCGCACGGATCGGCGCACCGACCCCATCCCCGGTGCGTCGAGGTCGAAGCGACGGCAGTCGAGCACCGCTTCGTCACCCAGGTAGAAGTCGCGGAACCCGCGCTCCGCGTAGAACGGGACGTCGATCTCCCGGGCGGCGAGGAACGCCGGCTGCCAACCGTGGTGGCGGCAGTGCTCGATGAACTCGTCGACGACGAGCGGCACCGATGCCGGGTCGCCGATCGGGTCGCCCGACCCGAGAGCGAACCCGCCCAAGTACCCGTACGCGATCATCGCCCTGCCGTCGGAGGAGAAGAACCAGCTCCGGTCGCGGCGCAGCGCGAACGGAGCGAGGGTGTCCCAGCCCCACTCGTCGACCATCGCCTCGGCGGCGGCTCGGGCCTCGTCGGTTCCCCGCGACGCCGCCACCGCCGGGCGGAGGAGCAACCACAGCAGGAGCAGCAGCCCGATGACGCCGAGGACGACGAGCGACGTGGGGAACCACGCGGCGAATCGGCCGCTGTAGGTGTAGGGGCCCGGCAGTCCGACAAGGCCTGCGGTGATCGCCTCCGCGGACCGCACCCACCCGAACGGCGGGTCCAAGACGTTGCGTTGGCTCCACAGCGCGAGGAAGCCGTAGGTGTAGACGAAGACCAGGTAGCGCGGCACCGCCAGCGCCACGGCGGTGACCGACGGCGGGTCCTTGAGGCCGGTGAAGTCACGCCGGGTCAGGGCCAGCACGCCGATCATGCTCACCGAGGCGACCAACGCGACCAGTTCCCCGCCCCGGACCACGCTGAGCGCCGCCGACAGCGTGAACAAGCCGACCGCGAGCTTCCAGGCCCGCCGCTTGCCGCGCAGCAGCTGCCCGGCGAGCAGCACCATGCACAGCCCCAGCCCGACGGCCAGCACCCTGCTGTCCACCACCTCGGGCACCGGCGAGAGGAGCTCGTCGATCGGCCCGACCCGCACGGCGAGCGCCGGCAGCGCGCTGAGCATCGTGAGCACGCCCACCACGGTGGTCAACGTGGCCACGACCCGCACCAGCCCGGACAACCGCACCACGGCGACCGGCGCGCCCGGTCGCACCGTCGTCGGCAGCGGCGTGCCGGCAAGGATCGGAGCGGTGCCGGTCCCATCGACGGGGCCGTGTCGTTCGGGTCGTTGGGTCGGGAACAGCACGACGTCGCGGATGGACGTTGCACCGGTCAGCAACATGACCAACCGGTCGATGCCGATGCCCAGGCCGCCGGTCGGCGCCATCCCCCGCGCCAGGGCCCGGAGGAAGTCCTCGTCGACCTCGGCGAGCCGGACGCCTTCATCGGCCGACGCCGCGAGCGCCGCGGACTCCATGCGGGCGCGCTGGTCCACCGGGTCGTTCAGCTCGCTGTAGGCGTTGGCGAGCTCACGGCCACCGACGAACACCTCGAACCGTTCGGCGACGCCGGGGTCGCTCCGGTGCCGCCGGGCCAGCGGCGAGACCTCGAGCGGGTGGTCGAACACGATCGTCGGCAGGACCAGGGTGGCTTCGACGAGCTGGTCGAACACGGCCGACAGGCACCGGCCCGGACCCCACGTCGGCTGCCAGTGGACGCCGAGGTCGTCGAGCGCCGCACGGGCGTCGTCGAGGTCACCGGCCGGTTCGATGCGGCGACCGGTCACCTCCTCGACCACGTCGAGCATCCGGACCCGACGCCAGGGGCGGGTGAGGTCCACCGTGGTTCCGTCGAGCTCGACCGTCGTCGCCGATGCCGCCGCCGCGGCGACGCCGACCAGCCGTTCGACAAGGTCCATCATGGCGTACTGGTCGCCGGGCGACTGATACGCCTCGAGGATCGTGAACTCGGGGTTGTGGGTGCTGTCGATGCCCTCGTTGCGGAACACCCGGCCGATCTCGAACACCCGGTCGAAGCCCCCCACCACGAGCCGCTTGAGGTGCAGCTCAGGGGCGATCCGCAGGTGCAGGTCGATGTCGAGGGCATGGTGGTGAGTGCTGAAGGGTCGGGCGACCGCGCCACCGGCCGACGAGGACAGCATCGGGGTCTCCACCTCGGTGAACCCCAGGTCGTGGAGCTCGGCGCGCAGGGCGTGCACCACCGCCGAGCGGGTCCGAAACGTTCGGGCGCTCGTCTCGTTGGCGATGAGGTCGAGCTCGCGCTCGCGGGCGCGACGGCCCGGATCGCGAGGGCCGCGGAACTTGTCGGGTGGCGGCAGCAGGTTCGGAGCCAGCACGGTGATCTCGTCGGCGAACACCGACAGCTCCCCGGCGCGCGTCGTACCCACGACACCAGTGACGGCGACGACGTCGCTGCGTTCGAGGCCTGAGCGGGCGAGCGAGACGCGCTCGTCAGCGACGACCACCTGGATGCGATCGCCGTCCTGTTGGAGCACCACGAACGCGATCCCGCCGTGGTCGCGGACGAGCACCGCCCTGCCGACCAACGACACCTCGTGGTCGGTCACCCGGTCGGCACCGAGGTCACCGAAGGCGGCGCGCAGGTTCGCCACCGTCGTGGTGGCCGGCGCCGTCGGCGGATACGCGAATCGGGTCCCCCCGGCGCCGGGAACCCGGTCGGGCCCCTTCGGCGACGTCAACCTGTGGACCGACATCGCCATCAGTCTGTCCGACGGCGCTACGGTGAACCGACATGTCAGCGGCCGCCTCACTGAACGGCCGCGCCCGATCGCTGCTCGCGATGACGTTGGCCACGGTCACCGCGTTCGCGGTCGGATGCGCCGGGACGTCGGGCCAACAGGTCGACGTCCGTGCTGCGGATCCCGGCGACGGCACCACGACGTCGACCACCCAGCCGCCCGACTGCGCCCAGATGCTGCCGGTGGAGGCCCGCGCCGCGCAGCTCGTCCTGGCGATGGTGACATCACCGCAGGTCGCGGCCGGCCCGCTCGCCAAGGGCACGATCGGCGGCTTCGGCCTGAAGGGCAACCAGACCAAGGACGTCGGCGACCAGATCGCCGCCGCGGTCGAGGACGCCCCGATGACGCCCCTCGTCGGAGCCGACGAGGAGGGTGGCACCGTGCAACGACTCCGCCTGGCGATCGGCGAGGTCCCCTCGGCTGCCACCGTCGCCAAGGGCACGACGACCGACGCTGCGACGCAGGCCGGCGAACACGCCGCTGCCATGCGCCAGCTCGGGTTCAACATGAACTTCGCACCGGTCGCCGACGTGGGGTCCGGCTCCGGGCTCGGCACCCGCTCGTACGGGACGGATCCGCAGACCGTGTCGAACTTCGTGGCTGCCGTCTGGCCCGCCATGCAGAAGAACGGCATCACCCCGGTCGTCAAGCACTGGCCCGGCATCGGTGGTGGCCAGGCCGACCCGCACCAGAAGCTGACGTCGCTCGACAGCATCGCGGAGCTGCGGGCCAAGGACCTGATCCCCTTCCAGACCGCCATCGAGGACGGCGTGCCGGCGATCATGGTCACCCACGCGGAGGTCCCCGGGCTGACGCAGGACGGTGAGCCCGCCAGCCTCTCGCAGGCAGCGATCACAGGAGAGCTCCGGGGAGCCGAGGGCTTCGACGGCCTGATCATCACCGATTCGCTGGGCATGGGCGCGATCGCCGCCACCGACACCCAGGCCGAGGCGGCGGAGAAGGCGATCACCGCCGGCGCCGACATCGCGATGGTCTCGGGAGCCGACGTGGTGCCCGAGGTCCACGACCGGCTCGTCGACGCCATCTCCTCCGGTCGGATCCCACCGGACCAGGTCCTCGCGTCGGTCCGTCGGGTGCTCGCGGCCAAGGGCGTCGATGGCCAGTGCCTCGACGCCGTCGCCCGCTACTCGGCGATCGCCCGATCAGTCACGACCACGACCGCCGCGACCGGCGGCGCGACCACCGGCTCGCTCCCGGGGGCTACGACCACCACGGTGACCTCAGGCATCAACGACTGACTGGCGGGCGACGTCGATCGCACCGTTGACGGCGCGCACGTCGCCGGCCCGGCACCACAGCCCGTGCACGCGCCGCCCACCACGCACGCCGCGCTCCCAGCGCTCGACCTCGAGCCCGACCTCATCGAGTCGGCCGGCCAGCGCCACCACCTCGTCGAGTGGCAGGTCCACCACCAGCGCCACCCGCCGACGACGCCAGCGCAGGGTGTCCCACCGCCAGAGCGCGGCATGCACTGCGAGCCAGGTCGTGACGACGGTCGGCACGACCGGTACGCGCACCCGCCCCGAGCTCACCGAGCGCACACCCTCACGGAACCCGACCCCGAGACCGGTCGCGACTGCGGCCTCGGCGCCCCAGAGCCACGCGTCAGGGTTGACCGTGCGGAGCCCGCCCCAACGCAGCGCCGCCAGGAACCTGACCAGGCCCGGGGCACGACGATCCACCCCTTCCACGATGTCGCCGAGGACCTCACGCGGCTGCACCCGCCCATTCTGGTGTGCGGTGTGACAGATCCGATGACAGCGCGCCCCTGCCGCCGTATCCTGTGGTGACCACACGTCGGTCGTCGCCGCACCGAGGGTTCGGCGAGGACGACCTTGAACAGGGGGTCCAGCGATGAGGGTGTCATCGATCCTGTCCAGCAAGGGGTCCACGGTGGCCACGACGGCACCCACCGCGCCGCTGGTCGAGGCGATCAACGAGCTGCGCCTGCGCGGGGTGGGTGCGCTGGTGGTGTCGGGCGACGGGCGCCACATCGACGGCATCGTCTCCGAGCGCGACATCGTGCGTCGGCTGGCCGAGCGGGGCGACTCGATGCTGCACGAGCCGGTGTCGTCGGCCATGCGGCTCGACGTCGTGACCTGCGAGCCGGACGAGGACCTCGAACACCTGGCGCGACGGATGACCGAGACGCGGTGTCGCCACCTGCCCGTCGTGGTCGACGGCGTCCTCGTCGGCATCGTCAGCATCGGCGACGTCGTGAAGGCCCGGCTGGAGCAGCTCGAAGAGGAGCGCCGCCAGCTGCAGGACTACATCACCACCGGTCGCTGACCGTTCCGGCCGGCAGTGCCCGCGCTCGCGCCCGAGCGTCAGCGCACCGCGGCCCGGTGTCGGTTGACGGCGGAGATCACCGCCTTGATCGACGCCGTCAGGATCGACTCGTCGAGGCCGACACCCCAGCGGACCGAGCCGTCGGGCGTCTTGGCCTCGACGTAGGCGACGGCGGTGGCGTCGGTGCCGGCCGACACCGCGTGCTCCGAGTAGTCGACGACCTCCACCTCGATGCCGAGGTCGTCGCGCAGCCCGTGCACGAAGGCGGAGATCGGGCCACCCCCTTCGCCCACCACGGTCCTGGGCTCGCCGTCGACGATGAGCTGTGCCGTGACCACAGAGCGCTGTGCGTTCGTGGTCGCCTCCGCCGTCCGGAGCTCGATGCCCCGACCACCGTCGGCCGCGTCGTCCTGGCTCAAGTAGGCGGCCTCGAACGCCTCCCACATCTGAGCAGGTGAGATCTCCGACCCGGTGTCCTCGGCCACGCCCTGGATGGCCTTGGAGAACTCGATCTGCAGGCGGCGCGGCAGGTCCAGGCCATGTTCCGCCTTCATCACGTAGGCCACCCCGCCCTTGCCGGACTGGCTGTTGACCCGGATCACCGCGTCGTAGGTGCGTCCCAGGTGCGACGGGTCGATCGGCAGATACGGAACCTCCCACGCCTCGTAGTCGACCGTACCGCCCGCGGGTCCGACGCCCAGCGCCTCGGTGCCCTTCTTGATCGCATCCTGATGAGAGCCGGAGAACGCCGTGTACACCAGGTCGCCCACGTACGGATGGCGTTCGTGCACCGGGAGGCGGTTGCAGTACTCGGCGGTGCGACGCAGGGCGTCGATGTCGGAGAAGTCGAGCTGCGGGTCGACGCCCTGTGTGAACAGGTTCAGCCCGATGGTCACCAGGTCGACGTTGCCGGTGCGCTCACCGTTGCCGAACAACGTGCCCTCCACCCGGTCGGCTCCGGCCAGCAGGCCCATCTCGGCCGCGGCGACCGCGGTGCCCCGGTCGTTGTGCGGGTGCAGCGACAAGATGACCTGGTCGCGATCGGGGATGTTGCGACCGAAGTACTCCACGACGTCCGCGTAGATGTTCGGCATGTACATCTCGACCGTCGCCGGGACGTTGATGATGACCTTCTCGTCGGCACCGAGGTCGAGCGCGTCCATGACCGCGGCCGAGATCTCGATCGCGTAGTCGGGCTCGGTGCCGGTGAACGACTCGGGCGAGTACTCGTAGCGGATCTCGGTCCCAGGCAAGGTGTCCTGGTACTTGCGGACGAGGCGAGCAGCATCGGTCGCGATCTGCGTGATGCCGTCGCGATCCTTGCGGAACACCACGTCGCGCTGCAGCACCGACGTCGAGTTGTAGAAGTGAACGATGGCCCGCGGCGCGCCCTCGAGCGCCTCGTAGGTCCGCTCGATCAGATCGGGCCGGCACTGCACCAGCACCTGGATCGTCACGTCGTCGGGGATCCGCTCACCGGTGATGATCTCGCGCAGGAAGTCGAAGTCGGTCTGCGATGCCGAGGGGAAGCCCACCTCGATCTCCTTGAACCCCATCTCCACCAACGTGGTGAACATCTTCATCTTGCGGTTCGGGTCCATCGGGTCGATCAACGCCTGGTTGCCGTCACGCAGGTCCACCGAGCACCAGATCGGCGCATGGTCGACGACGCTGTTGGGCCAGGTGCGGTCGAGGAGCCCGCCGTTGGCCGACCCGCCCTGCTCCGCGGAGAGGGGCAGGAACGGCCGGTACTTCTCGAAGGGCATCTTCGTGGGCGAGGTACCTGACATGGCGGGTGTCCTGTTCTGGTCTGGTGGATCTGGTCTGGCTGGATCTGGTCTGGCTGGATCTGGTCTGGCCCTGAAAACCAAGAAACCCCCTGCGTGGGCGCAGGAGGTTCGGCGAGCCGCGGCGTGGGGCGGGCTCGCCTACATGAGCAGGAGGAGGGTGGTCGCTGCGTGCATCTGCTCCACCATACGCCCGCGCCCCGG
>JAPXRJ010000094.1:0-10717 GCA_033813615.1 Microthrixaceae bacterium | reverse complement strand
ATCTACGCCGGCAATCGCTTCGTCGTGTACGCGATGTTCCCGGAGTGCGACATCTCGATGCATGTCATGTGGGGCCGCGAACGGCAGAACACCGTGTACACGGTCGGCAAGTCGATCTTCGACCGTGGCAACCCGGTCGACATCGGCGAGATGATGCTCGGCTACAGCGGTGGCGGGCACCCCGCCGCCGGCACCTGTCAGGGCCCGAACTCGACCGCCGACGCCCTCAAGGCAGAGATCATCGAGCGCCTGGTCAGCCTGTCCGGCGCGGAGTCCGCCCTCGCCTGAGGAGGACCAGCACCGGACGGGCGACCGGGACAGGTCCGCGTCGGTGGCGCGACGAAGGACAGCGTCACTCCTCGATGCGATCGAGGTGCCAGCGCCAGTGCTCGCCATCTGCTGACACCGCCAGATCCCAAGCGAACCGGTCGCCTGCGGACACGGCGATCGGCTCGACCAGCGGCAGGAACCCCTGCGACCAGCTCGACTCGGCATGCACCGGCGAGTTGTCGACCGTGACACCGGAGCACAACAGCGAGTCGAACCAACACGCCATCCCATGCAGGACGCCGTCGCGGTCGGCGTGCAACGTGCCGCCCGAGGTGATCGTGTCGTCGGTCGCGACGCGCAGGTCGACGTCGGCTGCGAGCTCGGGTTCGCTCAACAGGTTGCTCGGCACGAGATCGGAGTACCAGAGCGTCCGAGCCGCCCGACGGTGGGCGGCGGAGCAGTCGTACGGGAGGTTCGGCGACCGCCAGTCCGACACCACAGCGTGGTCGTCGAAGGACTCTGCAGCAGCGACCCAGAGGCGGAGTCGTTGGGGCAGGAGCACTGCGTCGGGCCGCAGCAGCCGCCGTCGGGCATCCACGGTCCACGCGACGATCCCCTCGTCGAACCCCGCGTTGCCGATCGTCTCGGAGATCAGCACGTCGGCGGGCTCGGGGATGCCGACCTCCATCGACCAGCCGCCGAGGAACTCGATCCGATCGTCGAAGCCGTTGTCGACCGCCAGCTCCCGAGCGACGTCGATGACCGGCCCGCCCTCGATGGCGTACACCTTGTCGGCGCCGGCTTCGCACGCCATGAACGACAGGACGCCGCTCCCGCAACCCAGGTCGACCACGACGTCACCCGGTTGCACCGAGGCGTGGATGGCACGTCGGAACGCCTCCATCCGAGCGCTGTCGTGCAGCATGCTCAGGTGGTAGTCGAGGACGGTGGAGTGCGCCGCGACGCGCTGCCAGGCCAGGCTTCCGGGCAGTGCGGGCATCGGTCGAACCTACTCGCCGACCGGGCTGGCCCCGGTCGGCGAGCAGCGGGGGTCGGGTGGGTCTACCCGATCACCGACTCCAAGCGGGCGTAGGAGGTCTCCATGCCGTCGACCATCCCGGTGCCCAGGATCTCGTCGCGCACCGCGGCGTCGGGATAGGTGATGAGGAGCGACATCAGGGTGCCGCCGTCGACCGGCGTCAACGTCAGCTCGTTGCGCGTCGACGGGCCGTCGGTGCCGATCATCGCTTCGGTGGTGACCGACCGGTGCGGCGGGTTCTTCTCGAGGAGCGTGCCGGTGAACCCGAAGCGACCTTCACCGCCGTCCTGCTCCCACACGTACTGGTAGGTGTCGCCGACCTCTGCCGCGATCTCGCAGGTCGGCATGGTCCACCCGTCGGGGCCCAGCATCCACCGCTGCATGAGCGCGGCTTCGTTGTGGGCTCGCCACACGGACTGGACGTCGCCGCGGATGACCCGGCTCACACGCACGGCCGTGTCGCCGAGGACCTGCAGGTGGGTGCCGCTGCCGGCGGCGAAGGACGCCAGATCGGCCAGCACGTCGTCGATCTGTCCCATCGCCGCGGACATGCCCTCCTCCATGCCCATCTCGAGGAGCTGCTCGAGCTGCTCCAGCGAATCGAAGTAGGTCGTCGTGGTGACGCGCGACGCGTCGCCGACCGGCTCGAAGTCGAACACCATCCGCATCGACGGCATGGCGTCGTTGGCGCTGCCGTCGGCGTTCGCGAAGCCGTCGCGCACCTCGAAGCGCTTGAGCGGATCGACCGCGACCCACTCCCAGTAGCCGCGGGAGGCGTCGCCGTCGGGACCGGTCATCGCGTACTCGCTGCGCCCACCGACGCAGCCGTCGTGACGACTGAAGATGGCCGGGTAGGTCGGCGGCCCCCAGAAGCGCTCGAGGAGTCGCGGGTCGAGGTAGGCGTCCCAGAGCCGTCGGAGCGGCGCATCGAAGTCGGCGACCACGGTCATGGTCAGTGCCTCGGGGTCTCGGTTCACGGCGGTGATCGGCATGGTGTGCTCCTGGGTCTGGGGTTCAGGGTGGGTCGTGACGGCGGTGCTGCGGGATCAGTCGCCGTCGATCGTCTCGGTGCTCGGGTCGCGCTCCGCCAGCAGGGCATCGAGTCGGTCGACGCGGCCACGCCAGATCTGCTCGTAGGCGTCGAGGAGATCTTGAGCGCGACCGATCATCTCCTGGTTGCCGTGCACGCGGCGCTCACGACCGTGGGCTTCCTTCGTCACGAGACCGGCCACCTCCAGCACAGCGACGTGCTTCTGGACCGCGGCGAAGGACATGTCGTAGGAGGTCGCCAGCTCCGACACCGACGCCGGCGCCGACAAGGTCCGGCGGACGATGTCGCGCCGGGTCGCGTCCGCGAGGGCACGGAACAACCGGTCGACTTCAGCATCGCTCAGCTCGTGATCTACAACCATCTGGTTGTACGATAGCGAAACCAGTGCCTCCCTGGCAAGGGTCGGTGCAGCGAAGTACGTGCCGGGCGCGACAAGCGCTGAACTTGGTACGTGATGGATGCTTTCGACGCGGACGTGCTGATCTACGCGTCGTTGCAGTGCCATCCACTCGGGGAGCCGATACGACGACTCCTTGCACCCGATGCAGCTGCTCCTCAGGCTGCACGGGTTGGTGTCGGAGAACAACTCGCGGGACTTCTCCGCGTCGATCACCGAGATCGACATCGTGACCCCCGCAGACCTCCCATGAACGTTCCGCCGCTGGCTGAGCGACGGGACGACCAAGAACCGAGCGCTGATGTTCAACTTCAGCTGATCGTTCGAGGCCGACGCGGCTGAGGTCACAGGCTCGGTCCTCATGGATTCCGACGATCCGGGTACGCAAGGATGCCCACATCCGACGATGGAGGTCCTGACGATGACCATCAGCCCATATCTCTTCTTCAGCGGGGACTGCGCCGAGGCGTTCCGCTTCTACCAGCAGGTCCTCGGGGGCGACCTGGAGGTGATGACGAACGCCGACACTCCTCCGGGCGTGGATCAGATGCCCGGGTCGACGCCGGACCAGGTGATGCACGCATCGTTGACGCTGCCTGACGCACTGCTCATGGGTTCGGACGACCCGACCGGCGATGGGGGCCCGAAGACCGGTGTGGCGGTGGCGTACACCGCGCCCGACGTCGACAGCGCCCGCCGGATCTTCGAGGCGCTCTCCACCGACGGTGAGGTGCAGATGCCCTTCGAAGCGACCTTCTGGTCAGCGGGCTTCGGCGCCTGCCTCGATCGCTTCGGCGTCTCGTGGATGGTCGACACCGCCGGCGAGCCGTAGAGGCTCCGACCCCGCTGTCGGTCGAATGGCCTCGGTGAGTCGACGGCGACGTCAGTTCGCGAACGTGATCGGGAAGTAGACGAACGCGTCCTGGTCCAGGAGTCCTGAATCGTTCACGAGAATCGTGCAGGCATGCTGCGCGTCGCACACGCCGTTGGCGAAGGCTCCGGTGTGGATGGTCAGGTCGATCGAACCGGCACCGGTCGGGTTGGCGACGAGCACGTGACCCTCGGCGATGCCGCAGGATGCGGTTCCGCCGCGCCCGTCGCCGACGCACTGCAGGACGTTGACGGTCTTGCCGGGGAGGAACCCGCTCCAGGTGACGGTGACGACCTGGCCATCCGACAGGTCGGTGTCCGCGCTGACCGATGCGTCCCGGTCCGTCTCCGGCACCGGCACCGTCGGCACCGTCACGGCCGAGTCGTCGTCGGGAGCGAAGTGCATGGTGGCGATCGGCGGCGACTGATCGCTCGCGATCCGCTCGACGGCCGATGGGTCTCCCCTCAGGTAGCCGTCGAGGAAGTCGGTCGTGGCTCGTGCCGCTATGGGGAACGCCTCGTCGGTCGGAGCCAGCCAGTCGCCGTGGTCGGCCTGCTCCAGGCTCAGCAGCGCCTTCGGGGTCGCTACCTCGTTGAAGGTCTCCACCGTCTGGTTGTAGGAGACCAGCGCGTCCGCAACGCCATGGACGAACATGATCGGCGGGACCTCGGTGAGGTCGTACTCGCCACCCGCGAAGGGTGCCGGCGTACCCGACAGCACCAGTGCGGTGCGGATCCGCTCGTCTCGACAGCAGCTGTTGCCCACCACGCCCAGCGTCGTGATCCCACCGTTGGAGTGCCCGGCCGCCCCGACCTTCTCGGGGTTCACCAGACCGGCCAGGGGGGCCGAGCTGCCCGCGCTCGCCTTCAGCACCTCGTCGATGACGTAGCTCACGTCGCCGGGCTGGTTCTGGACGTCCGCGCCGTCGATGCCGCCGGGCGTCCCCGCGTAGGTCAGGGGGAAGTGGGGAAGGGCCACGACGTAGCCGCCTGCGACCCACTGCTCAGCCAGCGGGGTCAGGTACTCCTCGTTGCCGCCGAGGCCGTGGCTCAGCACGACGAGGGGGAACGGCCCGCCGGAGTCGGCCGGCGGCGCGTCCACACGCTCGTCGCCCTGCGGGTCACCAGCGGCCGGGTAGAGGATCGAGGTGATGATCGTGCGATCCGGTTGCGGCTCGCGACCTTCCCCGCCGGGGGTCGGTCGAGAGGAGTCGACGAAGGTCTCGGCCACTCGGCCGATGCCGAACGGCACGTCCAGCGGAGCCGTCGTCGTCGTGGCACGGGGGGTCTTCGACGTGGCGCCGTCGTCGTTGGAGCACGCCGGAAGCACCGCGGCGAGAGCGACCAGCAGCAGCGCGACCGCCTTTCGGTTCGACATCGCTCGTCTCCGCATGCCTGCTGCTCCACTCTCGGCCTGGGCCGCCGCAAGCCGGAGGGAACGGCCCCGGATGTTCGCCCGCTCATCGGGTCCGGTCCGGCTCAGCGACGGACCCTAACCGGCGCCGACGACGACGAGCCATCGGTCACACCTCGTATGGTTCCACGGATGCAGACACCACGCTCCTCGACGCTCCGGCTCTGTGCCGTCGCGGCCACCACCGCCGCGATCGCCCTCGCGGCCTCGTGCTCCGGTACCGACGCCGAGTCCTCGGGAAGCTCGACGACGTCGACGGTGCTGGATGCAGCGGCCGTGGACGTCGTCCTGTCGGCGACCGATGACGTCGTCGCCGAGCTCGATCCGCGCTACCAGTCCTACAACGTCGAGATGGTCGAGGTGACCGGCGGGGAGTTCTGGCAGCCGTACGACGCCGGGTCCGGCAAGGTGGCGCGACCTCCCCTCGACATGTCCTCCGAGCGGCTGCGGAACCTGGCGAAGGGACTCGGGCCGGTGTACGTCCGCGTCAGCGGCTCGTGGGCGAACTCCA
Source organism: Microthrixaceae bacterium (assembly GCA_033813615.1). Classification (GTDB taxonomy): domain Bacteria; phylum Actinomycetota; class Acidimicrobiia; order Acidimicrobiales; family Microtrichaceae; genus Dermatobacter. The sequence goes on along the minus strand of JAPXRJ010000094.1, from coordinate 5,165 downwards.
CCTACTTCGACGCCGACGGCTCCACCGGAGGCGTGGCGCCGGAGGGGTTCAACGCCGTGCTCACCGCGGACCAGTGGCGCGGCGTGGGCGAGTTCGCCGACGCACTCGACAGCAAGGTGATCACGTCGTTCCCGTCGAGCCCAGGCACCCGCGACGCAGACGGGAGGTGGCTGCCGGACCAGGCCCGATCGCTGCTGCAGTTCAGCGTCGACAACGACATCCCGCTGGTGGCCGCGGAGCTGTTCAACGAACCGACGCTTCCCGTCGGCATGCCCGCCGACTACGACGCCGACGACTTCGCCCGCGACCTCGCCACGCTGCAACCTGTCGTCGACGAGGTCATGGCGGATCTGCTGGTCGTCGGCCCGGGGTCGGCCGCCGAGGCCACACCGCTGGTCGTCACCGCTTCGTTCAGCACCGCGGAGGTGCTGCAACGCACCGGAGCGGCCTTCGACGTGTTGAGCTACCACTCCTACCCCAAGGTCTCCGAGCGGTGCGGCTCGACCGAAGGCCCCGAGATCGCCCTGACCCAGGACTACCTCGGACGAGTGCCGAAGGACGCCGCCTACTTCCGAGCCACGCGGGACGCGGACCTTCCCGGCGCACCGATGTGGATCACCGAGACCGCCCAGGCGGCCTGCGGTGGCGACCGTTGGGCCGCGACCTACCGCGACGTGATCCGCTACGTCGACACCCTCGGCCGCCTCGCCGTCGGTGACGGCGACGTCTTGTTCCACAACACCCTGTCGGCCAGCGACTACGGGCTCATCGACGAGGACGGCCTCGTCCCTCGCCCGAACTACTGGGCGGCGGTGCTGTGGGCCCGGCTCATGGGCCCGCAGGTGCACGACCTCGAACACGCCGTCAGCACCGAGGATCTCGCCGTGTACTCCCACTGCGCCCCGAAGGGAGCAGCGCAGCGGGGCATGACCTACGCGGTGGTCAACTCGTCGGAGACCGAGGCTCGTTCGGTCGCGACCCCGTCCGGGGAGGCGACGCTCTACCTCTTGACGAGCGACTCGCTCGACAGCAGCAGTGCGTCGCTCAACGGCGAGGTGCTCGAGGTCGAGTCCGACGGGACCCTCCCGGAGATGGCCGGTCGCGCCGTCGACGGATCGATCGAGATCCCTCCGGCCACCGTCGCGTTCGTCGTCGACACCGAATCCCATGCCTGCGACTGAGACTCCGCCGAGCGACGGCCCAGCGCTGTTCGAACCTCGGACCGAGGAGGGCTGGCGCGATCCCTTCACCATGTACCGCCGTCTCCGCGACGACGATCCGGTGCACCACGTCGAACACGGCGACTACTGGGTGCTGTCGCGCTATCGACACGTGTTCGACGCGGCGCGCGACACCACCACGTTCTCCTCGGCTCAGGGGCTGACCCACCTCTACGACGACATGGCGACCGCCGGGCTCGACAGCATCCGACCGATGGTGTTCCTGGACCCGCCCGAGCACACCGAGTTCCGCAGGTTGGTCGCCAAGGGATTCACGCCACGACAGGTCGCAGAGATCGAGCCGGCGGTCCGAGCCTTCGCCGTGGAGCGAATCGAGGCGCTGCGGGCGAACGGGGGCGGCGACATCGTGGCCGAGCTCCTCAAGCCGCTCCCCACCTTCGTGGTGGCGCACTACCTGGGCGTACCCGAAGCGGACCGTGGCCGCTTCGACGGGTGGGTGCACCGGGTGGTCGCCGCGTCGGCGACCGGCGACGTGCTCGACGCGTCCGACACCGTGGCGGAGATCTTCGAGTACTTCACCGACCTGATCGAGCGGCGTCGATCCGACCCCGGCGACGACACCGTCTCGCTGCTGGTGCAGGCCGGCGACGGCGCCGGTGTCGACCCGATGCGGATCCTCGGCTTCGCGTTCACGATGATCACCGGCGGCAACGACACGACGACCGGACTGCTGAGCGTCGGGCTCGACCTGCTCCACCAGGCGCCGCAGCAGCAGGCGGCGCTCGCGGCCGACCGGGGTCTGACCGATGACGCCGTGCAGGAGCTGCTGCGCCTCACGAGCCCGGTCCAGGGCCTCGCCCGGACGACCACCACCGACGTCGAGATCGACGGGACCACCATCCCCGCAGGCCGGAAGGTCATGCTGCTGTACGCCGCCGCGAACCGCGACCCGCGCGAGTTCGGCGACGACGCCGAGTGCCTCCGCATCGACCGTCGGCCGGCGCAGATCCTCACGTTCAGCTACGGAGCCCACCACTGCCTCGGCGCGTCCGCGGCGCGGCTCATGGGTCGCGTCGTGCTCGAGGAGCTGCTGTCACGCTGCCCCCGCTATGGCGTCGACGGCGACGCCGGCAACTTCGCCCCGGGCAACTTCGTCCGCTGGTACCGAACGCTCCCCTTCCTCCCCGAAGCCTGACCCACGCGGGCCGGTGCCGTCTCGTCGACAGCCCGACCACGGATCGATGAACACCGATCCCCGTCGGGCTCAGCCCGTTGGGAGTGGCGCCGACAGGAATCCGACAGGATCACAGCGGATGGTGTGCGACGACATGGACGAGCTGTCACGGCTGCGCGACCTCGCGGCAGGGCCGCCGGGAACCGACGACGTCGGTCCTCGACGCCGTGTCCTGGTGCTCGACGACGAATCGGCGATCCGCGACGTCGTGTCCACCGCCCTGGAGCGCGCCGGCTTCGACGTCGTGGAGGTCGAGGCCGGATGGAGGGTGCTGACGTTGGCTCGACAGCACTCCTTCGACCTGTTCGTCCTGGACGTCAACGTTGCCGACATGACCGGGTTCGAGGTGTGCGAGCGACTTCGCAGCGAGGGTGTCGACACGCCGGTGATGTTCCTGACCGCCCGCGACGGCGGTCCCGATGCGGCCCGGGGTCTGCGGCTCGGGGGCGACGACTACCTCCGCAAGCCGTTCGACCTCTCCGAGCTCGTGGCGCGAGCAGATCGCCTCGTCGGACGGGCCTTCGACGACGGTGGCGACGTGCTGAGGTGCGACGACGTCGAGGTCGACCCGGCCGCCGTGGTGGCGCGCCGAGCCGGGACGACGCTCGATCTCACCCCGACCGAGCTCCGCCTCCTGGAGGCGCTGATCCGGAACCAGGGTCGCGTGCTCACCAGGTTCCAGATCCTGGAGCTGGTGTGGGACGACGACGACCGAGACCCGTCGATGGTGGACACGGTGGTGTCGAGGTTGCGGCGCAAGCTCCACGAGCTCGGTCCCCCGGTGGTGGTGACGCGGCGAGGCGTCGGATACGGGATGTTCTCGAGCCGGGCCCGCCGATGACGATTCGAACCCGAGTCGCCGGCGCCGCCGTGCTCCTGGTGGTCGCAGCGACGTCCGTGCTCGGTTGGGCGATCGTGGCCGCCGTGGACGCTGCGGTCACCGACCGAGCTCGCGACGAGATCGGGACGGCGTCCGTCACCCTCGACGCGGCGAGCCGTGCTCAGCTCCGGCGGATCGAGTCCGGCAAGCGCCCGCTGTCCTACGCGGCGCTGACGTCCGACGACCTGCCGAATCCCGCCGGTCTGTCGGCATCGCTGACGTCGAAGGACCAGGAGGTCCCGCTGCCCGCCGGCCGACCGCCGACCGACTTGAAGCTCCCTGCGGAGCTGTCCGAGTGGGTCGGCAGCGACGTGCACCGGGTGTCGTCAGACGACGGGGACCGATGGGTGGCGGTCACGTCGGTCGACGGCGAGGCCATCCTCCTGGTGGCGGTCGACACCCAGTTCGGCGACGACCTCGTCGCACGTGCGGTGCGCGTCGTCGTGGTCGTGGGATCCGCAGTGGTGTTGGTGGCAGCCTCGGCGGCGTGGGTGTTCGTGCGCCGGGAGCTCCGACCGCTGGAGGTGCTCGCCGACGCCGCCGATGGGATCGCAGGTGGCGACCTCGAACGACGGGCCCCACCCGCCCGAACGTCGTCGGAGGTCGGGCGCGTCTCGACCTCGGTGAACGCCATGGTCGATGCCCTGGCAGCCGCGGTCGCCACCGAAGAGGCCACTCGCGTGGAAGCGGAGCGGTTCGCGATCGACGCCGCGCACGAGCTGCGCACCCCGACCACGGCGATCCTGGGCTACGCGCAGCTCGGTGCCGACCAGGGTCCATGGAGCGACGAGCGATCGACCGAGATGTGGCGAGCGGTCGAGCAGCAGGCCACACGCCTGCGCGAGCTCGTCGAGCAGCTCCTCGAGGTGCAGCGCCTGGCCGACGGCGACGTCCCGCTCCCGGAGCCGGTCCGCTTCGACCTGTCGACCCTCGTCGCCTTGGCGGCCAGCGACTCGATGGTCATCGACGCCGACCATCCGGTCGAAGTCGAGGTCCCGGAATCCTGTTGGGTCGAGGCACCGAAGGCGTCGATCGAGCAGGTCATCTCCAACCTGGTCGCCAACGTCCGGTCCCACACCCCGGCGGGCACGCGGTCGCAGCTGCGGCTCACGACCGGCGAGCACGACGTCGAGCTCGTCGTGGCCGACGACGGTCCGGGGATTCCGCCATCGGCCCGCACGGAGGTGTTCCACCGCCTGGTGCGACTGCCGGGAACGACGTCCCCCGGGAGCGGACTCGGTCTTGCGATCGTCGCCGCGACGGTTGCGAGGCTCGGCGGCCGGGTCGACGTGGTCGATTCCGACGGAGCGACGTCCGGCACGACGGTGAAGGTCGTGCTGCCGCTCCACGTGCTCGCTCCTCCCGCTCGAGGGCCGAGCTCGTCGATCTGACACCGAACCGACAGGGAAGCATCCGATGCTGGTCACACGCCACGATTCGCTGGCGCTCGCGACGCAGAAGGGTCGTCCATGTCCGAACGCGCCACGGACCTCCACCCACGGTTGGTGAGTCCTGCAACGCCCGACGACCGGCGCTCCATCGACCGGCGATCGGTCGACCGGTCCGATCAGCGGGCGGCCGCAACACCATGACGCTCGAGATCTCGCGACGGACGTTGATGCAGTCAGCAGCGTTGATCGGACTGTCCGCCTGCAGCGCGAGCCGGCAATCGCCTCCTGAGCGCCACGGTGCAACCGTCGACCCGACCGCCCCTCCGGCCGCCGACACCCTCACGCGGCGGCTCGAGCGCTCCACCTTCGGGGTGACGGCTGCTCTGCGAACCGAGGTGGAGCACGCCGGAGGCTTCGAGGCGTGGCTCGACGGACAGCTTGCAGACCGGGTCCCGGCGCAGGCTCCCCACGCCACCTTC
>JAPXRJ010000093.1:0-10724 GCA_033813615.1 Microthrixaceae bacterium | reverse complement strand
CCCGTGGGACACTCGCGCCATGACCTCCCCGTCGGAACCGACGACCAACAACGCGCCGCCGATCCCATCGGACAGCGCCGGCCTCGTCGGCCGACTCCTCGACTTCGCCGACCGCAACGACCTGGAGTGGGTGCGTGACGCTGCCGAGGACCTCGAAGCACTCGACCTCGCGGTCTACGGCGCGGTCGCGGGTGTCGCCACGCCCACCCTCGACACAGCGCTCCGGCGGCTCGCCCGAGGAGCAGACTTCTCCAAGTTGTGGTTCAGCATCGCCGGCGCGACGGCGCTGCTCGGCGGTCGACGGGGCCGGCAGGCCGCCATCGACGGCGTGATCGCCATCGGCATCACCAGCTTCGTCGTGAACCAGCCGCTGAAGCGGCTGCTCCCGCGAAGGCGCCCTGACCGCGAGCACTTCGAGGTGATCGCCGGTCGACGGGTGCCGCTGCCGACGTCGCCATCGTTCCCGTCAGGCCATTCGGCATCCGCGTTCGCGTTCGCCAACGCGATGAGCGGCGAGCTCACATGGGTGGCGTTCCCTGTCCACTTCCTTGCCGGCGCTGTGGCCTACTCGCGGGTGCACACCGGCGTTCACTACCCCGGCGACGTGCTGGTGGGTGCGCTGCTCGGCTCCGCCGTCGGCGACGTCGTGGGAACGATGCGCCGTCACCGCCGGGAACGCCAGCTGCGCGCTGGGCAGTACTCGGAGGTGTGACCGACGACGTCGGTGTCAGGTCGGGTCGATGATCAAAGCCATCAGGATGGTGTTGAACCCGAACAGCAGCGCGAGGACCACGGTGATGCGGTCCAGGTTCTTCTCCATCACCGTCGAACCGGCAGCCGACGCTCCCAGGCCACCACCGAACATGTCGGACAGGCCACCGCCCTTGCCGGAGTGGATCAGCACCAGGAAGATCAGCCCCACGCCGAGCACGGCCTGCAGGACCCAGAGGACGATGTCGATGATGGACACGGTTTTCGAGGATACCCCGTCAGTGGTTCCGGTACTGCACGATGGCAGCGAACTCGTCGGGGTCCAGGCTGGCGCCACCGACGAGGGCCCCGTCGACGTCGGCTTGTGACATCAGCTCAGCGATGTTGCCTGGCTTGACCGATCCCCCGTACTGGATGCGCACCCGCGCTGCCGCGTCGTCGCCGAAGTTGGCCTTCACCACCGAGCGGATGTGAGCGCACATCGCCTGTGCGTCCTCCGACGTGGCGGTGCGGCCTGTGCCGATCGCCCAGATGGGCTCGTAGGCGATCACGAGAGCGCCGACCTTGTCGCCGCCCACGCCGGCGAGCCCGGCCACGATCTGGCCCTCGACCCACGACTCGGCGTCGCCGGCCTCGCGCTGGTCGAGCGTCTCACCGCAGCACATGATCGGGACCATGTCGGCCTTCTGCACCGCCTTGACCTTGAGGTTCACCGTCTCGTCGGTCTCACCGAAGAACTGACGACGCTCCGAGTGCCCGACGATCACGTACGCGACGTCGAGCTTGGCCAGCATCGGCGGTGCGACCTCGCCGGTGAGCGCACCCTGATCCTCCCAGTGGCAGTTCTGAGCTCCCAGCTCGATCTTCATCCGGTCCGCCTCGATCAGCGTCTGGATCGACCGCAGGTCGGTGAACGGCGGGTGCACGGTCACGATCACGGAGTCGTGGTCGTCGCCGTCGAGGCGGTAGTGCAGCTTCTGCACGGCCTGGATCGCCTCGAAGTGGTTCTTGTGCATCTTCCAGTTGCCGCTGATGATCGGCTTCCGGGCTGCTGCCATGGGATCTCCCGTGTCGTGCGAGTCGTGGTCGGTCAGTGCGGTGGTGCCGGTCAGTGCGGTGGTGCCGGTCAGTGCGGTGGTGACGGTCAGCCGGCGACGTTCGGCGCGTGACGCAGCGCGTCGAGTCCGGGCAGGTCGCCCTGCTCGATGAGCTCGAGCGACGCGCCGCCACCGGTGGAGATGTGGTCGACCTGGTCGGCCATGCCGAACTGGGCGATCGCCGCCGCAGAGTCGCCGCCACCGATGACCGTGAAGCCCCGACACTCGGCCACAGCCTGGGCCACCGCCCGGGTGCCCGATTCGAAGCGGGGGTCCTCGAACACGCCCATCGGACCGTTCCACAGCACCGTGCGGGACTCGAGGACGGTGTCGCCGAACGCTGCGGCAGCCCCTGGTCCGATGTCGAGGCCCATCCAGCCCTCGGGCAGCGAGCGCCCGAAGTTGCGGACCTCCCCTCCGGCGGACGGGTCGCCGATCTTGCCGCCTGGGCCGAGCCCGACGACGTCCTCGGGCAGGTGCAGGCGGTCACCGTGCTCGTCGAGCAGCTTGGCGCAGTTCTCCAACTGGTCGGCTTCGAACAGCGAGTTGCCGATCGGGTGGCCCAGCGCGCCGAAGAAGGTGAAGCACATCCCGCCGCCGATGATGATGTCATCCGCCAGGTCGAGCAGAGCGGTCAGCACGCCGAGCTTGTCGGACACCTTGGATCCGCCGGTGATGGCGGTGAACGGGCGGTTGGGATGCTCCCGGACGCCGAGCAGGACCTCGACCTCTTTGGCGAGGAGCCGGCCGGCAGCGGACGCCAGCACGGTCGGCGGCCCGACGATCGATGCGTGAGCCCTGTGCGACGCGCCGAACGCATCGTTCACGTAGAAGTCGTGACCCCTGCACAGGTCGGCCACGAACGCCTCGGCGTTCGCGGTCTCGCCCGGATCGAACCGCAGGTTCTCGAGCAGCTCCACTCCGGGCGCCAGCTCGGCCAGGCGCTGACGAACCGGCTCCACCGAGTAGGCGGGATCCGGCTCGCCCTTCGGGCGACCCAGGTGGGTGCACGCCGTCACCGATGCGCCATGATCGAGCAGCCACCGCAGCGTGGGCAGGGCGGCGCGGATCCGCAGGTCGTCGGTGATGACGCCGTCCTTGAGCGGGACGTTGAAGTCGGCCCGGACCAGGACCGACCGGCCCTCGACGTCGCTGAGGTCCTCGAGCTCGGGCACACCGAACTTCATCGTTCTCCCCTCACGACCGGTCCCACGTCCGGATTCTGACCATCAAGAATGTCGCTGAGCATCGTTCTCGGTGGTCAGAACCCCGGTGGGCCGGTGCGAATCACTTGTTGGCGGCGCCGACGATCAGGGCCAGGTCGACCAGGCGGTTCGAGTAGCCGGACTCGTTGTCGTACCAGGAGAGGACCTTGACGAGGTTCCCGTTGGTCATCGTCAAGCCGGAGTCGAAGATCGAGCTGTAGGGCGATCCCACGATGTCGGAGCTGACGATCGGCTCGTCGGTGTACTGCAGGATGCCCTTGAGCGGGCCTTCCGACGCGGCGGCCTTGAACGCCTCGTTGACCTCGTCGACGGTAGCGGCCTTGGACAGGTTGCCGGTGAAGTCGGTGATCGATCCCGTCGGGACCGGGACCCGCAGCGACGTGCCGTCGAGGCGGCCCTTCATCGACTCCAGCACCAGCGACGTGGCCCGGGCGGCTCCGGTCGACGTAGGCACGATGTTGATCGCCGCGGCGCGGGCCCGACGCAGGTCCTTGTGCGGACCGTCGACCAGCGACTGGTCACCGGTGTAGGCGTGGATCGTGTTCATGAGGCCGTTCTCGACGCCGAACGCGTCGTCGAGGACCTTGATCAGCGGCACGAAGCAGTTCGTGGTGCAGGATGCGTTGGAGACCACGATGTGCTGCTCGGGGTCGAAGGTGTCGTCGTTGACACCCACGACGAACGTCGCGTCGGCGCCACCTGCCGGAGCAGACACGATCACCCTTGGGGCGCCACCGTCGAGGTGGGCGGCTGCCTTGTCACGGTCGGCGAAGATGCCGGTCGACTCGATCACCACGTCGACGCCCAGGTCGCCCCAGGGGATGTCGGCGGGATTGCGGTGCTGGACGACCTTGAGGACGTCACCGTCCACGTCGATGCCACCGTCGACCTCGGTGATCTCCCCCGGGTAGGTGCCGGCGACCGAGTCCCGCTTGAGCAGAAGGGCCATCTGGTCGAGCGAACCGAGGTCGTTGACGGCCACGAAGTCGATGTCGACGCCGCGGGCCTTGGCGGCCCGGAAGAAGTTGCGGCCGATGCGGCCGAAGCCGTTGATCCCCACGCGAACGGTCATGGTCAGTTCCCTCGTCTCAGGTGGCTGGCGGACTGATTGGTCTCAGATCCCGGGTCACCGCCACGGTGCGGCGACGCGCCCCTATGCGAGCACGGCACGCCGCGTCGTGCCAATCAGGGTTCCCGAACCGACGAGCGCTGATCCTGTTCCGGCGGGGATTTCCGCCCCAGAACAGGAACAGAGCCGGGAGCGGAGCCGGGAGCGGAGCCGGGAGCGGAGCCGGGAGCGGAGCCGGGAGCGGAGCCGGCGGGGGCCGAGCGGGCGGGAGCGAGCGCGGCGAGCGCGGCGCCCAGCAACACCGGGTCGTGCGCTCGGCCGCCCTGCCCGGCGACGGCGACGGCGAGCGCGCCGGCCACATCGCCGGCGCAGCCGATCGTCGATGGGTCATACAGCACCACGTCGGGCTCCAGGCCGTGGCGAGCGAGCGCCGCCACGTGGTCCTCCACCCGATACCCCGCTGTCTCCGACACCTGCGGATGGAGGTTGCACACGTACACCACCTGGGCCCCGGTGCCGCGCACGGCGTCGCCGATGCCGGGGACGGCCGTCGCCGCGAGGACGCTGGTGTAGAGCGACCCGGGGCCCAGCACCACCTGGTCCGCCGCACCGATGGCGGCCACCGCCGGCTCGCACGCGACCACGTCGTCGGGCGTGACCGTCACCTCCCGCAGGTCGGTTCGCGCCGCCACCGCCACCTGGCCGCGGACGACGCCGCCCGAGTCGACACGGGCGCGGAGGTCCACCGACTGGGTGGTGGCCGGCAGGACGCGGCCGACGCAGCCCAGAAGGCGTCCCGCTTCGTCGAGCGCTGCGACCAGGTCGCCCTCGGACTCCTCCAGCGCCACGATCAGCAGGTTGCCGAACGCGTGGCCGTCGAGCTCGCCGTTGCTGAACCGGTGCTCCATCGCCGTGACGATCGGTCCGTCGGTCGACGCCAGCGCCACCAGGCACTTGCGCAGGTCGCCCGGAGCGGGTCGCGGGGTGGCCGCCCGCAGGCGGCCGGTCGATCCCCCGTCGTCTGCGACCGACACCACCGCGGTGACGTCGCCCGCGTAGGTGCGCGTGGCGCGCAACGTCGTGGCCAGTCCGTGTCCTCCACCGACGGCCACCACCGTGGGGCCGAACCCAGCGGCCTTCACTTGCCCACATCCCGGTGGCGGATCCGAGGCTCCACGCCGCGTTCGGTCCGGAGCCAGTCGGCGACGGCTTCGACGATGGCGACGGATCGGTGCCGCCCGCCGGTGCATCCGAACGCGATCGTGAGAAGCGACTTGCCTTCGGCCAGGTACGCCGGGAGCAGCAGCTCGAGCAGGTCCTCGACCCGTCGGAGGAACTCCGAGGTGAGCTCGAACGCCCCGACGAACTCCTGCACCTCTTCGGCCAGGCCGGTGAGCGGCCGCAGCTCGTCGACCCAGTACGGGTTGGGGAGGAAGCGGCAGTCGAACACCGTGTCGACGTCGGCGGGGACGCCGTGCTTGTAGCCGAACGACTGCAGCGTGACCTGCATGCGGGTGTCGTCGGAGCCGGCGAACAGGTCGTTGACCCGGGCACGGAGGTCGTGCACGTTCAGCTCGGAGGTGTCGATCACCAGATCGGCGGCCTCCCGCACCTCCGACAACACCCCGCGCTCCAGGTCGATCGCCCCGGCGACCGTCCCCGCCTGTGCTGCGAGCGGGTGGCGTCGCTTGGACTCGCCGTAGCGGCGGACGAGCGCAGGCGTCGACGCGTCGAGGAAGACGATCCGCACGCCGGCACCCGAAGTGCGGAGCTCGTCGATGGCGGGCCCGATTCCGTCGATGTCGCTGCCGGTCCCGACGACCAGCGCAACGGGCGTTCCCGGGTCCTTGAAGCGGGCCAGCTCCGCCACCTTGGGGATGAGCTCGACCGGGATGTTGTCGATGACGAACCAGCCGAGATCTTCCAGCGAGTCGCCGAACTGGGTTCGGCCCGCTCCCGACACGCCGGTGATCACCAGGAACTCGCTCACCGCCAGAACGCTACTGCCGGAGGGCTCGGCACGGTCCATCTTCACCATCAGGCCGACGGCTCGCTAGTTTCAAGCGGTCAGTCGACCCGCCTGGGCCTCGCCCGGGGCCCTCGAGGAGATCGTCCATGCGCACAAAGCTGTTCCTGCCCGTCGTCGCTCTTTCCTGCGCCCTCGCCCTGGTGGCGGGCGCCTGCAGCTCCGACGACGAGGCCGCCAAGGACAAGGGCAGCGAGGCGACGACCACCTCGACGACTGCGGCGCCGACGACCACGACCACCGAGGCGCCGACCGAGTCGGTCTTCGCTCTCATCGACGCCGATGACGATCTGTCGCAGTTCGCCGGCCTGCTCGTGCAGGCGGGGCTCGACACGCAGCTCGCCGAGGGCGGCCCGTGGACGGTGATCGCACCGACCAACGCTGCATGGGACGCCCTGTCGGACGCCACGGTCGCTCGCCTGGAGCAGGACCCTCGTGGCGCCCTGGCCAACGTCCTCAAGCTGCACCTCATCAGCGGCAACGTCACCTGGGACGATCTCATCGACGAGGACGGATCCTGTGTCACCACTCTCGGAGGCCCGGTGAAGGTCGAGGTCGATGGCGAAGGCGAGGACGCCACCATCAGCTTCGGCGGCGCCGCCCTGCCCCAGCAGGATGCCCAGGCCGCGTCCAACGGGACGATCCTGAAGACCGACAGCGTGACCACCGCGCCGGCGACCGACTGCCCCTGATCCGCTTCGACCCGCTCTGAGCCGAACGGGCCGGATCAGGCCCGTTCGAAGCGCAGGAACATCAGCCGCGGTACGGTCGCCGCGTCGGCGTACTCCTCGGCCCGGGCCAGGAACCCCGGCGGTGGCGCCGGCTCCTCCATGCGCTCCAGCACCAGCCCCGCCTGACGCGCCGCGTTGAGGTACCGCGACAGCGGCCGGTGGAAGAAGCGGATGAACACGTCCTTCTCCACCTCTTCGAGCGTCTCGGCCTCGGTCAGGTACGGCCCGACGCGCCAGTACTGCTCGGGCGGGTCCAGCACCTGGTCGTCGATCCACCCGCTGCCCGGAGTCTGCAGCAGCGGGTGGTTCAGCAGGAACAGGAAGCGGCCGTTCGGCCGCAGCACTCGGGCCACCTCGGCCAGGGCCACCTCCAACGCCGAGATGTGCTCGAACACCAGGCACGCGACGACGACGTCAGCTGCGCCGTCGCCGACCGGCAGGGCCGTGGCCGAGCCCTGCTCGTAGCGGGGGCCTCCCCCGCGTTCGCGCGCGACCACCACCTGCGACCGCGCCGGATCGACGCCCAGCACGTCGAAGCCGTCGGCTGCGGCGAGGCGGGCGACCTGACCCTCACCGCAGCCGACGTCGACGAGCAAGCCGGTGCTTCGCTCCCCGTCGGCGGGGAGGTTCGCAGCGATGAGCGGCAGGATCTGCTCGGTGTACTCGGGGTCGACCCCGTCGGTGAACTGCTCCTGCCACCACACGGCGTGCGCCTCCCACGGGTCCGCGACCGTCGGCGGGTCAGGCGGCGCTGCCGGGTCGGGCTGGTCGGGCACGGAGGGCGACGTTACGACGACGAGCTTCGCACCGGCGAGTGCAGGGCGGCGTGCACCGCAGCGGCGACCGCGTCGGGCAGCCACGGCAGCGCCTGCAGCGTCGCGAGGTCCGCGGCCTTCACCGCCCTGACCCCGCCCAGCTCCTTGACCAGCCGGAGCTTGCGCTTGTCCCCCAGGCCCGGGATGCCATCGAGGGCTGACTTGGTCATGCGCTTGCCGCGCAGCTCCCGGTGGTAGGTGATGGCAAACCGGTGCGACTCGTCGCGGATGCGCTGCAGCAGGAACAGCGCCTCTGACCCGCGCCGGACCTCGACGGGCTCCGGCCGCCCGGGCAGGTACACCTCCTCGAAGCGCTTGGCGAGCGACGCGACCGGGATCTCTTCGCTGAGTCCGAGCTCGTCGAGCACCTTGACGGCCACGCCCAGCTGGCCCTTCCCGCCGTCGACCAGCAGCAGCTGCGGTGGGTAGGCGAACCGACCACGCTCGGCCGGCGGCTTGTCCTTGTCGATCAGGTAGTTGGACAACCGCCGTGTGAGCACCTCCTCCATGGCGGCGAAGTCGTCGTTGCCGGCCACGGTGCGGATCTTGAAGCGCCGGTACTCCTGCTTGCGGGGCAGTCCGTCCTCCAGCACCACCATCGAGCCCACGTAGTCGGTGCCCTGGAGGTGGCTCATGTCGTAGCACTCGATGCGCAGCGGGGCGGCCGGCAGGCCGAGCGCGTCCTGCAGCTCGTTGAGCGCCCTGGCACGGCTGTTGTGGTCCGACGCCCGCTTGAGCCGGTGACGCACGAAGGCCTCCTCCGCGTTCCCGGCGACCGTCTCGGCGAGCTCGCGCTTGGGTCCCCGCTGCGGAACCCGGATGTCGACCCGACTCCCCCGCTGCATGGTCAGCCACTCCTGGTACACGTCCTGGTCCTCGGGGAGGTCGGGGACGAGGACTGTCTTGGGGTAGCCGACCGCCGGCTCCTCGCCGTAGAGCTGCTCCAGCACGGCGGCGACGGTCTGGTCGGAGCTCAGGTCCATCACCTTGTCCAACAGGAAGCCGAACCGTCCGACCACCCGGCCCTTGCGGACGAAGAACACCTGGGCGGACGCCTCGAGCTCGTCCTCTGCGATGCCGATCACGTCGACGTCCTCGCTGCGATCCCCGACCATCTGCTGGCGTTCGATCGCCCGCCGCACCGTCGCCAACCGGTCGCGGAGCCTGGCTGCCTGCTCGAACTCGAGCGCGTCGGCGGCCTCGGCCATCTGCGTCTCGAGCCGGGTCAGGACAGGCTCGGTGTCACCTTCGAGGAACTCGAGCAGCTCGTTCACCAGTGCCGCGTAGCCGTCCCGGTCGATCTCACCCACGCAGGGCCCGGAGCACTTCTCGATGTGGAAGAGAAGGCACGGCTTGCCGAGCTTGGCGTGACGGCCGAACTTGGCGTCGGAGCAGGTGCGCAGCGGGAAGGTCCGCAGCAGCTCATCGAGCGTGTCGCGGATCGCGTACGCGTGGGCATACGGACCGAAGTAGCGGACGCCCTTGCGTCGCCGTCCGCGCATGACCATCGGTCGGGGCCAGTCGTCGGAGACGGTGACTGCCAGGAACGGGTAGCTCTTGTCGTCCACGAGCCGGACGTTGAACCGGGGGCGGTGCTGCTTGATCAGCGAGTACTCGAGCATCAGCGCCTCGACCTCGTTGCGCACCTGGATCCACTCCACCGACGCGGCGGTGGACACCATCTGGAACGTGCGGGGCGGGAGGTTCGCCGGGTTCTGGAAGTAGTTCGAGAGCCGTTGGCGCAGCGACTTGGCCTTGCCGACGTAGATGACCCGGCCGTCGGCGTCCTTGAACTGGTAGCTCCCGGGCGTGTCGGGGATGGTGCCGGCCGGCGGGCGCTCGAGCATCGGGCTGAACCTACCCCGCAGCACCGACGACCCGGATCGCACTCAGGCGCCGGGCCGGCCACCGACCCCCGGAGGGTCGGGCGGGGAACAGGTCCGCACAGGATGGTGTTCACCCAGGTGCGCTGAGCGGTACGCTCAGCGGTGCCGGCCTGGCCGCCGGCGACATCAACCTCCGAGGCCGACATCCCCGTGGCGTGGCGACCAGGCTGCCCCCACCGGTCATCAATCGGAGGTCCTCAAGGGCCCGCGCGTCGCAGTGTCGGCCTCAAGGAGGTTCACCACCATGTTGCGACTCCAGGCGGCGCTGCCGGAACGGTATTCCTCGGCCACCCCCGACGAACTGGCGGTGCGCATCGCCGCGGCCAAGGAGACCCTCGGCGAGAGGCTCTTCATCCTCGGCCACCACTACCAGCGTGACGAGGTCATGCGTTGGGCCGACGCTCGCGGCGACTCGTTCCGCCTGTCGGTCCTGGCCAAGGAGCATCCCGAAGCCGAGTTCATCGTGTTCTGCGGCGTGCACTTCATGGCCGAGTCGGCCGACATCCTCACCGGCGACCACCAGAGCGTCGTGCTGCCGGACCTCAACGCAGGGTGCTCGATGGCCGACATGGCCGACATCGACGCTGTCGAGGAGGCCTGGGAGCAGCTCGGCGAGACGACCGACATCGAGCGCGTCACGCCCATCACCTACATGAACTCCGCAGCGAACCTGAAGGCGTTCGTGGGTCGTCACGGCGGCGCCGTGTGCACGTCGACCAACGCCCGAGCGGTGCTCGAGTGGGCGCTCAACGACCCCGACGGCCCACGGGCCAAGCAGGTCCTGTTCTTCCCCGACCAGCACCTCGGCCGCAACACCGGCCACCAGATGGGCTTCATCGAGGCCGACATGCGGGTGTGGAACCCCCGACTGGACCTGGGCGGCCTCAGCGAGGCCGAGGTCAAGGCGGCCACGTTCCTGCTGTGGAAGGGCCACTGCTCGGTGCACCAGCGGTTCCGTCCGTCGCACATCGAGGCGTTCCGGGCCGAGCACCCCGACGGCGTGGTCATCGTGCACCCCGAGTGCGCGCACGACGTTTGCGAGCTGGCCGACCAGGTCGGTTCGACCGATTTCATCATCCGGGCCATCGACGCTCTTCCGGCGGGCACGCCCGTCGGTGTGGGCACCGAGATCCACCTCGTGCAACGGCTCGACGACGAGACCG
>JAPXRJ010000092.1:0-10757 GCA_033813615.1 Microthrixaceae bacterium | reverse complement strand
GCCCGGCAACCGGCGCTGTAGGCTCTCGCCCCTGTGAAAGCCACGCTCGAACCCGTTCCCGACACCCCCGACCTCGAACCGAAGGTCAAGCTCACCGTCCAGGTGGACGAGGCCGAGCTGGAGCCGGCCATCGCCGCGGCCTGGAAAGAGATCGCCAAGGAGGTGCGGATCCCCGGGTTCCGTCCCGGCAAGGCCCCCCGCGCGCTCATGGAGAAGCAGATCGGGCCCGGCTACGCCCGGTCCGAAGCGCTCAACCGTGCGATCCCCGAGTTCTACAGCGAGGCCGTCGTCGACCACGACGTCGACGTTATCGCTCAGCCCGAGCTCGACATCACCGAGGGCCAGGAGGACGGCGACGTCACCTTCACCGCGGTGGTGGGCGTCCGCCCGACGATCCACGTCGCCGGCTACACCGGCCTGCGGGTCGAGGTGCCCAGCCCCGAGGTTCCCCAGGAAGAGGTCGACGCCCAGGTCGATCGGCTGCGCGCCCAGTACGGCGAGCTGACCGTCGTCGAGCGCTCCGCCGGCGAGGACGACTACGTCACCATCAACATCTCCGGCACCCAGGACGGGGAAGAGGTCGACGGCCTGACGGCGGACGACTACCTGTACCGCGTCGGCTCCGGGATGATCGCGTCCGAGTTCGACGAGCACCTGGTCGGCGCGTCGGCCGGCGACGTGCTCGAGTTCACCGCCGAGCACCCCGACCCTGACGAGGACGACGTCGAGTTCCGTCTGGAGGTCACCGACGTCAAGGAGCGGGTGCTGCCCGAGGTGACCGATGAGTGGGTCGCGGACGTCACCGAGTTCGAGACCGTCGAGGAGCTCCTCGACGACGTCCGCGGCCGTCTGGCCGAAGGGCGGGAGTCCCAGACCCGCGGCGCGGTGCGGGCCGGTGCTGTCACCGAGCTCGCGAAGCTGGTCGACGAGGAGATCCCCGAGTCGCTGGTGTCCGCAGAGATGTCGGGCCAGCTGCAGAACGTGATCATGCGGCTGCAGCAGCAGGGGATCGGCCTCGACGACTACCTCCGTGTGATCGGCCAGGACCAGGACGAGTTCCTCTCCGGCCTGAAGGCGAGCGCAGCCGACGGCGTCAAGGCCGACCTGGCCCTGCGTGCGGTGATCGCAGCGGAGGAGATCGCCGCGGAGGAAGCGGACGTCGACCACGCCATCGAGGACATGATCGGCGAGGCCGACATCAGCCTCGACGACGCCCGCGAGCAGCTGCGCGCAGGCGGGCAGCTCTCCGCGCTGCGGGCTGACCTGGCCACCCAGAAGGCGATCGACTGGCTGGTCGAACGGGCCGAGGTGGTGGATGCTGAGGGAAACGCCATCGACGAGAGGTTCCTTCAGCCGCTCGAGCACACCCACGATCACGATCACGATCACGACGATCACGACGATCACGACGGCCACGACGATCACGACGGCCACGATCACGACTGAGCGTCCCATCGTCGGGATAGCGTGACGTGCTCGCCGGGTGCCCTCGTCGGTCGCCCGACGCACACCGGTCCGACGCACGCAGGCCCGGCCCACGGGCCTGACACAACACAGGCCAGCACAGCAGCCCCAATCCAGCAGCACAGCACCAGATCAGGAGCGAGCCGAGTGCCCCCCATCCAGCCGCAGAGCTACATGGTCCCCAACGTCATCGAGCAGACGAGCCGCGGCGAGCGCTACTCGGACCTGTTCTCGCGGCTGCTCCGGGAGAACATCATCTTCCTGGGCACGCCGATCGACGACACCGTCGCCAACCTGATCTGCGCGCAGCTCCTGTTCCTGGAGTCGGAGAACCCCGACAAGGACATCAGCATCTACATCAACTCGCCCGGCGGTGACATCAACGCGCTGATGGCGATCTACGACACGATGCAGTACATCCGCCCCGAGATCGCCACCCTCTGCTTCGGTCAGGCCGCGTCGGCCGCCGCGGTGCTGCTGGCGGCTGGAACCCCCGGCAAGCGCCTGGCACTGCCGAACGCCCGCGTCCTGATCCACCAGCCCTACGCCCAGTCGGGCTACGCACAGGTGTCGGACCTGGAGATCGCGGCCAACGAGATCATCCGGCTCAAGGAGACGCTCGAGCACGTGCTCAGCCGCCACACCGGCCAGTCGGTCGAGAAGATCTCCAAGGACACCGACCGTGACTACGTGATGACGGCGGCGGAGGCCAAGGAGTACGGGATCATCGACGAGGTCATCGAAGCCCGCGACATCGTCGACAACAGCGGACCCATCGCGGCGATCCACTGACGGATCGTGCACAATGGTGCCCCCAGTCGAGCAGTGAAGGAGCCCGGTGGCGAAGTTCGGTGACGGAGGTGAGCTCCTCAAGTGCTCGTTCTGCGGCAAGTCGCAGAAGCAGGTCAAGAAGCTGATCGCGGGCCCGGGCGTGTACATCTGCGACGAGTGCATCGACCTGTGCAACGAGATCATCGAGGAGGAGCTGGCCGAGACCGGTGAGCTGGTCCTCGACGAGCTCCCCAAGCCGGCCGAGATCTTCTCGTTCCTCGACGACTTCATCGTCGGTCAGGAGCGGGCCAAGAAGATCCTGTCGGTCGCCGTCTACAACCACTACAAGCGGGTGCAGCACGGTGCCGCCAAGTCGGGTCCCGACGACGTCGAGCTGGCCAAGAGCAACATCATGCTCATCGGCCCCACCGGCTGCGGCAAGACGCTGCTCGCCCAGACGCTGGCCCGGATGCTCAACGTGCCGTTCGCCATCGCGGATGCCACCGCCCTGACCGAGGCCGGCTACGTCGGCGAGGACGTCGAGAACATCCTCCTGAAGCTGATCCAGGCGGCCGACTTCGACGTGAAGAAGGCCGAGACCGGCATCATCTACATCGACGAGATCGACAAGGTGGCCCGCAAGTCGGAGAACCCGTCGATCACCCGTGACGTGTCGGGCGAAGGCGTTCAGCAGGCGCTGCTGAAGATCCTCGAGGGCACCACGGCGTCGGTGCCGCCCCAGGGCGGGCGCAAGCACCCCCACCAGGAGTTCATCCAGATCGACACCACGAACATCCTGTTCATCTGCGGTGGTGCGTTCGCCGGGTTGGACAAGATCGTGGAGCAGCGGTCCGGCAAGAAGGGCATCGGCTTCGGTGCCGAGGTCCGCTCCGTCAACGAACGCCGCGAGGGGGACCTGTTCGCCGATGCGCTCCCCGAGGACCTGCTGAAGTTCGGTCTGATCCCCGAGTTCGTCGGCCGCCTCCCCGTCATGGGTGTGGTCGACAACCTCGACCGCGAGGCGCTCATCCAGATCCTCGTCGAACCCAAGAACGCGCTGGTCAAGCAGTACCGCAAGTTCTTCGAGCTCGAAGACGTGGAGCTCGAGTTCACCGACGAGGCGCTCGCTGCGGTCGCGGACCAGGCCCTGGCCCGGGGCACCGGAGCTCGTGGGCTCCGCGCCATCCTCGAAGAGGTCCTGCTCGGCGTGATGTACGAGCTGCCGTCGCGCACCGACGTGAGCAAGGTGGTCGTCGACGAGGACTCGGTGTTGGAGAAGGTGAACCCCACGCTGGTTCCCCGCTCCGACAAGCCCCGCTCCAGTCGTCCGCGCCGCGCCGCATCCTGAGCGCCACCGCTCGCTGAACGGAGTCGAGCGTGGGCATCGTCGAGAGCCTTGCGTGGCTCGACTCGCATCTGGACCACGAGTCCAGCTCCGTCGGCGTCGCCGCGGGGCGGGTCGAGGGCCTCGGTATGGACGCGATGGTCGAGCTGATGGCCCTGCTTGGCGACCCGCAGTCCGACGTCCCCGCGATCCAGGTCACCGGCACCAACGGCAAGGGTTCGGTCACCGCGATGGTCGTCGGTCTGCTGGCGGCACACGGCCTGAGCGTGGGCAGCTACACCAGTCCGCACCTCGAGCGCATCAACGAACGGCTGCGTCGAGACGGCGAACCGATCGACGACCAGACGCTGTCGGAGGTGCTCGACGGGCTCCGCTCCGTCGAACCGCTGCTGTCGCAGCGCCCCAGCTGGTTCGAGTTGCTGACCGCCGCCGCGTTCCGCTGGTTCGCAGAGGCGCCGGTCGATGTGTCGGTGGTCGAGGTCGGTCTGCTCGGGCGCTACGACGCCACCAACGTGGTCGACTCGCACGTGTCGATCGTCACGGGCGTCGGCGGTGATCACACCGACTTCGCCCCGGGCTGGGAGCTCGCAGTGGCGGGGGAGAAGGCCGGCATCATCGGAGCCGGGTCGACCGCGGTGCTCGGACGGATGGAGCCCGAGCTGCGCGCTGTCTTCAGCGCCGAGGGCCCGGCTGTGCTCGTCGCGGAGGGCGTCGACTTCGATCTGCTCTCCAGCCGTCCGGCGGTCGGAGGACGGCTGATCGAAGTGGCCGGCATCCACGAGCGCTACGACGACGTGTTCCTGCCGTTGCACGGTCCGGTGCAGGGCCACAACGCTGCGGTCGCGATCGCTGCGGTCGAGTCGTTCTTCGACCGGGCGCTCGACCCCGACCTCGTCCGCGACGGACTTGCGATGGTCCGCCTGGACGGTCGGGTCGAGGTGCTGTCAGTTCAGCCGCTCGTGATCGTGGACGGCGCGCACAACCCCGACGCCATCGCGGCGCTCGCCGTGACCCTCGACGACGAGTTCTCCACGGTCGGGTCCCGCATCGTCGTGCTCGGCACGCTCGCCGGGCGCGACCCGGACCGAACCGCTGAGGCCGTGGGCGCGTTGCGTCCCGACCTGGTGGTGTGCACCACCGCCGACCCGAACGATCGGGCTCTGCCCGCCGGGACGCTCGGCGCGGCGTGCGAGCGCGCAGGGCTGGCGGTCCAGGTGGTCCAGGATCCGCTCGAAGCGGTCGTCCGGGCCCTCGGTCAGGCCGAGGAAGAGGACCTCCTCGTGGTCACCGGCAGCTTCCGGCTGGTCGGACCGGCCCGAACCGCGGTCGCCGCCCACGGCGTCTGACAGCCCGAGCGGCCCGCACGCCGGTTCTGTTCGTCGTTTCACAACGAAAACGTTGTGAAACGACGAACAGAACGGGTCAGGTCAGGACGGGTCAGGTCAGGACGGGTCAGGTCAGGCCGGGGAACCAGAGGCCGATCTCACGGGCGGCTGACTCGGTGCCGTCGGATCCGTGGACCAGGTTCTCGTTCGTCGTCGTGGCGAAGTCGCCGCGGATCGAACCCGGCTGAGCGTCTTCGACCTTGGTCTTGCCGATCAACGTCCGCATGAGGTGCCACGTCTGGTCGTCAGGGCCCTCGACGACCATCGCTACCACGGGTCCGCGGGTGAGGAACGCCACCAGCTCGCCGAAGAACGGCTTGTCGGAGTGCTCGTCGTAGTGCGCCTCGGCCAGCGCCACGTCCGGGACGCGGAGCTCCATGGCGACGACGCGCAGGCCCTTGCGCTCGATCCGGGTCACGATCTCGCCGACCAGGCCGCGCTCCACAGCGTCGGGCTTGCACATGATGAAGGTCCTGGTCACGGCTGGCTCCTCGTTGAACTCGGGGGAATCGGAAGGCTAGGAGCGGTCGACCCGCTCGGGCGAACTCGGGGTCGTCACAGGGGTGCGAGCTGAGGAGAGCGCCAGCACGACGTGCGAAGGCGACATGGGGCACTTTCGGACCGGCATCGGAATCGGTAGGGTCGTTGCAGTTGTGTTGCGGTGCTCGTCGCCGCACGACGTCTGCGTCGGATCGCCCGTCGACGCCGGACGTCACGGCGGGTGGCCAACCGACCACTTGCTCTGCCACCGCCCGAGTAGTGTGAGGACGCACCTATGGCACGGTTCAACTCATCCTTCCTGGGCCGTGACATGGCCGTCGACCTGGGCACGGCGAACACCCTCGTCTACGTGCGGGGCGAGGGCATCGTCCTGCACGAGCCCTCTGTGGTCGCGGTGTCGGTCAAGGACGGCCGAGCGGTGGCCGTGGGCACCGAGGCCAAGCGGATGATCGGCAAGACGCCGGCGCACATCCAGGCCATCCGTCCGCTGAAGGACGGCGTGATCTCGGACTTCGAGGTCTGCGAGACCATGCTCCGCTACTTCATCCAGCGGGTGCACAGCAGTCGGTTCTCCAAGCCGCGCATGATCATCTGCGTCCCGTCGGGCGTCACCGGCGTCGAGCAGCGAGCGGTGCAGGACGCGGCGGAGTTCGCCGGCGCCCGCAAACCGGCCCGCATCATCGAGGAGCCGATGGCTGCCGCGATCGGTGCCGGCCTGCCGGTGCACGAGCCGACCGGCAACATGATCGTCGACATCGGCGGCGGCACCACTGAGGTGGCGATGATCTCGCTCGGCGGCGTGGTGACGAGCCAGTCGGTCCGCGTCGGCGGCGACGAACTGGACGACGCGATCATCCAGTACATCAAGAAGGAGTACAGCCTGGCCCTCGGCGAGCGCACCGCCGAGGTCGTCAAGATGGAGCTGGGCTCCGCATGGGAGCTGGAGCAGGAGCTGCAGGCCGAGATCCGAGGCCGTGACCTCGTCACGGGTCTGCCGAAGACGATCGTCACCTCCACCCATGAGATCCGCGAGGCGATCGAGGAGCCGGTCTCCTCGATCGTGGACTCGGTCAAGGTCACGCTCGACAAGACACCGCCCGAGCTGGCGGCCGACGTCATGGAGCGCGGCATCGTGCTGGCCGGCGGCGGTGCGCTGCTCAAGGGGCTGCCGACCCGGCTCGCGCACGAGACCGGCATGCCCATCCGCATCGCACCCCGTCCCCTCGAGGCCGTGGCACTCGGATCCGGCATGGCGCTCGAGGAGTTCCCGGCGCTCGAACAGGCCGGTTTGTTCTCCTCGCACCGCGACTGAAACCTGTGCGCTCGGTCGAGACGCGACGACGCTCGCGGTACGTCCTGCTCGTCCTCAGCCTCCTTGCCGTCACCTTGATCACCCTGGACTCGCGCGGCGTCGGGGTCTTCGACGCCATCCGCGGCACGGCGAGCGACGTGTTCTCCCCCGTCGGCGGTGCGGTCGCCTGGGTGACCAGTCCCGTCCGCAACGCGTGGGGCGGGATGACCGACTACGAGAGCCTCGAAGCGGAGAACGATCGGTTGCGTGCACGAGTCGATGAGCTCGAGGGCGGCGAGGCGAAGGCAGCGAACGCGGTGGAGCAGCTCCGCCGGCTCCAGGAGCAGCTGCAGATCGACTTCGTCGGCGACATCCCGACCCAGATCGCACGCGTGTCCACCGGGCCGAACTCGAACTTCAACTCCTTCCGGATGGACATCGACCGGGGCTCGGACTCCGGGCTCGCCGTCGGCATGCCGGTGGTCACGAAGGCCGGTCTGGTCGGTCGCCTCGAGCGCGTGAGCGCGACGCGCTCGGTGGTGCAGTTGGCGACGGATCCGGACTTCCGCATCGGCATTCGGCTCGCTTCCACGCAGGACCTCGGTGTCGGCCACGGCGGCGGCGACTCCGGCCGGTTCGTCGTGGATCGAAACATCCAGATCGGTGACCCGGTGGAACCGGGTGAGGTCGTCCTGACCAGCGGGCTCGAGAGCTCGGTGATGCCCAAGGACATCCCGATCGGGCTGGTGGACAAGATCACGCCCGACGAGAACACCGGCATGCAGCTTCTGCTCGTGAACTACGCCGTGGACTTCTCCCAGCTCGACGTCGTGCAGGTGCTCAAGTGGACGCCGCCGCGGTGAGCACCATGTCGGCGGCGCCGATCGCGGCCGAGTCGAGCCGATGACCCACGGCAACGAGCTCGCCCGCTGGGTGCTGATCGTGAGCGTCGCAGTGGTCGCTCAGGTCGGACTTGCCTCCCAGATCCGGTTGGCGGGCGTCCACCCGGACCTGCTGCTCCTGGTCGCGGTGTGCGCCGGGCTGACCTCGGGTCCGACGACGGGTGCGGGCGTGGGCTTCGCCTGCGGGTTGGCGCTCGACCTGTTCCTGCCGGGCCGCTTCGGCGTGACAGCACTGGCCTACCTGCTGGCCGGCTACGGATCAGGCGTGGCCGGCGACGCGGTCGCCCGACCGACCAAGTGGATCTCGACAGGCCTGGTCGTGCTCGCCAGCGCCGCCGGTGTGCTGCTGTACGCCGCGATCGGACAGCTCCTGGGACAACGCTCATTGTCCGATCCCAACCTCCTGGCCATCGTCGGTATCGTCGCGGCGTTCAACGGGATCCTCGCGGTGCCGGTGCTGGCCGCCTGTCGCTGGGCCCGACCCGACGAGGTGCACCTACGGGTCCGATGAGCATCCCGACCGCACTGCAACCTCAACGGACCCGACGAATGCCGCACCAGAGCCGTGGACGCTGACTCCCGACAGGTCCGGCTCAGCGCGCTCGGCATCGTGGCGCTGTCGCTGTTCCTGGCCCTCTTCGTCCGTCTCTGGTTCCTGCAGGGGATCGACCGTCAGCGCTTCGAGGTGGCGTCCGCGTCGAACCGGTTGCGCGTCATCCACGAGGAGGGGCCGCGGGGACGGATCCTCGACCGCAACGGCAAGGTGATCGTCGACAACCGGACCTCGCGCGTCGTCGCGCTCGACCGGGAGCCGCTCCGCAAGCTGGACGAGTCCGACAGGACCGCTCACTTCGAGCAGCTCGCCGAGACGCTCACCGAGCTGGGCCGGCCGACGAAGGTGGCGCTGATCCAGCAGCGCTACGACGACAAGCGGTACGCGCCGCAGGAGTATGTCCCGATCGCGGACGACGTGACCGAAGAGGTCGAGATCTACCTGTCGGAGCGCGCCGAGCGCTATCCCGGAGTGATCGTCGAGACTCGTTCGGTCCGCTCGTACCCGTACGGGTCGTTGGGCGGACAGGTGCTCGGCTACGTCGGTGAGATCAACGAGAAGGAGCTCGCGGCCAAGGGCGCCGACCTGCCAGCGGGGGCGGAGACGACCGATCCGCCGGCGACGACGACGACGATCGAGGGCCAGGCTCCCAAGCCGTACCAACCCGGGGACCTGATCGGCAAGACCGGCGTCGAGCAGTCCTACGAGGACCAGCTGCGTGCCGTGCCGGGCAGCCGGACGATCGAGGTGAACGCCAAGGGCGACCTCATCGACGTCGTCAAGCGCGAGCAACCGCAGGCCGGTGACGACGTGTGGTTGAGCATTGACATCGACCTCCAGGCCCAGGCCGAGCGTCTGCTCGCCGCAAAGATCGGATCGCTCCGCGGTCGGACCGACAAGTCCGGCTCACGACTCAACGCTCCGCAGGGTTCGGTGGTGATCCAGGAACCGACCACGGGTCAGGTGCTGGCGATGGCGAGCTACCCGCCGTTCGACCCGTCGCTCACGGTGAACGGCATCCCGGAGGAGTTGTGGAAGCAGCTCAACGACCCGGGGAACGGCAGGCCGCTCTACAACTGGGCGCTGCAGGGCGCGTACGCGCCGGGGTCGACCTTCAAGCCGTTCACGGCGTACGCGGCGATGTCGACGGGGCTGCTGCCGACGGGCAACGAGAGCTACGTGGACAACGGCGTGTACAAGCTGAAGTCCTGCAAGGGGACCAAGTGCGAGTACCAGAACGCCGGGCGCAACGCGCACGGGCGCGTGAACGTCCCCCGATCGCTGACGGTCAGCTCCGACGTCTACTACTACTGGATCGGAGAGCAGTTCTGGGTGGCTCGCGACCGCTTCGGCGAGAACCCGATCCAGGACGCCGCGGCCGAGTTCGGGCTCGGATCCAAGACGGGGATCAGGCTCATCGGGGAGAACGCCGGGCGTCTGCCGACGCCGCAGAAGCGCAAGGAGGCCTACGAGGCCAACCCGGAGGCGTTCGTCACCAAGGACTGGTACACGGGTGACTCGATCATCACCGCAATCGGCCAGGGTGACGTGCTGGTGACCCCGTTGCAGCTCGCCGATGCATACGCCACGCTCGCCAACGGCGGCACGAGGTATCGGCCGCAGGTCGTCGCCAAGGTCACCCGGATGAAGGATCCGGCCCTCCCACCCGGCCAGGACGGCAACTACGACGTGGTGATGACCGTCGAACCCGAGGTGCTGGGCACCGTCGAGATCACACCCGACCAGTACAGCCAGATCGTCAGCGGGCTCGTCGGCGTGACCCAGAGCGGCGAAGGCACCGCCGCCGCGTCGTGGAAGGCCAGTCCGACCGCCTGGCCGATGGCCGGCAAGACCGGCACTGCCCAGGTCAAGGGCAAGGCGGACACCGCGCTGTTCGCGGGGTGGGGACCGGTCGGGCCCGGGGCCGTGCCGCAGTACGCGATCAGCGTGGTCGTTCCCGAGGCCGGCTTCGGTGGCGACGTCGCTGCACCGCTGGCGTTCCGCATCCTGCAGCCGGCGAGCGAGGGCGCGCTCGCGGCGGCGTGCCCGGTCACGGCGACAGCGGACTGCGATCTGCAGGCCCTCGCCGCGAGCCAGGCCAGCCAACGCGACGTCGGTTCGGGCGGGCCGGGCTGATGACCCGGACGATCGCGTCAGGGGACCGGTTCCGGTCCCGGGACCTCACCGCACCATGGCGCCACGTCGACGTGGTGCTGGCCGTCGTGGTCGGACTCATCGTCGTGATGGGCACCGCGATGGTGTTCAGCGCCACCCGCAACCTGAGCGGTGGCGCCGGCTACATGATGCGCCAGGGGCTGTTCGTGGCGCTCGGCGTCGGGCTGATGACCGCTCTCGCGCTCGTGGACTACCGACGCATCGCCGACTGGTGGCATGTCATCTACGGCGTGTCGCTGGTCGGGATGGCCGGCATCTTCACGCCGCTCGGCGCCGTGGTGAACGGGACCAAGGGCTGGTACCGGTTCGGTCCGTTCTCGCTCCAGCCTGCCGAGTTCGCCAAGTTGGGCGTGATCATCGCCGTCGCCGC
>JAPXRJ010000091.1:648-10770 GCA_033813615.1 Microthrixaceae bacterium | reverse complement strand
GGGGCGGTTCATCTTGACGGGCAGCGTTCGTGCCGACCTCGAGGGCGAGACCTGGCCCGGAACCGGACGGCTCGTTCGCCTCGACATGTGGGGACTCGCCGAGCGTGAGATCGCCGGCTCCACCGAGGTGTCGAGTCCGCTCTCGGTCGTGGCCGAGCATGGTGCAGCGGCGCTCTCCGCTCCACCGTCTCCGCCAGATCTCCCTGGGTACATCGAGCTGGCCCTCCGTGGCGGGTTTCCCGACGCCGCGCTCAGACTGGAAGACGCGGGCCGCGAGCAGTGGCTCGCCAGCTACCTGGACCAGGTGCTGACCCGAGATGCAGTCGACATCTCACGCCGGGATCCCGCTCTTCTCGCGAGGTACTTCGAGGTCTTGGCGCTCAACTCGGCGGGGATCGTGGCGGACAACACCATCTTCGGGGCTGCCGCCATCGATCGACGAACGGCGGGCGCCTACGAGCGCCTCCTCTCGAACCTCTTCGTCCTCGACGTCGTTCCCGCATGGCTGACCAATCGGCTCTCGCGACTGGTCAAGACGCCGAAGCGCTACATCACGGATGCCTCGCTCGTCGCTGCGGCTCTTCGCATGGACGCCCGCGGGGTCTTGCGTGAAGGGAACGTCCTGGGGCGCGTCCTCGACACCTTCGTCGCCTCGCAGCTTCGACCCGAGCTGAACGTGAGTGGGCTGTGGCCAAGGCTCTTCCACCTGCGGGAGAAGAACGGTAGACACGAGATCGATCTGCTCACGGAGCTCAGCGGGAATCGAGTGATCGCGTTCGAGGTGAAGGCGTCGGCGTCGCCGAACCGATCTGACGCCGCTCATCTCGAGTGGTTGCGAGACCGGCTGGGCGAGCGGTTCCTCGCTGGCGTCGTTCTCCACACCGGTCCGTCAGTCTTCGTGCTCTCGGATCGCATCGCAGCGGCGCCCGTAGCATCGCTTTGGACCCAGCCCAGGTGAGAAGGTCCCCCGGGTCCGGTCGGTGTTGACAAACACGCGGAATACACCCATCGAGGCGCTGGAGCGTGCGTTCCCGTTGCGGGTCCTCCGCTACCGGCTGCTGTCAAGGGCCAGTGAGTTCTGCCCGCTGGCGGACAGTGGTTCTGCCCGGGCGTGGCCAGCAGAACTGCCCGGTGGTGGCCAGGTGTTCTGCCCGTAGGGGTCGGTGGGCCAGGGGCGTGACCCCCTTGCCGGTGGTGGCTTGGGTGAGCCGGATGCTGTCGCCGGCGGTGAGCACGACGTGTGCGTGGTGCAGGAGCCGGTCGACGGTCGCGTTGGCGATGGTCTTGGGCATGAGCTCATCGAACCCGGCGGGATGCAAGTTGCTCGACAACGCGATGGAGCGCGTCTCATAGGCGGCGTCGACGACCCGGTAGAGCGCTTCGGCGGTCTCGGCCGAGACGGGGAGGAGGCCGATGTCGTCGATGATGATCACATCCGCGCGGAGGATCTTGCGGATCGCTCGGCTGGTGCTGTCGTCGGCTCGATGGCGTCCGATCAGGGTGCCGAGGGCTTCGAGGCTGAACCACGACACATGCGCTCCGGCGTCGATCGCGGTGTGGCCGAGGGCTTCGAGGAAGTGGCTCTTGCCGGTGCCTGACGGGCCGCACACGACGATGTTCTCGTGGCGATCGATCCACTCGAGGGTGCGGAGCGCTCGTTGAGTGGGTTCGGGGATCGAGGAGACGGTCTCGTCCCAGCCGTCGAAGGTCTTGCCGGTCGGGAACCCGCCGCTTTGCGACGGGAACGGATCGACGAGGCTTGTCGTCCGGTGAGTTCCTCGGCGAGCAGCGCCCGGATCGCTTCGGCTGGGTCCCAGCGTTGCGCTCTCGCGGTGGCGAGCAGTTCGGGGGCCGCGTTGCGCATGTGCGGGAGTCGGAGCTGGCGCAACAACTCGACGACCTCATCGGCGGGGTTCGACATGGTGCTCTTCGGCCGAACCCTTCCCACGCGGCAGTGCCGGTCTGCAGCGAGTGGACCTCACCAGCCGAGTGTCGTTGTCCGGGCGGGTTCGCTGCGAGGATCGACGCGAGGTCACCGTCTGCGAACCGGCCGAACGACGCGGCGTGACCGAGCGCCCAGTCGACACGGCCGACACCGTGCAGCATGACGACGGTGTCGATGCTCGAACGCCACAGCGAAGCTCGACGCGGTGGCCGCGGCGGCACGGCTCGTCTGTGAGGGGAGATCGGGAGACGCCGATATCGTGACCCGATGTCCGTGCACAGTTCTCCGAGTGACGTCCGATGGGACCAGCCGGCGCGGCGTCACCGGGTGCTGCTCGTGTGCTCGAGCGGCGGTCACCTGACCCAGCTGCTGGCCTTGCGCTCCTGGTGGGAGCACCACGATCGGACCTGGGTCACTTTCGACACCGCCGATGCGCTCGAGGCGTTGGTGGGGGAGCGGGTCGTCTTGGCGCACCACCCCACCACGCGGAACATCCCGAACCTGCTGCGCAACCTCCGGCTGGCGGTCGGCACCCTACGGCGTGAGCGTCCCGACGTCATCGTCTCCGACGGTGCGGGCGTCGCCGTGCCGTTCTTCTGGCTCGCCCGCCGTTTCGGGGCCAAGACGGTCTACCTCGAGGTGTACGACCGCATCGACTCCGCGACGATGACAGGGCGGCTGGTGCGACCTGTCACCGACCTGTTCGCCGTCCAGTGGGAGGAGCAGCTCGCTGCCTACCCTGGCGCCACGGTCGTGGGTCCGGTCCTGTGACCGCCACGGCCCGGGACATGCGGGTGCTCGTGAGCGTCGGGACCGACGTGCACCACTTCGACCGCCTGGTTGGCTGGGCGGACCGTTGGGCGCAGGACCATCCCGACGACGTGGTCATGGTGCAGCACGGAACCTCCGCGCCACCGACGGCAGCAGAGGGAGCCGAGCTGTTCGGCCGTGCAGAGATGCTCGAACGGCTCGAGTGCTCAGATGTCGTGATCCTGTCGTGCGGTCCAGGGGCGGTGATGGACGCTCGGGGTCGTGGCCGATTCCCGATCGTGGTTCCGCGCCGACCGGACCTGGGCGAGCACGTGGACGGTCACCAACTGGTCTTCGCCCGCCACTTGGAGCAGCACGGGATGGCATCGGTCGCCGAGGACGAGTCGACGTTCCGGAACCTGCTCGACCAGGCTCGTCGGGAGCCCGACTCGTTCACGGTCGCGGCCGACGCGTCCGAGCCGTCGGGGGTGAAGCGACTGGGCTCGCTCATCGACGACCTGCTGGGCGGTTCTGCGACGGCCTGAGCCTGCGAGGACCCGGAACGCGGACGAGCCGCCCGTGAGGGCGGCTCGTCGGGAATCCGGACCCGTGGGTCGGATCAGATGCTCCGTCGCGTCACGCCGGGGCGAGCACGATCGACCAGCTGATCGCACGCTTGTTGGCCACGCCTTCACCGGTTGCCGTGAAGCCACCCGCGTTTCCGGCAGGCAGCCCGGCGGTGTCCGCCGCTGCCGACACGATGCGCCCGCTGCCCACACCGACGGTCTCCAATCGACCGGTGACGCCAGCCGGTAGCAGCCAGCCGGTGCTGTCGCTCGACTTGTCGGCCCAGTACGACAGCAGCGTCGAGCCGGCCGTGGCAACCGGGACGACGGGCGTGGTGTGCTGGGTCGACGCCAGCGTGTCCACCGTCTTGGCGAACGCCGTGATCCCCGATGAACCCGAGTAGGCGAGCAGCGACAGCGTCGTCTTGGCCACCGCTGCGTTGTTCACCCGGACCGTCGAGCCCGCATCGCCGGCAGTGGCGACCTTGGTCCAGACGAAGGACTGCATGGTGTTGGCCGTGCTCGACGCCGAGTCGACCCGCGTCCAACCGGCGGGATCGGTCACGGCCGTGTCGGCGACGTTCATGCTGCCGAACAACACGAGCTGGTCACCGGCCGCGACGGTCGCCGGCACGACGACGGTCGCCTGCGCCGCGTTGGTGTAGGCCTCGGCGCCCGATCGGAAGGCAACGGTGCCGGCCGGCGGCGGCGTGGCGCTGACCTCGACGTTCGCGTTGGCCGTCGCCGTGGCGCCCAGGTTGTCGGTCACGGTCAGCGTGACCGGATAGGTCCCAGCCGCGCTGTAGGTCTTCGACGGCGACGTCGCCGTGGACGTGGTGGTGTCGCCGAAGGTCCACGCACGGCTGGCGATCGTGCCATCCGGGTCCGAGGAAGCGGTGCTGTTGAAGGAGCAGACGAGTCCGGAGCAGCTGTAGGTGAACGATGCCGTCGGATCCTGGTTGGTGGGTGGCGGCGTGCCGCCACCCGGAGCCAGCACGAAGGACCACATGACAGCTCGCTTGTTCGCAGCGCCGGCAGCGGTGGCGGCGATGCCCCCGGCGTTGCCAGCCGCGACCCCACCCGTGTCACCGATGGCGGCGACGACGCGTCCGCTGCCGACGCCAACCGTCTGGCGTCGGTTGGCGACGCCGCCCGGGAGGGTCCAGCCGGTGTTGTCGCTCGACTTGTCCGCCCAGTACGACACGAGGGTGGAGCCGGCCGTGGCGACCGGGACCGTCGGCGTGACGTGCTGTTGGCTCGCCACCGAGTCCGACGCCTTGGCGAAGGCGCTCAGACCCGCGGCGTTCCGGTAGGCGCTGACCACGAGCGACGTCTTGGCGACCGCCGAGTTGGTGATCCTGACGTTGGCGCTGCTGTCGGCCGCGGTGGCGACCTTGGTCCATGCGAAGGAGCCCATCGAGTTCGACGTGCTCGATTCCGACGCCACCAACGTCCAGCCATCGGGCGTCGGAACCGTCAGGCCAGCGATGTTCTGGGTGGCGACCAGGAGCAGTCGGTCGCCCGCCGCCACCGACGACGGGATGCCGACGGTGACGTTCGTCGCGTTGGCGTCGACGCCGTTCGCAGCGACGAAGCTGACCGAGCCGGTCTGGCCCGGGTCGACCACGGTGACCGACGTGGACGTCGTGTTGGTGTCGCCGCTGTTGTCGGTGACGGTGAGCGTCACGGTGTAGGTGCCAGCAGCGCCGTAGGTCTTGGACGGCGACGCAGCGGTCGAGGTGGTGTTGTCACCGAAGTTCCACGAGTAGCCGGCGATGGTGCCGTCGGCATCGGTCGACGTGGTGCCGCTGAGCGAGCAGGTGAGCCCGCTGCACGACGAGGTGATCCGTGCCACCGGCGGTTCGTTGACCGGAGGCGGTGTCACCGCACCCCCGTAGACGAAGGCGTCGCGGGCTCGCCAGTCGTGGCCGTCGCCCTTGGCGGGGCCGGAGACCACGACGTTGGTGCCGCTGACGGGGAGGCCGGTGGTGGTGTCGAAGTTGCGGCGGGTCAGGTTGCCGGAGCTGTCGGCGGTGTAGAGCCTGCCGCTGGCGAGGAACATCGACTGCACGCCGGACCAGGTGACGCCACCGGCGCCGGAGGTCGAGGCGTAGCGCTCGGCGTTGACGATGTTGGACTCACCGGAGAACCCACGCCAGTAGAGGTAGTTCTGGCCGCTCTTGGTGAAGTAGATGCGTCCCTTGACCGGTTCGTAGAACATGCCGGTGATGGTGGCGAGGTCCTCGGTGGAGAACCGGTTCAACGACGCCGTGATGGGGTCGAGTTGCATGGTGATGTTGGTCTGGGGTCCGAAGGTGGTGCCGTCGAAGGACTGGACCTTGAAGGTCTTGTCGGACCAGCCGGTGTAGAGCTTGCCGTCGATCATGAACGCGCCCCGGAGGTTGCGCCACTGCGACGTGCCGTTGCCGATCGTCTGGGCGCCGGTGGCGGCGTTCTCGTTCATCGGGTGCACCGAGGTGCGATCGAGCGTGGTGCCCGAGCCGCCCTGGAGCAGACCCAGCGAGACGACGTTGCCGGGCAGGCTCGGCACCGAGTCGGCCGGCAGGGTGGTACCGCCGGCGATCGGCAGCAGCGCTTGACGGGGTCGGTACTGTCCGCCGGCGAGGCGCTCGGTGTCGCTGCCGATCCAGAGTCCGTCGTTGGTGATCTCGAAGCCGTAGACGCCCCAGCCGCGCTCACGTGTGGGGTTCCACGAGTAGGTCGCTCCGCTGCGAGGGTCGAGCGCTGCGAGACCGTCTCGGGGCACCGCCCCGGCGGCGACGTTGTCGCCGACGTAGGGGTTGTTGACGTAGTTCTGGTGGCCGCCGATGTAGACGGTGTCGTCGGTGATGGCGACCGCGGTGAAGGTGTCGCCGCCGGAGTAGTTGGTCCACTCGGGCATCAGGTTGGAGCCGGTCGCGTTGGTGTTCCAGCGGGCGGCGACGTCGCAGAGGTAGGTGCGGCTGTAGGCGCCGGTGGTGACGACCACGAAGTAGCTGCCGTCGCGTGAGAACTCGACGTCACGCATGTAGATCTCGTTGGACTTGCTGCAGCCGTCGCCGTACTGGTTGGTCTGCCAGTCGGCCACGGAGTTGTTGGCCAGGTCGATCATTCCGATCTGGTAGCGGCCCTGGCCGTTGATCTTGGTGAAGTTGCCGACGGCGATCATCTTGGAGCCGTCGGGGGTGACGTCCGCGGAGTAGATGCTGAGGGTGCCGTTGCGGCGGGGCTCGGTGAAGGTGAGGTTCGGGGTGGCCTGCAGGGCGCCGGTGGTCGGGTCGAGGCCGGCGGTCAGCGAACGAGCGGTGCTGCCCACCTTGTTGAACCGGCCGGTGACGATGAGCTTGCCGTTGCGCAGGAACAGGTCGTGGATGCGACCGTCGAACGCGCCGGGGTTGAACGTCGAGATGCGGGCGCCGGTCACGGCGTCGAGCTTGACGATGGAACGGACCGACTGGCCGTTGACGGTGGAGAACCCGCCGGCGACGAAGATCGTCTGGCCGTCACCGGACGGCAGGATCTTGAAGACCTCGCCGTTCGGCGCCGGGTTGAAGCTGCGGATGTTCCCGGTCGACTTGTCGAAGGAGACGATGTTCGAGCGGGCGACGTTGGCCGAGGTGTTCGCCTTGCGCACGGTCGTGAAGTTGCCGCCCGAGATCACGTAGCTGCCCATGTCGGCGAACGTCCGGACGTATCCGTCCATGACCCACGGCGACCACGAGACCGGCGACGTCGCGGAGACCACCTTCTTGGGGAATCCTGGGTTCGAGATGGCACCCGAGCTCGGCGCGACGACGAGCGCGGTCGCGAGCGTCAGGACGCACACCACCGCGGCGCCCAGCACGCGGCTCATGCTCCGTCGATTGGGCGTGACCGCCCGCACGTCACTACCCGTTGCCGGTCGCCGCTTGGGGCCTTCCGGTCGAATCGCATCCACAGCCATGCGAAACACTCCCTCTCTAGTTGTGCCGATCATTGTGGAGGCTCGGTCTCCCGCGATCAATCCGACCCGCCGATTTCGTGCGGATTGGGTGCATCTACCCAGTCCAGCGCCACCGATCAGTCCAGTGCCGTCCCATGTCCGGCCCCGGCGTGAGGGGCAGCACCGGCCTCATTGTCAGGGACAGGGAGGATCCGCGACGAGCTTCGCGAGTCGCTCGTTCGCGCTCTTCCTGCTCGACGCGGCGGCGTCGTCGTCCTCACGGCTGAGGGCGGAACCGGCGTCGACCCACTCACGACGGACGATCGTGAGCTGCTCGACCATGGTGTCGCCCCACTCGGCGCCCTGGGCGAAGGTGAAGATCTCGCCCTCGAACTCCGACAGCTTGTCGAAGAGGGGCTGCAGCTCATCGACCGAGGAGGCCTCCGCGGCGTCGCTGTAGCGCTGCAGTCGTTCGACGACAGCAGCGCACATGCCGTCCGGTGCGATCGTCGAGACGGTGCCGAGCGGAACGTCCGCTGCCGGCGTGTCCTCGAACGGCACGGTCGTGGCGACGTTCGTGGTGCTGGTGGCGTCGGTGCCCTTGGCGCTGTCGGCGTCGTCGGACCACGGCTGGGCGATCGCCAGGGCGAGGAGGCCGACGGCCACGATGCCGGTGGCGACGAGGCCGACGAGCCGTCCGCGCCCCTTTCGGGACTCGGACGGCTCCTCGGTGGTTGTTCCGTTGCGGCTCACGTCGGAGGTGCTACCACGATCGACCAGCTGACGGCGCGCTTGTTGGCCACGCCAGCAGCGGTGGCGGCCACGCCGCCGACGGAGCCGATGCCCAGCGAGCCGCTGTCGCCAGCCGCGGACACGATCCGGCCGCTGCTGGTCCCGACGGACTGGGTCCGGGCCACGACGCCGACGGGCAGCGCCCAGCCGGTGTTGTCGCTCGACTTGTCGGCCCAGTAGCTGAGCAGCGTGCTGCCCGGGGTGGACACCGCCACCGTGGGCGAGGTGTGCGACGTCGACGCGACCGACTCGACAGCCCGGGCGATCGCCGAGATGCCGCCAGCGCCTGCGTACGCGTACAGCGACAGCGATGACTTGGATGTCACCGAGTTGGTCACCCGGATCGAGCTGCCGGCGTCGGCGGCGGTAGCGACCTTCGTCCAGACCGCTGACTGCATGGTGTTGGTCGTGCTCGACACCGAGTCGACCAGCGTCCAGCCCGCCGGGCCGGTGATCGCCGCATCGGCGTTGTTCAACGTGGCGATCAGGACCATCAGGTCTCCTGCGGCCACGGTGGCCGGGGTCATCACCGTCGGCGTGGCGCTGTTGGCGTCGACGGCCGTCGCGGCGCGGAACGTGACCTGTGACGCTGCCGGCGGGGTGACGGTGACCGTGGCGCTCGAAGAGTTCGTCGCACCCTGGTCGTCGGTTGCCGTCACCGTCACCGGGTAGGTGCCGGCGGCTGCGTAGGTCCGGCTCGGCTCGACGCCGGTCCCGGTGCCGCCGTCGCCGAATGTCCAGTCGAGGCGGGCGATGGAGCCGTCGACGTCGCTCGATGCGCTGGCGTCGAAGCTGCACACGAGGCCGGTGCAGGACTTCGTGAAGCTGACCGTGGGAGGCTGGTTCGGCGCCGCCGTGTCGGGCGCCACCACGAAGGACCACGTCACCGCACGCTTGTTGGCGACACCGGTCGCGGTTGCCGCCAGGCCGCCGAAGGTGCCGGTCGGTGCCGACGCCGTGTCGGCGAGGCTGGCCACGATGCGACCGCTGCTCGTGCCGGCAGCGTCGACTCGGCGGATGACGCCATCGGGCAGCGTCCATCCGTTGTTGTCGCTCGACTTGTCGGCCCAGTACGACACGACTGTGGAACCCGGCTGGGACACGGCGACGGCCGGTGTGGCGTGCTGGGACGAGGCAACCGTCTCGACGAACTTCGCCGAGGCGCTGATGCCGGCGGCGTTGGCGTAGGCGCCGAGCGTCAACGACGTCTTCGCCGTTGCCGACGTGCGCACAGCCACGGCCTTGCCGGCGTCGGCGGAGGTGGCGGTGCGGGTCCAGGCCTCGGTCTGCATGGTGTTGGTCGCGCTCGACGCCGAATCGATCAGCGTCCAACCGGTCGGAGCGGTGGCCGTGACGCCCGCGACGTTGTGCGTCGCCACCAGCACCATCCGGTCGCCGGCGGCGACCGAGGTCGGGATGGTGACCGTCGTGGTCGTGGCGTTCGCCGAGGCGCTGGCGGCGGCGCGGAACGCCACCGTCGCCACGGAGCTCGGGTCGGTGACCGTCACGTTGGTCGATGCAGAGGCGGTGGCGCCGCTGTCGTCGGTGACCGTGAGGGTCACGGTGTACGTGCCCGCTGCGCCGAAGAGGTGGTCGGGCGCGGAACCCGTCGCTGTGCCGGTGTCGCCGAAGGTCCAGGCGTGGCCGGTGATCGTGCCGTCGGCGTCGGCCGATGCCGAGGCGTCGAACGAGCAGGAGAGGCCGCTGCAGGTCTTGGTGAACGACGCCGTCGGCGCCTGGTTCGGGACCGTCACCTCCACCTGCTGCTGCAGCACGCCAACAGCACCTCGGTTGTCGGTCACCGTCAGGGTCACGGTGTAGGTGCCCGACGCTGTGTAGACGTGGCTGGCAGCGGCTCCGATTCCCGGCGTCGAGCCGTCGCCGAAGTCCCAGGTGTAGCCGGCGATGGTGCCGTCGGCGTCGGCCGATGCCGAGGCGTCGAAGGTGCAGGTGACGCCGCTGCAGGCCGAGGTGAACGAAGCCGTCGGCGCCTGGTTCGGGGCCTGGTGGCCGGCCTCTGCGTAGACGAAGGCGTCGCGGGCTCGCCAGTCGTGGCCGTCGCCCTTGGCGGGGCCGGAGACCACGACGTTGGTGCCGCTGACGGGGAGGCCGGTGGTGGTGTCGAAGTTGCGGCGGGTCAGGTTGCC
>JAPXRJ010000091.1:0-548 GCA_033813615.1 Microthrixaceae bacterium | reverse complement strand
TTGGTCTGGGGTCCGAAGGTGGTGCCGTCGAAGGACTGGACCTTGAAGGTCTTGTCGGACCAGCCGGTGTAGAGCTTGCCGTCGATCATGAACGCGCCCCGGAGGTTGCGCCACTGCGACGTGCCGTCGGCGACGGTCGCCGTGGCGCTGGCAGCGCCCGTTGTCATGGAGTGGGTGGCCGTGCGATCGAGCGCGGTGCCCGAGCCGCCCTGGAGCAGACCCAGCGAGACGACGCCAGATGGGACGGTGTCGGAGAGCTGGCCGGTCCAGTCGGCCGGCAGGGTGGTGCCGCCGGCGATCGGCAGCAGCGCTTGACGGGCCCGGCGGACGCCGGCGATGAGCTCGGTGTCGCTGCCGATCCAGAGTCCGTCGTTGGTGATCTGGAAGCCGTAGACGCCCCAGCCGCGCTCACGTGTGGGGTTCCACGAGTAGGTCGCTCCGCTGCGAGGGTCGAGTGCTGCGAGACCGTCTCGGGGCACCGCCCCGGCGGCGACGTTGTCGCCGACGTAGGGGTTGTTGACGTAGTTCTGGTGGCCGCCGATGTAGAC
>JAPXRJ010000090.1:0-10809 GCA_033813615.1 Microthrixaceae bacterium | reverse complement strand
CGGGTCGTTCGCCGGCACGTGGACCGGGTCGCCGACGCTTCCGGCAGCGCAGACATCCGGCAACAACATCAGCTTCGTGTTCGAGGACATGGCGGTGGCATCCGGTCCCGGTGCGGCGGACAACTCCTTCACGATCGAACTGACCGCGCGGGTCACCGACGTCGGGTCGAACACCGCGGGCGCGACACTGGCCAACACTGCTCGGGTGACGGTCGCGGGCACCCAGTTCAACTCGTCGCCGGTGACGCTCACCGTGGTCGTCCCGCACCTGACGCTGACCAAGACGTTCGCTCCCGACGAAGCGGCCGCGAACGACAGCGTCACCGTCACGCTGGGTCTGACCAACGACGGCACGTCACCGGCGTTCGACGCGACGGTCTCGGACCTCGTCGACGGCGACGTGTTCACGAACGTGAGCCCGACGGCACCGGTGGGCTGGACCGTGACCGCGGTGCCCTCCGGCGGCGACACGCTCGTCACTTGGACCGCGGACTCCGCAACGGTGCTCGCTTCGTCTGGTTCGCAGTCGTTCTCCTTCACGGCGACCCTCGTCGGTGATGTGGCCGCCCCGTCGACGCAGACGAACACCGCGAACGCGTCGGCCACGACCCTCGCCGGTCCGAGCGTGCACGAGCGGACCGTGACGGCGACCGGTTCCGACTCCCTCGACGTCACCGGAGTCGACATCGAAGTGGTCAAGACCGCCGACGTGGTCACCGCCGATGCCGGCGACCGGATCACCTACACGCTCACCGTTCGGAACCTCGGTGGTCGCGACGCGGATGATGTCGTCCTCACCGACACGCTCGGGGACGACGTCGCGTTCGTCTCAGCGACCGGCTCCTACGGCACCACCGGATCGGTGATCACTTGGGACCCGTTCGATCTCGGAGCGGGCGCGTCGACGACGCGCACAGTGGTCGTCGACGTCGACAACCCGTTGCCGAACGGCGCGTCGACGACGGTGAACGCGGCGGAGGCACATGACGACGGCTCCCATGGAGCGGACCTGGACCCGACGAACAACGAGGACCAGGCGACGGTGCTGCTCGGTTCCGTGGTCGACCTGGCCATCGACAAGTCCGGGCCCGCCACCGCCGATGCAGGCGACACGGTCAGCTACGACGTCGTCGTGGCCAGCGTGGGTGACCGGAACGCGGACGACGCAACGGTCACCGACACGCTCGGCGCCGACCTCACCTTCGTCTCCGCCACCGGCGGTGGCACCTACGACCCGATGACCCGCACCGTCACCTGGACCGGTGTCGACCTGTCGGGCGCCTCCGGGTCGACGCCGTCGGTGCGCTTCGTCGTCGTCGCCACCATCGCGGATCCGCTGGCGGCCGGCCGCCTCCGCGTCGTCAACGACGCGGCGGTGAGCCACTCCGACGACGTGAACCCGCTGAACGACAGCGACTCGGTCACGACCCAGGTCGACGCTGTCGTCGACCTGGTCGTCACAAAGGACGACGGCGAGCGCCGCGTCGTTCCCGGCCAGGCGCTGACCTTCGACATCTCGGTGACCAACGACGGCACCCGGGGTGCCTCGGGCGTCAGGGTGAGCGACGCGCTGGACCCGAACCACGTGTTCGTGTCCGCGACTCGTGGGGGCACCTACGACGCGAGGACCCACACGGTCTCGTGGTCGCTCGGCACCGTCGAGGTCGGCGACGTCGTGGACCTCGAGGTGGCAGTGACCGTCGCGGACCCGCTGTCGCCGCGGACCACGACGTCGATCGCGAACACGGCGACCGTCACCGATGACGGCGCGAACGGGCCGGAGAGGGACCCGTCGAACAACACCGCGACCGACACCGACGTCACGGGTGCCGACCTCGTCGTCGCCAAGGAGCTCTCTGGCGACGGGCTCGTCCCCGGAGCGTCGGGCACCTACACGATCACGGTGCGCAACGACGGTCCCATGACCGTGGCGGACCTGTCGATCAACGACACGATGCCGACGTCCTTCGCCCTCGCTGATGCCACCGTCGACCGCGGCACGATCGACACCGACACGTGGTTGTGGTCAGGAGCGAACCTCGCTCCGGGTCAGACCGCCACGCTGACCGTGGTCGTCGACGTGAACCTCGACGCGTCCGGATCGCTGACGAACTCGGTGACCGTCACCGGCGTGGACGTCGGTGATCCGACTCCTTCGAACAACACCTCGACGGTCACCGACCCGGTCACCCCTGAGGTGAACCTCGCACTGTCCAAGACCCTGAAGGGACGTCTGGAGCGCTCGGCGACCGCGACCTGGGTCCTCGTCGTGACCAACAACGGCCCGTCGCGAGCGACGGGGGTCGTCGTCGTCGACACGCTGCCGACCGGGCTGACATTCGCCGGAGCGACCGGCGTCGACGGTGCGAGTTGGACCTGCACGAACCCCGCCTCGCAGACGGTGTCGTGCGCGCTCGGTGCCACGATGGAGCCGTCCGGCACGGCGACGCTGCTCATCACGACGACGGTCGCCGCTGACGCTCCCGCGGGTCCGGTCGTGAACCGGGCGCAGGTGTCCGCCGCCGAGTCCGAGACGACGGCGGCGGACAACGGAGCGGTCGCCGCGGGGGCACTCGAGGCCATCCCGGAGCCGGGTTCCATCACCTCCAAGCCGTCGGAGGCGACGGAGTCCACCAACCCGACCGGCACGCTGGCTCGTACCGGGGCAACGCCACAACCGCTCCTGGCGCTCGGAGCGCTGCTGGTGGTCGTGGGCGCCGTGATGCTCTGCCTGCGGCGCCGCGTCACGCACTGACCGGGCCCCGGCGGGGATCGGAGGAGGTCCGAACGGCGTGGAACGGAGGCTTTGAGTCGAGCCGGCGACGATGCCTACGCTGGTGACGCTCGACACGTCGACGTGAGGACCCGAGGTGCCCCGTGAAGAAACGTCTCCTCTCCGCGACGCTGGTGACCGCTGTCGTCGCACTCCTGCTGTCAGCCTGCACCGCAGCGCCGGGGTCCGAGACCTTCTACTCCTATGACGGGGCCACGCCTCTGGCGTCCTACCGGCCCGGCGAGATCCTGAAGTCGAGGACGCTGAGCTACCACGTCCTCGGCCTCCCGACGCCAGTGACAGCGGTCCAGTTGCTGTATCGGAGCACCGACGTGCAGGGGAACCCGTCCGCGAACGTCACCTCCATCCTGAAGCCGGAGACGCCGGACCCGTCGAAGGCCGTGTCGTACCAGTCGTTCTACGACTCGCTGGACCCGGCTGACAGCCCGTCGCGCTCCGTGGCCGGTGGCATCACGCTCGGAGGCTTGATCAACAACGTCGAGGCGTTCCTCATCGGGCCGCTCCTCGACAAGGGATACACCGTGGTGATCCCCGACACGCAAGGTCAGGACGCCAACTTCGCGGCGGGACCCGAGTACGGCTACAACACGATCGACTCGATCCGCGCTGCGACTCGCTCGGCCGACACCGGACTCGACCGCAGGACCCGGTTCGGTCTGGTCGGCTACTCCGGCGGAGCGATCGCGACCAACTGGGCTGCCGCGCTCGCTCCGACGTACGCGCCCGACGTCAACCGCCAACTCGTCGGCTTCGCCGAGGGCGGGCTCCTCGTCTCGCCGGCCAACAACTTGAACTACGTGTCGGGCAGCGTCGTCTGGGCCGGCATCGCCGCGATGGCCACCGTCGGCATCGGACGATCGTTCGACATCGACCTCGACCCGTACGTCAACGACTACGGACGTGAGATCTTGGGGAGGTTCGAGAAGGCGTCGATCATCAACGTCCTGCTCCAGTACCCCGGCATGACCTGGGAGCAGTTGGTCAAACCCGAGTACGCAGACCCGAACACCATCCCTGCCTACGTCGACGCGGTCAACAGGGTGAACCTCGGTTCCGCTCCGACCCCTTCGATCCCTGGCCTCATCGAGCAGGGGGCCAACGGCGTCCTCGAAGGAACCCCGGGC
This sequence comes from Microthrixaceae bacterium, assembly GCA_033813615.1. Lineage (GTDB taxonomy): Bacteria > Actinomycetota > Acidimicrobiia > Acidimicrobiales > Microtrichaceae > Dermatobacter. Next base: position 6,891 of record JAPXRJ010000090.1, on the reverse strand, counting down.
GACAGGCCGGGGATCGGCCCAGGTGATGGCGTCATGATCGCCGGCGACGTCCGCACGCTGGTCCGCCAGTACTGCACGACCGGCAACACGTCGATCAAGTACACCGAGTACCCCCACCTGAGCCACATCCTGACGATGCTGGCGTGGGCGCCGAACGCCTTGGAGTGGATCGAGGCTCGCTTCGCGAAGGAGCCGGCCCCGTCGTCATGCGGTCGAGTGGCCCTCGGCAACTCCCTCGCCCCCGAGGCGATCAGGCCTGCGAGCCCTCCGAGCTGACCCGACGCTCCACCAGGCGTTTCTGGTCCTGGGATCGTGGGGCGTTCCTGCGGACCATCGGGACACGAGCTGCGCGTCGGCGCCGGTGACGTGTGCAACGCAGTGGAATCGACGACGTCGGAGTCGCAGAGGTGGTCGAGGATGAACGCGAGTGCCCTCATGAACCGTGTCTCAGGTCCTCCGTCCCACCGCCCTGTTCCGGGCAGTTGCACCGGTTTCGTGAGACAAATCGTGAGACGCGGTCTACTCGCTCAACTGCTCGAGGAGGAGTCGACCGACCGTCGAAACGGCGTTGCTGTCGAGCTGACCGTGGGAGACGGCAGCGGCGGTCGCCAGACGTGCGGTGCGCAGCGCGTCATCCATGAACCAGCGCTCGACCTGTGCCACGAGCGTGGCGAGGTCGAACGGTGCTGACCGGAGTGCTTGAACGGATTCGTCGGAGCGAACCAGGTCGCCGGAGAGACGGACCAGGTCGAGCGCGTCGCTCTCACGCTTGGACAGCGACGGTCCCTTCCGGTCGGCGATCGCATGCAGCTTGCAGGCGACCAGAGCAGGCACGGTCGCAACGATCAGGGTGCCCGATTCGACGACGCTGCCGGCGGGCGACACCGCGTCGATCGCCACCGGAGTTGCGCCGTCCAACGCCCATCGGTGGCCGACGACGAACAACCGGTCGAGATCGTCGTCGGGGAGATCGCCGCTGTTGTCTGGCAGCGGCCAGGTCTCCATGACATCGACCTTCACGCCGTCGATTTCGATGCGGTTCTCCTCGGCCCGCATCTCGGTCTCCCAGGTACTGCAGCACGAGGTCTCGAGGCCCCGCACCTTCGGAGACGGTGTCGACGTCGTTCGTCGCACGGTGCACGGTGGCCAGCCGGATGGTGACGGCGAGTCCGCCGACCAGCGCTGCCGGTTGGAAGCGGGGCGTGTCGAACAGCGTCGTGGCGGTTCGGACCAGTCGGCTGACCGCACCGTCGTCGGCGTCGATCAGTGCAACGTCACCAGACGCGAACGAATCCTTCCGGCGGTTCCCATTGGTCGAGCGCTTCGCGGCCCCGGGAGGTGGCGGCGAGGTCGAGTGCGCAGGCAACTGGATGCGCGAGCGGCGCTCCAGCCTTCGTCGCGGGAAAGCGGTCGTGGGTCAAGAGTCCGACCGGATCGACCGCGAGCTCGATCCATGGCTGGCCCGTGTTGGACGTCGCGTCGGTGCCACCGATGAGCCTGGCGCGGCGGACCGACTCGTCGTCGGGGACATACAGCCGCGTCGGGTAGTCGCCGGTGAGCACGAGCGGCGCACCCCAGGCCACAGCGCCACGTTCGCCCGTCATCGCCCAGCCAGGGTCGTCCAGGTCGTCGATGTTCGCTCCCAGACGCGGATCGTTCAGGTCTGCGGCTGGCAACCGGATGGATGTGCGAGCCCGGGGCCAGACATCGGCGAGTGCCCAGAACAGCTCCGGTGTCAGCGGTCGGTACCTGCCGCGGCCGACGCGTTCAGCGAGCTGTGCGTCACCCAGAGCAGACATCGCCCGGCTCACCGAACTGACGTCGAGCCCGGCTCGACGGGCGATCGCCGTGATGGTCATCGGATCGTCGGGCTGCATGAGGAGCCCGATGGCTGCGCAGAGGCCTGATCGCCCGGAGATCGCTGGAGCGTTCGATCGGTCAGGGTCGAATCGACTGGCAGGGGCGATGTCGGTGTCGATGAAAAGGCTGTCGGTGACGAGTCGAAGGTGGCCTCGGCGGTCGAGCCAACCGATGCCGGCGTCGTTGAGGATCGGTCGCAGCGCTGCCGGGACCTGGTCCGCGACGACCACGTGGAACGTGCCTGGGTTGCGGTGACCGACCTTGAACTTGGGAACACCCGACAACACGGATACAGCGGTGACCTCGACCGCGGCTCGCGAGCCGGTGGGCAGTTCGACGGTCACGACGTCGGGGCGATCATCGCGACGAACCTCGAGCCCGAGAGCGGCAGCAGCGTCCATGAACGTCTGCACGGCATCACATTGGAGTTCAGCTTGCGAGGTGCGAGCCCTCATGTGTCTTGCATTATAACGCAAGACACAAGAGGGAGCGGCACTGCCCGCGCGCTGCCGTGTGCCGATCTCAGCCCAGCTCAATCACCGACGCTCCCATGTAGGTGTCGCCGGTCAGGTCGAGCAGTAGGTCGAGGTACTCGGTATCCACCTCGTCGATCGCCGCTTCGACCCGAGGGTCGTCGTCACCCTCACCACGTCGAAGAGGACGCCGCCGTCGGCGGAGAGCACGCGGCGAACGCGCAGAGTCCGGAGCCAGTCCTCGTGGAACTCGCCGTACAAGGCGCGCCTGCATGCCCTCGCCGACGCCGTCCCAGACCAGCGGGCGCTCCACGCGGCGGAGGCACCGGACCGGATCGCCTGGCATCTGAGCCGCCAGATCGAGCGGGCCCTCAGCGATGTCGGCGAATCGGATCGAGCACGTGTCGGTGTCGAGGTGGCTCGGGCCCTGCTCAACCGGCTCGGTCAGATGGTCGAGGTCGACCCCTCCGATGCTCCGAGCGATCCGGCGACCGTGCTGCACGCCATCCTCGGCCGCCGGCCCGACGGCAGCACCGAGTCGATCGCCCAGCCGCTGATCCCGCTGCTCGACACGACGCTGCTGACCAACGCCCCGGGCGAGCCGAACCTGCGGAGCCAGCTGCGCTCCGAGATCGAGTCCGCCGACCGCGTGACGAAGCGATCGACCTGTTCCGCAACACCGTCCGACGGAGCAGCGCGCAGGAGATGGCTGTCGACGTCCAAGAGCACGAACCCGACGACGGCGCCGACATCGACATCGGGATGTGAGGTGGGTCCCGCCGGAACGTCGGACCCTGCTCGTACGGTTGCCGCCATGGGAACCGAGGATTTCGATCCGGACCTGCTGGCGAAGATCCAGGCGGTGATCGCGCCGGGCGAGACTGTCCACACGCTGGGACAGCATCGTCCGAACCTGATCGGCCGCATCGACCATCACGGGATCGAGGTCACCACCCAGCACTCGACTGACGCCGTCGGCGGCTCCCGGCTCGTGCCGGCATGGATGTTCAACGAGGTGTGGCGCCGGCTGCAGACCCAGCCGGAGGTCGAACGAGACCACGTCGACCGACTGGCCGTTGGTCGCAAGGTGAAGCGGTCCTCGATCGTCTTCGCGGTGCTCGCCCGGCTCGACGAGGTCACGGTCGTTCGCGATCGTCCGCTTGCCCTGGCGCTGTAGAGCCGACTCGCTTCGGTTCGCCTAGAGCTCCTGGACGTCGACGAACGGATCCTCGTCCGACCGCTTCGGCCGGTTCGCCCGAATCCGCGCCCACAGCATTCGGAGGTCCTTGCTGGGTGTGTAGGTCCGGCCGCGTCGCTCGCCCAGGGCGGCCAGCAGATCGGCGTCGACGAGCCGTTTGAGGTCACGGGTCGCGGTGAGCTCGGCGATGTCCTCCCCCTCGCTCTGTGCGACCAGTCGTCGATAGGTCGCGTTGCCGAGCCGGAGCCCGCGAGCGGCGTCCGCGAGCGGCCCGATCGACCGGCTCGGCACCCCGCGCTCCCGAACCAGATCCTCGAGGGCGGCCCAGAGCTGCTCGGTCTCCTCGACGCGGCGGAGGAGCGTCTGGGCCTGGCGGTGGTGTGCGGTCAGGCAGAACCTGACCCACGGCAGCGCGTCGTTGCCGGGGCTCCATGCCCCTTGGCCGACCGTGGCGAGCACGTCGTAGTACGCGGTGGTGTTGCGGCCGAGGTACTCCTCGATGCTGGAGAACTCGGGGGCGACGATCCGCTCGCGGGCGAGGACCAGCGTCTGGAGGCATCGGGCCATGCGGCCGTTGCCGTCGCTGTAGGGGTGGATCATCACCAGGTTGAGATGGGCCATGGCTGCCCTGATCACCGCGTGATCAGCGGGATCTGAGCTCTGGTTCAACGACGCGACGAGCTCTCTGACCAGCTCCGGCACGAGCTCCCGGTCGGGGGCTTCGTAGACCAGCTCGTGATCATCTTCCCGCTCCACCCAGATGGCGCCAGGTCGCCACTGTCCAGGGTTCTTGGACAGGTCGTGGCGGATCATCATGAACTGCAGCGACTTGAGCAGCGACTCGTCGATCGGCGGCGGATCAGCGTCGCGAGCGATCTGCATGACGTAGGTCAGCGCGTCGCGGTAGCCGCGCAGCGCGAGCCGTGTCTCCTCGCCGGCTTCAAGCGTCTCTTCGTCGTCGATCGCTGCGAGGACGTCGTCGAGCGACGCGTCGTACCCCTCGATGCTGTTCGAGCCCTGGACGTTCCGGGCGAAGGTCAGCCGACGGAGGCTGCCGAGCCAACGTCGCCGGTCGCGAACGTTGTGCCGCAGCTCCGAGCGCATCTCATCCAGCTCGTCGATCACGCGCAGCTCCGGTTCGCCGAGCTGTGGCGACGCGTAGATCATGGTCAGATGATACTTACTAACTATCAGCAATGATCGTCAATAACCATCTTTCACGCGTGTCATTCGGGTCCACTGGTCAGGATCGGGCTGTCGCGCTCGGGCCCCACCCTGTTCGGGCGAGCGGAAGGGCAGCGGATCGGCTACGGACCCCGTTCGTCACGCCCGTGCGACCTCAGCGCGTGTCGAGCTCGGAGCCACACGGCGGTGACGGTCGGCGGATGAGCAAGGGATTAGCAGGGGGCAGCGTCTACTCGCTGTCGTCAGGCGCGATCCGGGGTCGTAGCCAGGTGGCGGTCTGTGCTTCGTCCCACTCGCCCGATGCGATTGCGAGCACGGCGTGTTCGGCCTCGTCGACCGTTGGCGGCTCGACCCACGTCCAGTCGTTCAGGAGGAGGAAGTATCGGAGCGCGACCCAGGCGACGCGCTTGTTGCCGTCGGGTAGCGGGTGGTTCTTGGCGAGCCGGACGATGAGGACGGCGGCCTTGTCGACAAGGTCCGGGTAGAAGTCGTCGTCGCCGAACCCCGCCGCCGGTGCGTGGAGCGCCGAGTCGGCCAGGTCGAGCTTGGCGACCTTCGTGATGAGGCCTTCGTCGAGGCCGGTCACAGCGGCGGCGATGCCGACGTAGTCGGCGAGATCGAGGTACTCGACGCTCACTTCGCGAGTCGTTCGAGCAGCTCGCGGTCCTCATCGATGATCTGCTGTACGCGCTTCTTGAACTTGGGATCTCGGCGGCGCTGGTCGATCGCTGCGGACAGAGCGTCCTTGATCGTCTCGTTCACGCTCTTGCCCTCCACCCGTGCAAGTGCCTCGGTGTCAGCAGCCAACTCGTCCGGGAGCCGAACGGTCATGTTCCTAGTCATGGTGTCATGCTACCGCGCCACCGTGAGATCGTGATTGAACCACGGCTGGGGCCTATCCGCGGGTGCTCTCCACCTCGACGTGGCGGGCTGCTTCGATGGCCGTCCTCGCCTGCGGTAGGTCGGCTCGGGCAGCGGCGACCGCCTCCGTGAGCGTGGCCGCCCACTCGTTGCCAAGGGATGCGAGGAGGTCCTGGGTCGGCAAGTTGAGCGAGACCTGTTCCGCCATTGCAGCCAGCGCAGGTTCCAGCCCCGGCAGCGGCGACATCTCGATGGACGCGATGAATGCCTTCAGGGCGGGAGCGAGGGTCTGCTGCACCGATCGCGCGACGGACTCGTTGAACTCGCGGAGCGCTGCCTGCGTCGCCGGGCCGATCACAGCATTGGACAGGTCGACCTGTGAGCGAAGCGAAAGCGGTCTTTCACAAGGGCGGGTTCAGGCGGTGGGAGCAACATCGCGTTTGCGAACAGCGCACGACGCAGGACCGGACTGGCTCTTCGGTGTTCGGTGCGTTGACGTTCGTCGGGGTGCTGCTCATTGATGGCATGGTCGAGGTCGCTGACTGCGCCGTGGATCCGGACTACTGGAATCTGATCGATGACGACCCCGACGACGGGTCGACGATCGCGAGTCGACGGATGGCGGGCACGTGGTCGAAGGGCAGCGACTCGAAGTCCCGGAACGCGATGAGTGCCGCAGCCAGCGGACCTTCCCAGAAGTCCCACTCCGACGGCGCGCCGTGCTCCGACCTTCTCGGCCCGTAGGTGTTGGTGATCCGCTCGGTGAGGTCGGCGGCGACGTCGACGCGGTGGATCACGAAGGGAGTGTGATGCCGTACTTCGCTGCCGCCTCGAGCGAGAGCCGTCGGGTCGTCGGCGTCGAGACCTGTGGGTACCCGAGCGTCGCGGTCGAGTACGGGATCGTCTCGCCCAACTCGGTGAGCTGCCAGCCGGGCTCCTCGTGCGAGAGGTCACTCACCTGGCGAGCGGTCAAACCGTCGAGCTGGTCGAGAACGTCATCCATGGTCTGGCGCTCCTCCGCGCTGAACACCGACAGGTCGGCGTCACGCAGCGGTGCCAGACGGTGTTGCACCCGTCCGAGGAAGTCCTCGTCACGGATCTCGGCATCACCCTTGGCCAGGAGACGAGTCCGAACCGGAAGCAGCTGCCGTGGAGCGGGGCCGTGCTCGAGCTTCTGGAACTCGCACCCCGAGATGACCCGGCCATGGCGGCGAAAGTGGGTGAACTCGGTGAAGAACAAGACCTTGTTAAGCTTGGTCGCTCCGCCGGCACGGTCAGCCAGGAGTCGACCGGCGACGTAGAGCGTCATCTCGG
>JAPXRJ010000089.1:0-10838 GCA_033813615.1 Microthrixaceae bacterium | reverse complement strand
ATGCCGGAGGCCACCACGGCCGAGCCGACGACGTTCACCGCGCCGATGGCGATCGACCTGGCGTCGATCCAGATGCCGGCGCCACCGCCGGGTGACTGAGCCGATCCCGCCGTCCGGGCTGCGGCCGAACGCACTCGGCGGTCACTGGGCCGCGCTCGCCGCGCTCCTGATCGCGCTCCTCGCGCTGATGGCAGCCGCGGCGGTCACGCTCGGCGGCGAGGAGCCGGCAGGGGCCGTCGTCCGCGACAGCGCTGCCGCGGCGGCGTGGGCGACGACAGGTCACGACCACATGGCCATGTCTCTCGACGACCCGCCGGTGTGGTCCGACGGAACGATCGCCACGCCGACGCGACACCTCGGTGCACAGGGCGGGTTCGGCCAGTTCGTCGCCGAGTGCGGCTACTCGCACTCGGCCGAGGTCGACCCGATCGTGTTCCCGCACACCGTGGGTCGTTCGCACCGCCACGACTTCTACGGGGCGACCACGACCGACGAGCACAGCACAGCCGACTCGCTGCGCTCCGGTGCCACCACGTGCGACAAGCCCGGTGACGACGCCGCCTACTGGCAGCCGACGCTGTACGACGGCAACACGGCAGTGGAACCGATCGGGATCCACGCCTACTACCGGGCTGCGCCCGGGATCGATCCGAGCACCGTGTCGCCGTACCCCGACGGGCTGATGATGCTGGCCGGCGACCCGTTCGCCACCGAAGTGCAGCCTGGTGAGGCGGCCGGCTGGACCTGCGGCGTGCGCACCGACCTGAGCGATGAACCACCGGCGTGTCCGGTCACCGCCCCGCTCGCAATGGTGCTGACCTTCCCTGACTGCTGGGACGGCGAGCACGCGGATGTGGCGGGCCACCGATCGCACATGACCTACTCGCGTGCAGGCGCCTGCCCGGACGACCATCCGGTGTCGGTCCCGCAGCTGACCGTCGCCGTCAGGTTCCCGGTCACCGGCGCCGACCACGACCTGCGCCTCTCGTCGGGGTCGGTCCGCTCGGCGCACGGCGACTTCTTCAACGGCTGGCACACCGACGCGCTGCAGCGGGAGATCGACGCGTGCATCCACCGGGACGTCGTGTGCGACCTGGCGTCCAACCGCCAGGAGGAAGGCCCGTTCTTCGCTCGGTGACCACGGTGATGCGGCGTGGCTCGCCGACGCGGTCGGCGCAGGCTGACCACGCCGCGGTGCATCCGAGCGACGGCGTGCGCTGCGCCGCGTGCGCTCGTCGGGGCTCGGTCCAGCCGGATGTATGCTGATCTGCATGCACAGCACGAGCGTGAGGATCGACACGGCGACGCACGAGGAGCTCAAGCAGCTCGCGGCTGAGCTGCACACCACCGTCGGCAACGCTGTGTCGCTCGCCGTCAGAGCGCTCCGTCAGGACCTGGTCGGCGCCGAGCTCGCTGTGCCCTTGCGCGGCGACGAAGTTGCGTGGCTCGATGCCGACCTCGGGTGATGTCGTCGAGCTCGAACTGGGCGCGCCCGTCGGCCGAGAGGCGGGCTACCTGCATCCGGCAGTCCTGGTCACGGCTCAGAGGATCCTCGATGCAGCGCCCTCGGTGATCCACGTCGTGCCGCTCACGAGCACGATTCGTTCGTTCCACAGCGAGGTCGTGGTCGAGCCCGACGGGGCGAACGGTCTCGACACGACATCCGCGGCGCAGTGCCAACACCTGCGTGCTGTCTCGCCCGGCCGGGTCGGCGGCACGCGAGGGAACGTGGGCGCCGCGGCACTGAGCCAGATTCGCGAGACCATCGCCATCATCCTGGACCTCCCGTGAGCGAGCCGCCGACATCGGTCGCTGACGACGGCTCCCGGCACCGAAGAGTGCGGTGAACCTCGTGGGGACCGGAGCGACTTCACTCGCTCCTCCTGCTCGACGGTCACGGTTGTGGTGACCGACCAGTCGAGTAGGAGGAGCAACCCTCACCGGGGACCCGGCAAGAGCAACAGACATCAACGCGGGCAGAACCACTGGCCGCCACTGGGCAGAACTGCTGGCCACCAGCGGGCAGCTACATGGCCGATGCCCGCCCTGCGCAGCGCCGCGACCCGCCCGGCGGGTCCGCTACCCGCCGTGTCGACCGCGGGGGCGGATGATCGTGCCGGCACGACTCTGTTCCATCGCATGCGCGCACCAGCCGACCGCACGGCCGATCACGAAGAGCCGCATGGGTGCGTCAGGCGGTAGGTCGAACGCCCGGGTCACGGCGACGAGTCCGAAGTCCGAATTCGGCAAGTGCCCCGTCCGACGCACGACCGCACGGCCAAGCGTTTGCAACGCCTCGTCCGCTCGCAGCGAGTCGACGAGCAGCGTGCCCCTCGGATCGCCGTTCGGGTAGAGCGGATGACCGAACCCGGGCAGTTCGAGACCGCGATCGAGCCAGCGGCCGAGCGCTCGATCGAGCCCGTCACGATGCGAGTCTTCCAGCATCTCCTGGAGCATTGACGTCGCTGCACCGTGGCGCGGACCCGAGAGCGCGCACACCCCTGCGAGCACGCAGGCGGCCATCGACGCGCCCGTCGACGCGGCGACCCGGGCAGCAAAGGTGGACGGCGTGAGGTCGTGGTCGGCCATCACGGCCAGCGCCTGGCTGATCTTGTCTGCGGCCGCCGGGCGACCCCAGCCCTCGGCGAGGCGGACGTGCACCGGGGCGTCGCCCGGACCGGCTCCGCACACCGCCGCAATGCGACCGACGAGTTGTGCGGCGTCGGCGGCGAGGACCTCTGCGCTCCGTCCGAGGATCGGCTCGCCCCGGCCCATCATGGCCGCGAGCGCCGTCGAGAGTGCAGCGAAGGTCTCGGGCGCACCGCCGCCCGGGCCAGCGGACACGCCTGCTGCTCGACGTCGCCGGTTGCCTGTGACAAAGCGCACGTCGGCCGGCGACTCCCACAACAGCGCGGCGATCGACTCGAGGGTGGCAGTTCGCGCCAGTTCGATCACATCGTGGCCCCGATAGAAGAGGGTGTCATGACGGATGACGGTGATGTCGGTGGGCAGCGCCGGCTCGCCGAGCGCCATCGAGCTGGCAGCGATCGCCGCTGGCCGGCGACCCCGCTCACGTCGTGCGAGCAGCTCGGCGACATCGTCGGCGTCATACACGCTGCGACGGGAGTCGTCGGGGTGCGGCTCGGCCCGTACGAGCCCGCGACTCACGTACGCGTAGAGCGTCTGCTGTTTGACCCCGAGCCGCTCGACGGCCTCGTCCCGATCCAGCCAGCGCGACATGTTGACAAGATAGATCAAGATTGATCAATACTGAGGCCCGTCGTACGGTGCGGGCATGGCTGGCGACTACCGCACCGGGTCCGACGACGCACTCCTGCGGGAGACCTTCGCTGCGCTCGACCTCCCCGACTCAGCGCTCGACAGGGTCCTGGTCGTCGGCCACGAGCACCTGCCGTCGTGCTTCGCCGTGACCGACCTGGCGGTCGCGTCGATCGGTGCTGCGGGCGCCTCGGTCGCCGAGCTCGTGGGCACGCTCGTGCCGACGCCCGAGGTCGAGGTCGACCGACGACTGGCCTCCCTGTGGTTCGGCTGGTCGATCGTCCCTGACGGTTGGAGACTCCCCGATCCGTGGGACGCGCTCGCCGGCGACTATCCGAGCGCTGATGGGTGGATCAAGATCCACACCAACGTCCCCCGTCACCGCGCCGCTGCGCTCGATGCACTCGGGTGCGCGCCCGATCGCGAAGCCGTCGCCCGGAGCGTCGCTGCACGTCCGGGCGTCGAGGTCGAGACGGTGGTCACCGACGCGGGCGGGTGCGCTGCGGAACTGCGGACCACCGAAGCGTGGGCGACCCATCCGCAAGGACGTGCCGTTGCCGCCGAGCCCGTCGTGCTGCGGGACCGGGCCGCGACCACCGAGCTCACACGGTGGACTCCGACGCCTGAGGCGCCGTTGTCGGGCATCCGGGTGCTGGACCTGACGCGTGTGATCGCCGGTCCGGTCGCCACCCGCTTTCTCGCCGGGTTCGGTGCCGAGGTGTTGCGTGTCGACCCTTCCGACTGGCACGAACCGGCGCTCGAGCCCGAGGTGCTGCTCGGTAAGCGCTGCACCCGGCTCGAGCTACGCGATGACCGCGACCGTCGCACCTTCGAGCGCCTGCTCTCCGGAGCCGACGTCCTCGTGCACGGCTACCGCCGTCGCGGCCTCGACGGGCTCGGCCTCGACGCCGACGCCCGACAGCGCATCCGGCCGGGACTCATCGACGTGTCGCTCGACGCCTACGGCCACAGCGGCCCGTGGGCCGATCGTCGGGGATTCGACAGCCTCGTGCAGTTCGCCACCGGCATCGCCGCGGCCGGGATGGAGCGGACGAGCAGCTCCACCCCGGTCTCGCTGCCGGTGCAGGCCCTCGACCACGCCACCGGCTACCTCGTTGCGGCCGAGGTGGTTGGGGCGATCCGACGTGCGGCCGACGACGGACGCACCGAGCGGGCGCGACTGTCGCTCGCCCGCACCGCCCGACTGCTCGTGGACCATCGGGGCACGCCGACCGTCGAACCGTTGCGACCCGTCGACGACGCCGACGTCGCAGTGGCCGTCGAGCGGACCCCGTGGGGCCCAGCGAGACGTCTCTGGCCGCCGGTTCGGTTGGGTTCCGCAGAGATGGCGTGGCCGTCACCCGCGACGACGCTCGGCTCGAGTGCGCCCGAGTGGTCGGCGTGAACGCCCCGAGATACGACCGCATCGGGCACGGCTACGCGGGCACCCGTCGGGAGGATCCGGCGCTCCGGGAGCGGATCCTCGCGGCACTGGGCGACTGCGCCACCGTCGTCAACGTCGGCGCCGGGTCCGGCTCCTACGAACCCTCGGATCGGCATGTGATCGCCATCGAACCGAGCGATGTGATGGCTGCGCAGCGTCCGGTCGGCCGGGTGCCCGCGTTGCGAGGATCGTCAGCGCCGCTCCCCCTGCGGGACGGCGATGTCGATGCAGCGATGGCGGTGCTCACGATCCACCACTGGGACGACGACGCCGAGGCGGGCGTCCGGGAGCTCCGAAGGGTGGCTCGGGGACCCGTCGTGATCGTGACGATCGACGTCGAGGTGTGCGCGGCGATGTGGCTGTACCGGGACTACCTGCCAGAGGCGGCCGATCTCGACCGGGCGACGTTCCCGAAGATCGACGACGTCGTCGCCTGGCTCGGTGGCTCGGTCGATGTCGAGACGGTCCCGACCAGTCGTGACACCCCCGACTGGACGCTCGCATCGTTCTGGGCCCACCCCGGTCGGGTGCTCGACCCGACTGCGCGAAGCGGCACGTCGGCCTTCGCCCGGATGCCGGGCCGCGTTGTCGAGCGGGCCGTTGCCGAGCTCAGCCGGGACCTGCGCGACGGAACCTGGAACGAGCGCAACGCTGACCTCCTCGCGCTCGACGAACTCGACGTCGGCACCCGCCTCCTCGTCGGTCACCCATCCGGTTGAGCCCCGGCCAGCCGGCCGAACAACTGATCGGATCGCCCTGAATCTGCGTCGACACTCCGATTCGCGAGCGAGAACCGATCCGAGGGGCTGGCTGCCGGACAGCATGAGACCACCGAGCACCGGACGGACTCGCCCCGACCAGCCGGACGCGACCGTCGGCAACTGCTGCGAGGCAGCGCCTCGTCGGTCCTGCTGCTGGCGGCGATCATGAGTGGGGTCGAGCACCGAGGCGGGGCTCGAGCCGCCCATACGAGCCGTGTTGGGCCCGTGAACGGTCGACGAGGGTGCCCGACGGGCCTCGATGCTCGAAGCCGACGTCGTCAGGACTCGGGAGTGATCAGCGACACGGTCGGAAAGTACGTCCGATATCGGCGGATGTCTCGGGTCAGGAGGTCGAAGCCGGCGACTGCCGCGTGGGCGCCGATGAAGAAGTCCGGCAACGTCGTCGCCTTGATCCCCTTGTTCCGCCGATAGTCGAGGAAGACCTTGCCCGCGAGGAACGCCGCCGCCCAGGGGAGCGGCTCGCGCCGATAGTCGCGCGATGGAAGGGCATCCTCGAGTGCTTCGATGGTGGTGAACCGGATCGACACCTCCGAGTAGACGATCGGGTTGATGTAGAGAGGTCCGGCTTCGGCCGCGTCCGCAAGGGCGTTGGTCGACCAGCTCGCCCACTCGGAGTCGCCGGTCATGACGTCCAACAGCACGTTGCTGTCGATCAGCGTTCCGCTCGCCATGTCAGGCGCCGCGGGTGAGCGCCATGATCTCGTCGGTCGACATCTCGACGTCCCCGCGTCCCTTGAGGCGTTCGGCGATCTGGCGCCCGCGAGTGGCGCTGGCCTCGCTCTTGCGTACGACGATGGTGTCCTTGCGGCGTTCGAACTCGACCTCGGTCCCCGCCGCGATGCCGAGTGCGTCTCGGAGGTCTTTGGGGATGGTGACCTGGCCCTTCTCGGTGACCTTCACGGTAGGAATCCTACCAGTCGTACTCCAACCTCGAACCTGGTTTGGTTTGCCATCACAGACGGTCCCACGGTCACCGGCACCGTCGCCAGGGTGCGGCCTCGGGATGCAGCGTCAGAAGTTGCTGACCACCGCCGCGAACACGTCGTTGATCGTGGTGGCGTCCGTCGCCGTGTAGGCGGTCGCGTTGGACGCCTCGGAGATGCGCTTGAGCTCGCCCGGGTTCGTGTCCCCGCCGTAGGCGATGGTGAAGATCCGCACGGGCCGCGAGTTCTCGCCGTCGTTGTTGTCCTTCACGTCAGCCACCAGCGCGTCGAGCTGCTTGCGGTCGTCGGTGGCGTCGCCGTCGTCGTTGCGGCCGTCGGTGAGCACGATCACCGCGTTGATGAGCGCCGGGTCGTAGCCCTGGAGCATGTCGTCGTAGGAGACCTGGGTGACCTCGTAGAGCGGCGTGCCGTTCAGCGGCGTGAGGGAGTCGACCTGGCTCTTGATGCGCTCGCGGTTCGGTCCGATGGGCTGCACCGGCGCGAGGTCCTGGTAGTTCGCCGCGCCGCCGTCGATGCCGCTCGTGAAGACCCGCACCCCGACCAGGTCGTCGGCCTTGAACTGGTCCAGTCCGTCGATCACCGCCTGCTTGGCCAGGTCGAGCTTGGTGGGACCCGACGAGTCGCTCGGATCCGCCGGATCGCCCATGGATCCCGATACATCGATCACCAACATGACCCGGGCGCCCTTGCGTTGCTCGGCCCAGCTGTCGAGCAGCTGCACCATGACCTCGCCCGACGGCACCTCGAGCAGCGTCTGGGGTTGGTTCGGGTCGACGCCGTTCTCCACCGAGACGGGCGCCCCGACGGCCACGTCCGAGTTGCCGGGCCGGAAGCCGAACTTCAGCACCTTCTCCTGGTTCTTCGGCTGCATCACGAAGTCCTGGAACTGCTCGGCAGCCTGGCGTTGCTCGCCGCTCACCCAGTCCGCGTCGAGGATGTAGAGCGGGTTGTCGGAGTAGAGGGTGCCCTCGGTCGGATAGATCGCCACGAGCTTGGTGCGAGGTTCCCGCGGTTTCTCGCCCTGGTCGAGCACGCCGTCGGGGTTGCCCGCGTTGTAGTCGATGACCGACTTCTCCTCGACCGCGACGGCCGACGCGTAGTTGAGCGCCGTTCCCCGGCGGTCGGCGCGGAACCAGTTGTTCAGGAACGTCATCGTGATGTCGCCGTAGTGCACCACCGACGACTCGATGTCGCGGCCGTACTGCTGCACCGTGGGGTTCGCCAGGTCCTCGGAGCTGAGTCCGTCGGTCTTGCCGGTCGCCGCGTAGGTCTGCGCGATCAGCGCGTGCAAGCCGGAGGTCGAGTAGTTCGGGTTGGTCTTGCCCAGCCGGAACCGGCCCCACTCGGGATGGCCGTAGTCGGCCCAGCCCGCCTCCGACCGCGACAACGCCAGGATGTCGGACCAGCCGATCGACTTGTCGGGCCATCCGAGCGCGGTGGCCATGGGCTCCGGCATGGCGATCACGAGCGGCGTGTTCATGAACGACACCGGGTCGGTGGCCATCGGCGCCTTGCCCTCGGCAGCCAGGCGCTGGTCGAGGATCTGCCCCCAGGCGCTCGATGCCGGCGACCAGATCGTCGGACGGGGACCGTCGGTGGCGGTGTCCCAGCCGTCGGCCAGACGTTGGGCGGCGACGCCGGAGGCGACCTTCTGCACCTCGACGTCGATGCACGTGCCGTCGACATCCGCCCCGGAGTCGTTGAAGTCCTCGGCGAGGTCGCCGAGCAGGTCGATCTTCTCCGAGCTGACCGCCGCGTCGACCTGGATGCACTCGGAGCGGTCGTCGTCGCCGCCGCCGCTGGAACCGCCGTCGCCGCCCGAGCAAGCGCCCGCGAGCGTGGCGAGCGCGACCAGCGCGACCAGCGGGGCGGTCACCACGGCACGCCGACGGTTCGTGTGCCGGGTGGATCGGTGATCCGAGTGATCCCTCGCGGTCATGGCTCTCATCCTCTCCACTGCTCTCGCAGCGCCTGCAGCGCACCCGGTGACGCCAGGTTCGCACCCTTCGGCAGTGCCCCTCCGCTGCCGACGCCCGCAGCGGAGGGCTGCCCGTCGACCCGCCAACCGTGCTCGGCGAGCACCTCGGACAATCGGTCCGCGCCGATGCGCTCGATGAGGTCGTCCACCTCGCCGCCGGCCGCAGCGCTCAACGTGACATCCGCCGTCACCACGGGTTCAGGGTAGAGGAGCGAGTACCTCGAGCCGTCGGCGGCGCCCTGCAGCTGGGGTCCGGATTGCCGTTCCAGCGGCGCGGCGATGCTGAAGGAGCCGGGGCGGGTCAGCAGCAGGTTCAACGGGTTCGCCGCGATCTCCGCGGCGCCGACGAGCTGGCTCATCCACTGGGAGGCATCGTCGAGGTCGGTCAGGTCCCAGTCGGTGCGGTCTGCCTTGTCCGCCATCGCCTGGTCGAGGGCCACCAGTCCGGCACCGGAGTCCGGTGGTGCGAGACCGGCCTTGACCTGGCCCCAACTCGGGTTGCCGCCCACCGCGTCCCACCGCTGGCCTGAGGCGTCGCCGATGCACACCCAGGTCGCCGTGCCGCCGCAGTGTGCCGCGAGCGCGTCCAGTCGGTCCGTCGGCCCGACGAAGGTGACGGGGGAGCGGCCGAGGACCTCTGACGTGCCGCCGAGCGGATTCCGGCCCTTGCTGTTGGCGGTGCTGCGGTTGTCGGCGACGATCTGCGCCCACGGCCCTGTCGTCAGCCAGGCGTCGAACGTCGCCTCGGCGTCGTCACCCGACAGCTGATCCGCGGTCATGCCCTCGGCGACGACGGTCACCCGGATCGAGCCGTCGTCCGCCGCCAGCTGCTTGCACACATCCGCCAGGTCCGAGCCGCAGGTGAGGTGGAGCTCGTCGCCGCCTCCGGTTCCGGTTCCTCCGTCGCCGTCGATGAACGCGCTGCGGATCCACCAGGCCGCCACCACCATGGCCAGCGCGGCGAGCACCGCCAGGACGCGCTTCACCCTGTCGCCTCGGGTTCCGCTCCGGCGTCGACTCCGGTGTCGACTCCGGTGTCGACTCCGGTGTCGTCGGGATCGGCGTGATCGGGGAGGTCCTCGGGAACCAGCGTGGTCAGCTCCTCTTCGGTGGGCGGACTGCCCAACTTCATGACCCGGCTGGCGTGGTGGTTGATCGCCGCCTCGAACAGGTTGCGGGCCAGGCGGGCGTTGCCGAACCCCTGGCCCCTCGGGGTGGCGTCGAGCACGTCTCGGAGCTTGGTGCGTGCGTCGTCGGTGAGTCGGTAGCGCTGCTTCTCTCCGATCGAGTCCACGATCGCCACCAGCTCGTCGGTGGCGTAGTCGGGGAAGTGGATCACGGTGGGGAAGCGGGACCGCAGTCCGGGGTTGGCCGACAACAGGTGCTCCATCTCGTCGGTGTAGCCCGCGACCACCAGGACGACCCGGTCCCGCCGGTCTTCCATGAGCTTCACGATCTGATCGATCGCCTCACGCCCGAAGTCGTTCTCACCGCCGCGGGCCAGCGTGTAGGCCTCGTCGATGAACAACATGCCCTCGTCGGCCTCGTCGAAGCGCTTCGCCACGAGCGGCGCGGTCTGCCCGACGTAGCCGGCGACCAGGCCGGATCGGTCGGTCTCCACCAGGTGACCGCGGTCCACCACGCCGAGCGTCCGGTAGATCTGCGCGAGCAGACGGGCCACGGTGGTCTTGCCGGTGCCGGGGTTGCCGGTGAACACCAGGTGGTGCGAGGTGTCGACGGTCGGCAGGTCGCGCTCGGCTCGGAGCTGCTGCACCCGCAGGAAGTCGGCCACCAACCGGACACGAGCCTTGACCTCTTCCAGGCCGACCAGGTCGTCGAGCTCGGCGAGGAGCTCCTCGAGCGGTCGGGCCGGCGGGTCGGGCGGCGGCTCCTGTTCGCCGTCGTCGTGACCGCCATCGTCACCGTCGTGGACGCCGGTCCGGTCGTGGGTGTGCGACGCGGAGTCGGGTGGCATGACGTGCGCGGCTCGACCGGGATCGCGGCTGCGCAGGCCGTCCAGCAGCCGCGTCCGCAGCGCCGAGATGGCTTCCAGCTCGGCCCGGGCCGGGATCACGTCCAGGCTGGCGACCACGTGGGCGATGTCGAGGGCGCGCTCGTAGTAGCTGTCGGCAAGGCGGGTTCCGTCTCTCCGGTCGGCGTCGAGGAGGAGTCCGAACAGCTCCGAGTCGACCTCCAACCACACCCGGTGCCCCGCCAGCATCGTCGATCCCCGCAGCGTCTCCGGCGTGGCGCGGATCAACTGGGAGTCGGCGAGACGGGGACCGAACGCGTCGATGAGCGCGTTGAGCTCCTCGTCGGTGTGGCGATCATCGGCGTCGATCATGGCGGTCGTCAGGTTCAACGCCTCGACGGCCACGTCGTCGGCGAAGCGATCCCGGTCGATGCCGTTC
>JAPXRJ010000088.1:0-10979 GCA_033813615.1 Microthrixaceae bacterium | reverse complement strand
GTCGACGGTGCGGACCGTCATCGTGAAGTCCTCGACGATGGTCTACGGATGCTCGTCGGCAGATCCGATCTGGTTCCAGGAGACGACACCGCGCTCCGGGGTGGCCCGCACCCCGGTCGAGCGCTCGCTCGAGGCCGTCGAGGGCTACGTGTGGGACTTCGCCGAGGACAACCCGCACGTCAACGTGGCGCTGCTGCGGTTCGCCAACGTCACCGGCGCCGACATCGAGACACCGCTGACCAGAGCGCTCGACCTGCCGTTCGTCCCGTCGCTCGCAGGGTTCGACCCCCGCTTCCAGTTCGTCCAGGAGGACGACGTGATCCGCTCGATCCTCTTCACGCTGTCCCACGAGCTGGCCGGTGTCTACAACGTCGCCGGCGACGGTCTGCTCCCGTGGTCGGAGGTCGCTGCGATCTGCGGGAAGCGGACCATCGCCCTGCCCCCGTACGGCACCGGACTGCTCACCGCGCCGCTCGCACGGCTGGGCATCGTCGACCTGCCCGAGGAGTACCGACAGCTGCTGCGCTACGGGCGCGGCGTGGACAACCGCAAGCTCAAGGAGACAGGGTTCCGCTACGAGTACTCCTCTGCGGAGGCCGTTCGGGCGTTCATCGAGGCAGTGCGCCTCCGCCGCACGATCGGCGACCACGCGCCGACCTACACCTACGAGCGCGACGTCGAGCAGTTCTTCCGGCACTCGCCCGCCGTGGTCCGGGACTGACGCCGTGGCGAGGAGCTGACCGAGCGATGGCGTTGCTCCACATCGATCGACGAGGCGGTGTCGGCGTGCTCACGATCGACGATCCTGACCGGCGCAACGCGCTGTCGATGGAGCTGTGCGCGGCCCTGGCCGATGCGGTCGCCGACCTCGAGGCCGACGAGTCGATCGGGGCGCTCGTCGTCACCGGCGCCGGTCCCGCGTTCTGCGCCGGTGCGGACCTCAGCCAGCTCGGCGAGTCACGACGCGACGGACTTCTCGCGATCTACGAGGGGTTCCTGGCCGTCGCCCGTTCCCCGCTGCCGACGATCGCCGCGGTGAACGGCGCCGCGGTGGGTGCCGGGATGAACCTGGCGCTCGGCTGCGACGTCCGCCTGGCCGGCGCGTCCGCACGCTTCGACACCCGCTTCCTGGATCTGGGCATCCACCCCGGCGGTGGCCACACGTGGATGTTCGAGCGGGCGGCCGGGCTGCAGACCACGATGGCGGCGGTCCTCTTCGGTCAAGCGCTCGACGGCGCCGAAGCCGAGCGGGTCGGCCTGGCGTGGCGCTGCGTCCCCGACGAGGAGCTCCTCGCCACCGCGGTCGAGATGGCGGGGCGGGCGGGCGCTGCGCCCCGCGAGCTCGCCCGTCGGGTCAAGGCGACGATCCTCGACGTGGCCGCGATCGACGCCCACGACGCCGCGGTGGAGCGTGAGCTCGTCGACCAGCTGTGGTCGATGGATCAGCCGGCGTTCGCCGAGCGCCTGGCCGCCCTGCAGCGGCGGATCACCTCGTCGAGCTAGAGGAGCCAGTCGGAGAGCAGCTCGTCGCGGCGGAGGTCCCACTCCTCGGCCGTGATCGCGTATCGGATGTGGTCCTCCCACACCCCGTTGATCTCCAGGTAGCGCTCGGCGACACCCTCGGGTCGCAGACCCAGCTTCTCCACCACACGGCGGCTCGCCGCGTTGCGCGGGATGATCGAGATCTGCACGCGGTGCAACAGCAGCTGCTCGAAGCAGAACCGCAGCACCGCGACGACCGACTCGGGCATGTAGCCCCGCCCGGCCAGCCGCTCGTCGATCCAGTAGCCGACGTACGCGCTCTGGTGCGCCCCGCGATGGATCGAGTTCACGTTGATCTCTCCGGTGAACTCGCCGTCGACGAAGATGCCGAATCCGTATCCGGTCCCGAGCTGGATCTCCCGCATCCGCACCGCGCAGCGCGAACCGAACGCCTGACGGTCCTCGACCGTGTCGGGCTGGCCGGGGATGCGCCGCGGCTCCCACCTGGTCAGCCACTCGTCGCATCGCCGCCGCACCTCGCGCCACGAGTCGAAGTCGTGCGCTGACAGCGGCCGCAGGACCACCCGACGTCCGTTGAGGGTCACCGGCGCGATCGTCGGATCCGGGAGCGGCTTGCGTCGCAGCACCGGCGGAGCATACCGACCGCTGCCTCCGCGACCGACCCCGCCACCGCGGGAGCGATCAGGCGGGGTCGAGCATCGACATGACGAGGCCGTCGAGGATGTCGGACTCCGACACCAGGCACTCGTCGAAGCCGAACGTGCGGAAGATCTGCACGAGCACGCAGCAGCCACCCACGATCACGTCCGCTCGCTGGCGTTCCAGACCAGGGTTGTGCACCCGATCGGCCAGCGACTCCGTGGCCAGCGTGCGGAACACGTCCTCTGCCGCCTCGTGGCTGAGGACGAAGTGGTGGATGCGATCCGGGTCGTAGTCCGCCAGGCCGATCTCCACCGCGGCCACGTTCGTGATCGTGCCGGCGAGACCGATGAACCGCGGCGGGGTGGTGACGCCCGGAAGGGCGCGCTCGACGTCCTGGAGGTGCTGCTCGACGATCGACAGAGCGTTGGTCAGCTCCTCGGCCAGCGGCGGGTCCGAGCGCAGGTACTTCTCGGTCAGGCGCACGCAGCCCATGTCGACCGACACCGCCCCCTCCAGCCGGGTGCCGCCGACGGCGAACTCGGTGGAACCGCCACCGATGTCGACGACGACGAACGGACCGTCGGTCGGGTCGAGGTCCGAGGTCGCCCCTCGGAACGACATCTGCGCCTCCTCCTCGCCGGAGAGCAGCTCGGGCCGGGCGCCGAGGATCGCCTCGGCCGCGTCGAAGAACTCGTCGCGGTTCGACGCGTCCCGGGACGCGGACGTGGCCGCCATCCGGGCTCGGGTCACCCCCAGGCGGTCCATCTCGTTCCGATAGTCGCGGAGGACCTCGAGGGTGCGATCGATCGCCGCGGGGTCGAGTCGTCCGGTGGCGTCGACGCCCTTGCCCAGTCGGGTGATCCGCATGAGGCGGACGAGCGGGCGCTCGCCGTCGGAGACGAGGAGTCGCACCGAGTTGGTGCCGCAGTCGATCGCGGCGACAGGGTCAGCCATCGGTGTGCTCCTGGGGTCGGTCTCGGTCGATCGTGCCGTGGGTCGGGGTCCGAGTCTGGCCGATCTGCCGCAGCTCCGCGGGCAAGCGGTCCGCGACCCAACGCCCGACCGGATCGTCACCGGTGGCCAGGAAGTGCGCGTAGTGGGTGTGCAGGCACTTCACGCCGATGCGGGTGCCGCCGACGCCGCCCGACGGGCGCGGCCCACGGTGACCGGCAGGGATCGCCGCGTCCCGCTCGCGTGCGTAGCGGGCGTGGGCGGCGACCAGCTCGTCCCCG
The DNA here is from genome assembly GCA_033813615.1 of Microthrixaceae bacterium. Classification (GTDB taxonomy): domain Bacteria; phylum Actinomycetota; class Acidimicrobiia; order Acidimicrobiales; family Microtrichaceae; genus Dermatobacter. Next base: position 7,602 of record JAPXRJ010000088.1, on the reverse strand, counting down.
TCGACCTCGCGCTCGGCCGCGTCGACGCCCCCGGCCGCCTCCAACCGGCCGATCTCCCGGTTCAGGACCGGATCGAGCAGCCAGAAGCGAGTCGGCATCGGGGTGCCGTCGGGCAGGAGCGGGTCGTTGCGGATCACGACGGGTGCGGCATCGGCTCGCCGGACCACGACGGTGAAGCCGGCGAGCGGCTCCCGGCCGAGGAGGTCGCGCACCGCGTCACGATCGTCGGCCATCGACCGATGGTAACGGTCGTCGTCGGGTCCGGGCGCGTCGTGGTGGAGCGCCGGGTCAGCCGCCGGCCGCCGCGGTGCGCACCCCGTCCTCGAGACGGTCGAAGGGCCACGCGTTCGGCATGATGAGCCCGGCGGTGGCCGGAGGCAGGACGGAGTACGACTCCTCGCCCACCTCGACCAGGCCGTAGTCGCGCCGGGCGATGCGGGAGACCTCGTCGGGATCCGACAGCCGCTCCTTGCGCGCCGCGAGCTCGTCGTTCTCCTTCTCGATCTCCTCGAGCTGCTCCCGGGCCGCGGAGACCTCGGACTGCTGTCTGACGTAGCTGCGTGCCGGCAAGGCGACCAGCAGCGCCGTGACCGCCACGACCGTCGCGATCACCGCGCTGCGACGCCCGAGGAGCCAGGACCGATCCGACGTCGGCTTCGGTGGCCGGGATCGCTCGGTCACGCCGGGTGCTGCCCCAGCGGTGCGAGCGCGGCGGACCCCCGGAACACCGCGGACTCTCCGAGCTGCTCCTCGATGCGCAGCAGCTGGTTGTACTTGGCGACGCGGTCCGAGCGGGCGGGTGCTCCGGTCTTGATCTGACCGCAGTTGGTGGCGACGGCCAGATCCGCGATCGTGACGTCCTCGGTCTCACCGGAGCGGTGCGACATGACCGACGTGTAGCTGTGGCGGGTGGCCAGCTCGACGGCATCGAGGGTCTCGGTGAGCGAGCCGATCTGGTTCACCTTGACGAGGATCGAGTTGGCGACGCCCAGGTCGATGCCACGGGCCAGGCGATCGGAGTTGGTGACGAACAGGTCGTCGCCGACCAGCTGCACCCTGTCGCCGATCTTGGCCGTCAGGGCCGACCAGCCGTCCCAGTCCTCTTCGGCCATCCCGTCCTCGATCGACACGATGGGGTACCGGTCGCACAGGTCGGCCAGGTAGTCGGCGAACTCAGCTGAGCTCAACGAGCGACCCTCACCGGCGAGCGTGTAGCTGCCGTCCGCGTAGAACTCGGTGGAGGCGGCATCGAGCGCGATCGCGATCTCGTCGCCGGGGGTTCGCCCGGCGCGCTCGATGGCCTCGACCAGCAGGGCGACGGCCTCTTCGTTGCTGGCCAGGTTGGGCGCGAAGCCGCCCTCGTCGCCGATCGCCGTCGACAGGCCCCGCTCGTGCACGACCTTCTTCAACGTGTGGTAGCACTCGGCGCCCCAGCGCAGGGCCTCGGAGAACGAGGCGGCGCCGACGGGCATGAACATGTACTCCTGGATGTCCACGTTGTTGTCGGCGTGCTCGCCGCCGTTGATCACGTTGAGCATCGGCACAGGTAGCACGCAGGCGTTCGGGCCGCCGACGTAGCGATACAGCGGCAGGGCCAGCTCCTCGGCCGCGGCCTTGGCGATGGCCAGGGACACGCCCAGGATGGCGTTGGCTCCGAGCCTGCCCTTGTTGTCGGTCCCGTCGAGATCGACCAGCACCCGGTCGAGGTCGCGCTGGTCGACGGCGTCGAAGCCGACCAGTGCGTCGGCGATCTCACCGTTGACGTGCTCGACGGCTGACCGCACGCCCTTGCCCAGGTAGCGCTCGGCGTCGCCGTCGCGCAGCTCGACCGCCTCGAAGGCACCGGTCGACGCCCCGGAGGGGACCGCGGCGCGGCCGACCGCACCGGAGTCCAGCTCGACCTCGACCTCGACGGTCGGGTTGCCCCGGGAGTCCAGGATCTCCCGCGACAGGATGCCTTCGATGATGCTCACGCCTGTACTCCTCCAGATGCGTCGGACCCCGGGACACCGTACCGGCGGCATCTTGGCAGGGCCGGGCACCCGGATCGGAATCGCAGCGGTGGCGTTCGGGGCTGGGCTACAGGTTGCTGCGGATCAGCTCCGCGTAGGCCCGCGCCCCTGCGGGTCGGAGGTGGGCCCCGTCGGGCGCGAACCACTCGGGATGGTCGGCCGACAGCTGGTGCCAGTCCACGAGCACCGCGTTGGAGTGGCGGTCCGCCGCCGCCTCCAGCCGCTGGTTCACGAGGTCCTGCCACGGTCGCTCGACCTTGGCGTTCACCAGCAGGACCTGGCGGTCGCCGGCGATCTCGAACAGCCGGTCCAGGTCGCCGTCGGAGAACGTGCCGTTCGTCCCGGCGTGGATGATGAGCGGGCCGGGCGCCTTGCCCTCCGACACGAACCACTGTGCGACCTGCAGGATCCGGTCGAACTGGCGACCCACCTTGGCGTCGACGGTCAGACCGGGCATGGCGCTGCGCAAGGAACCCGAGGCGCCGAGCATGACCGAATCGCCGACCGCCAGCGCGTTCGTTGCGGTCTGCGGCACCCCGGCCGTGGTGCTCGGCGCGACGGTGGTCGGCACCGCGGCACCATCGGCTGCGGTGAGCTCGCCCGCGACGGTGGTCGATGTCGGCGGCGAGGTCGTCGTCGTGGTCGACTGCGCCGCCTCGTCGAGGTCGGGCACGGCGGCCGCCTCCAGCGCGATCTTCTCCCGGTCGGGGCTGCTCGCCGCCTTCTGCAGGCCGATGCCGATGAGCGCGATCAACGCGAGGCTGGTTCCGCCGACGACCATGACCTGACGGGCGTACACCGCCCTGCGCTCGCCGGTCGAGGACCGGAACCCACGCCACCAGCTGCCGAGCGCACCCGAGCGCAACGGCTGCTCCACGTAGCGGTACGACACCTCCGCGGCACCCATCGTGAGGCCGATGCGCAGCACGAACACCGGCCAGCCCGTGAAGGGGAGGTCGAGCTCGGGACGGGTCACCATGAAGATCGGCCAGTGCCACAGGTAGATCGAGTAGGACCGAAGCCCGATCCAGCGCAGCGGCGCGAGGGCCAGCACCACGTGGAGCCGGCTCGCCGGATGCACCAGGACGGCGATCACGACCACGCACACGACGTCGAGCGCCAGCATGCCGCCCCGGTAGATGAACGCGTCGAAGGCGTTCACCCGCACGAAGAACCAGGCGATCACGACCAGGCCGACGATGCCGACGACATCGAGCGCCGGACCGGCCCCGGCACCCGCCCGGCCTCGCGTCCGCCACGGCGCCCACACCAGCGCGAGCAACGCCCCGACGAGGAGCCCAGAGGCCCGGGTGAAGGTCGAGTAGTAGACCGCGGACGGGTCGGTGAACTCCTCGAAGCGGATGGCCATCCAAGCGGCCGACGCCAGGGCGGCCACGCCGAGGATCCAGGCCATCCGCTTGCGACCCGCCATGGCCATCCCGAACGCGAACAGCGCTGGGAACACCACGTAGAACTGCTCCTCGATGGCGAGCGACCACAGGTGCTGCAGCAGCGGCGGCCGGCCCGCCTGCGCGAAGTACGACTCGTTCAGGTAGATCTGCCACCAGTTCGACACGTAGAGCAGCGCTGCGAGGACGTCGCCGCCCATGCGGCCGGCCGCGTCGCGGTACACGATCAGCGATGCGGCCGACACGACCAGGAGCAGCAGGTACAGCGCCGGCAGCAGCCGCCGGGCTCGCCGGACCCAGAAGTTCCGGAGCGAGATCGTGCCCGAGTGGTGGCGCTCGTCGATCAGCAGCGCGGTGATCAGGAAGCCGCTGACCACGAAGAACACCTCGACGCCCAGGAAGCCGCCCGGCATCCAGCCGACGTCCGCGTGGTACAGCACGACAGCGGTGACGGCGATCGCCCGCAGACCGTCGAGCGACGGCCGATAGCCCAGCTTCGGGGGCGCGGCACGAGAAGTGGTCGCGGTCGCCATCGGTGACATTCTGGCCTGCCCGCCACCCCTCGGAGGGGACGCCCCGGCGCCGCCACGAGCGCCGGCGCGTGCGGCGTCAGCGGGCGGCCAGCTCCACCCGGAACGACCGCACCGCACGGGCGAAGATGTTGGGCTCCACGTCGGGTTCGGTCACGACGACCGGCGCGCTGAACCGCCGGGTCAACGCCCGCAGCAGTGCCTGCAGCTCGCGCCGGGCCAGGTTCGCGCCCAGACAGAAGTGGGTGCCGTGGCCGAACGCGACGTGCGGGTTCGGGCTCCTGGCGATGTCGAAGCGGAACGGGTGCACGAACACGTCCTCGTCGCGGTTGGCCGACGGGTACACCAGCATGATGCGGTCCCCGGCGGAGACCGGCCGACCGCCGATCGTCGCGTCAGCAACGGCGGTACGGAAGAAGTTGTTGAGCGGCGTCACCCAGCGCACCAGCTCCTCCACCGCGGTGACGGCCAGGTCGGGATCCTCGGCGATGCGGTCCCAGTCGTCGGGGTGATCGGCCAGCACCCGGATCCCGTGGGAGATGACCGTCCGGGTGGTCTCGGCTCCCCCGGCGACGAACAGGCCGACCTCGTGGATCATCCGGTTGGGGCCGTAGCCGCCCGGACCGTACAGGTCGGTGTTGGCCCACACCGACAGCAGGTCATCCATCGGACACTCCCGCTTGTCGGCCAGCACGGCGGCGACGACCTCGGAGAACTCGCCGATCGCGCCGAAGAGGTCCTCGGCGACGACCTGGTCCGACGGTGCCATGTCGATGCGCATGATGCGCTCGGACCAGCTCCTGATGTCGCGCCAGCGGCCCTCGGGCAGGCCGAGGAGCCGGGCGGTCAGCCGGCACGGCAGCGGCGCCGCGAGCTCGTCGACGACGTCGATCGTCCCGTCACCAGCCGCGCCTCCGGCCGCGATGGCATCGAGCAGGTCGGCGATCGTGGCATCGATCCAGTCGTCCTGAGCGCGGACCGCCCGGGGCGTGAACCGCGCCGACACCAGGCGCCGTTGGGCCAGGTGGCCGGGGTCATCCTGGGCGATGATGCTGTTCTCCTCGGGCGCCCACCACGACCGGTAGCCACGCGCCGAGGAGAACCGCTCCGAGTGGCGCTCGACCTCGAGCACGTCCGCGTGACGGGAGACCGCCCAGATCCCGTTGCGCTCGTCGCGGAACAGCGGCTCGTTCTCCCGCATCCACCTCCACACGTCGTGCGGGTCGCGACGATGCAGCTCGGGGTCGAGCAGGTCGACGTCGGGCCGGGTCACCGTCGCCATCAGACCCCGCCCAGCGACAGCCATGCGTCGGCGACCGCCTCGTCGCCGAACACGTCGATCGCCCCGTCGGGCACGCTTCGACCCCAGAGCGCGAGGAACAGGTGCTCGGCCGTCCCGCGGATCGCCGCGTCGCCCTTGCGGTGCGTCCGATCGATGACGTAGTCGCCATCGACCACCTCGACGGTCCACTCGCCGGGCACGTCGGTGCAGTGGAGGTGCGCCCGGCCGGACGGCAGCACGAGCCCGTCGAGCTGGACGCGACGAGGGACGAACACCCCGAGGTACTCGTCGATGCCGTCGGCGGCGACCACAGGATCGAGCTCACGGGCCGCGCCCACCGCCGACTCCGCATCCCAGCGGTGCAGCGCCGTCTCCTGCGTCTGGCGACGCAGCCACACCGACACGGTCGGATCGGGAACCAGGAAGGGCGTCCACGTGGGGGCGTCGGGCGCAGCAGCATCGAGCGCGTTGGCGAGGGCGATCGCCCCGTCGCCGAACCACCGGGCCAGCGCGTCGGGCTCCTCCGGCGCCGCGCCGGCCTCGGCCGCCGGGTTGGTGTCAGGCCGGGCTGCGCCCTTCACCGCTGCGGTGGCCCAACGGTGGACGCCCCCGAGGTGGGTGACGAGGTCACGGAGGCTCCACCCGGGGCACGACGGCACCGCGACGTCGAGGTCGGAGGCCACCAGCTCGGTGATCCGAGCGGCGTCGTTGCGGAGGTGCCCGGTCCCGTCGATCACGAGCGCGACGTTACCGGGAAGCCGGCCGCTCCTACTCGGCCTCCGAGTGGGTGACCGCTGCCTCGCCCATCCACTCCCGCAGCGTGTTCTTGAGCTTGGTCTGCTGGATGAAGATGTCGTGCTCGGGCGACACCCCACCCGCCGGCTGCGGCGACTTCCAGTAGAAGCTCAGCCACTCCTGCACGCCCGACTGGCCGGCCCGCTGGGCGAGGTCGAGGAACAGCGCCAGGTCCAACACGATCGGCGCGGCCAGGATCGAGTCGCGGCAGAGGAAGTCGACCTTGATCTGCATGGGGTAGCCCATCCATCCGTAGATGTCGATGGCGTCCCAGCCCTCTTTGTTGTCGCCGCGGGGCGGGTAGTAGTTGATCCGCACGACGTGGTCGATGTTGCCGTACAGCTCCGGGTACACCTCGGGCTGCAGGATCGTGTCGAGCACGCCCAGCTTGGAGACCTCCTTGGTCTTGAAGTTCTCCGGATCGTCGAGCACCTCGCCGTCGCGGTTGCCGAGGATGTTGGTGGAGTACCAGCCCCGCATGCCGAGCATGCGTGACTTGAAGCCCGGGGCCAGGATCGTCTTCATGAGCGTCTGGCCGGTCTTGAAGTCCTTGCCGGTGATCGGCACCCCGTTGGCCAGCGCCAGCTCCTCCATGCACCGAAGGTCCGTCGACAGGTTGGGCGCGCCGTTGGCGAACGGCACGCCGCAGGCCAGCGCGGCGTACACGTAGAGCTGGCTCGGCGAGATGTTCTCGTCGTCGGCCTTCAGGCCGGCCTCGAACGCCTCGATCGTCTCGTGGACCTCCGACGGCTCCTGGTAGGCCTCGGTGGAGCCGCACCACACCATGACCAGGCGGTCGAGGTCGTTCTCGGTCCGGAACCGCTCGATGTCGGCGATCAGCTGCTGGGCCAGGTCCCACTTGGACTCACCGGTCTTGACACGCACGCCGTCGAGCCGCTTGACCCAGCGCTGGTCGAAGACCGCCGGCATGGCCGTGATGCCCTCGAGCTCGCCCGACAGCGGGCTCAGGTCCTTCTCCTCCAGCACGCCGGCGGTACGTGCCGCCTCCAGCGCGTTGGGCGAGATCGGGTCCCAACCGCCGAACACCAGGTCGTCGAGGCCGGCGAGCGGGACGAAGTCCTTGATCATCGGGTTGCGGCCGTCCTCTCGACGACCGAGGCGGATGTGGGCCATCTGGGTCAGCGAACCGACCGGGACGGCCAGACCTTGGCGGGCGGCCAGCACGCCCGCGTACGCGGTGGAGGCGACGGCCCCCATGCCCGGGGTGAGGATCCCCAGCCGTCCGGACGCGGGAGCGATCTGCAGAGCTTCAGGCATGGGCCGCACTCTAGGACTCCCCCACGTGACCGACGAACGGTCCGTCACGCCCGAGTTCGTCGGGGGCGTTCACATGTCGGGGCGTTCACATGTCGGTGTCGGCTTCGGCGCCCCGATACCGGGACTCGTCCGCGTCGATGCGCCGTCGCAGCGCGTCCTCGGGGTCGACACCCGCCCGACGGGCGACGTCGACCACGGCGGCGAGCAGCGCGCCGACCCGTTCGAGGTCACCCGGTTCGGCGGCCACGGCATCGGCCATCGTCGACACATCCGTCGGCGTCGCGGTCGACCCCAGC
>JAPXRJ010000087.1:0-10998 GCA_033813615.1 Microthrixaceae bacterium | reverse complement strand
TCGCCGCTCACGTGACCACGGCGACCGGGATCGCGTTCGCGGACTACGTGTCGGAGGGGGTGCTCGAACCGCTGGCGATGTCGTCGAGCGAGCTGCGCGGCTCCGCTGCCAAGGACATGCACTCGAGTGTGGCCGACCTGCTGAGCTTCGCCGCCGAGACGCGGACGCCGACGCTGCTGCACCCGAGCACCGTCGCCGAAGCCCTGTCGCCGCAACTCCCCGACCTCGACGGCGTCGTTCCGGGTTGGGGCCAGCAGCGGCCGTGCTGGTGGGGCCTCGGACCCGAGCTGCGGGGCACCAAGTCACCGCACTGGACGGGCTCGAGCGCGCCGGGGCTCACCTACGGGCACTTCGGCGGCTCGGGGACCTTCCTGTGGGTCGATCCCCTCGCGGAGCTGACCTGTGTGGTCCTCACCGACCGCAGGTTCGGGCCCTGGGCGCTCGACGCCTGGCCGGCCTTCTCCGATGCAGTGCGCCGGGAGCTGGCCTGACGGCGGGCGGCGGCGCGGGCAGGGATCAGCCCGGCGACGTGTCGTCACCCGGCGACGTGTCGTCACCCGGCGACGCGTCGGGAGTCGGATCCGGGTCGTCGACGACGGGTTCGGGCACATCACCACCGGGCACATCACCAGCGGGCTCCCCGTCGACGACGGCGACGACAATCGGCGGCCGGACACCGATGCCATCGACGATGTCGGCCATCGTCGCACCCGTTCGCAGTCGCTCGGTGGCCTCGCGGTCGACCGGGTTGCCGCCCCAGAACAGCCACAGCAGGCCGCCGAGGATGGCGAGCAGCGCCGTCCAGATGTTCACCCTGAGACCGAGGATCGTGTTCGCATGGTCCGAGCGCAGCATCTCGACCCAGAGGCGACCGAGCCCGTAGCCGATGACGTAGACCGCCATCCACGCGCCCCGCTTGAGCACGGTACGACCGCTCGCCCACACGATCAGACCCGCCAGGCCCAGGTTCCACAGGCCCTCGTAGAGGAACGTCGGATGGAACGTGCTCGACGTCAGGTAGCCCGCCGGTCGGTACTCGGGATCGATGCGCAGACCCCAGGGCAGGTTCGTCGGGCGGCCGAAGACCTCCTGGTTGAACCAGTTGCCGAGCCGACCGATCGCCTGGGCGACCGGGAGCGCCGGAGCGGCCGCGTCCGCGGCGAGCCGCCAGTCGATCTTGATGACCCGGCAGGTGACGATGCCGGCGACCACCCCGGCCAGGATGCCGCCGGGGATGCCCAGGCCGCCCTTCCACACCATGAAGGCGTCGGGGAACCACCGACCACCGGAGTAGAGATCGGACCAGTCGGTGATGACGTGGTAGAGCCGGGCTCCGATGAGCCCGGCCGGCACGGCGACCAGCGCGACCGTCGTGACGTCCTCGGGATCGCCGCCGTATGCGCCGTAGCGGCGTCGGGCGATCCACACGCCGGCCAGCGCTCCCAGGGCGATCATCAGCCCGTAGAGGCGGAACGACAGCGGTCCGATGGTGAGGTCGCGGAAGGACGGGCTCGGGATCGACCCGACCAGCGAGGAGTGCCAGGCAACGGTCATGGTGCCGACATGATGCTCGCTCGTCGCTCGCAGGTGGTGCCGGATGTGCTCAGCGTTCGACGACGCCGGCGATGACGTCGCTCCAGCGCTCCGCAGAGGAGGAGGCGGAGAATCGCTCGGCCACCCTCGCCGCGGCACCCGCACCCCGTCGGCGCAGCTCCGCGAACCCGGCCGTCGCGGCGTCGTCGAGGTCGTCCCAGCCGGTGTCGTGGTCGACGAGCTCGGCCAACGTGACGTCCCCGGAAGCGATGACCGCCAAGCCGGCACCGGCGGCACGCAGCAGCGCCCACGACGGGCCGCACGTGGGGCCTGCCGCCACGACCACGTCCGCCGCGGCGATCGCCAGCTCTGCCTGGTCGACCGGTTCCACAGCGCCGAAGTGCACCACCCGGTCATCGACCGACTCGATCCCCGTCGTCGCCACGCCCCGTCGTCCGGCCTCGTGCCGCACCTCGGCCGCAAGCGGGCCATCCAGGACGTGGGCCACGACCGCGTCGGCCGGCAGCCCGAGTGCGTCACGGGCGGCGGACCGCTCGGCGTCGGATCGGACGCCGAGCGGATCCACCCCATAGGCCACGACGTGGACCAGATCCTCGCTGACACCCAACCGAGTCGCCACGTCGCGGTCTCTGCGACATGGGAGCACCAACGCAGCGGAGCGTCCGGCGAGTCGAAGCGCACGGGAGGGAACTGGCTGGTGACGCCATCGCGACACCTCGTTCGTCAGGTGCAGCACCACCGGGGGGCCGCCGCGGACCCGCGCCATTCCCGCGCAAGCGGCGGGCCGCTCGCCGCGCAGCACGACGACATCGGCCCAGCGCTGCTCGCGACGCAGCTGGGTGTGCGTGGCGATCGACCCGGCCGACGGGCCCATCGTGGGCACCGTGGCCGCCAGGCCGGCCGACCTGCCGGGGGTGAGTGCCAGGGTGCGGACCTCGGCGCCCAGTCGGCCCAACGCCCGGTGCAGGTCCAGTGCGGCGTGGCCGTCGTCGTCCGCGTCGGTGTCGCCCAGCACCTGGAGGACCCGCACGCCCGTCGTCGGGGACCCCAACGCCGCTTCGCCGGTCGGGCGTCGCCGGCTCAGATGAGCTGGGCCTCGACCTGGGCCAGCGCGTCGTCCTCGCTGACGTCGAGGGCGAAGCTCAGCTCGGAGACGAGCACGCTGCGCGCCTTGACGAACATCGCCTTCTCACCCGCGGACAGGCCCTTGGCCTGGTCCCGCAGCGCCAGGTTCCGAACCACCTCGGCGACCTGGTACACGTCACCGGACTTCAGCTTCTCCTGGTGGTTCTTGAACCGGCGGCTCCAGTTGGCGGGCTCCCGGACGTCCTTCTTGCCGAGCAGCTCGAACAGGTCGTCGACCTCTTCCTTGCCGATCGGAGCACGCATGCCGACGTCGTCGGCCTTGTCGACGGGGACTGACAGCGTGAGCTCGCCGTGCGCCACCTCCAGCACCAGGTACTCCTGGGTCGCGCCGTTGATCTTGCGCTTCTCCCGCTTCTTGATCACGGCCGCACCGTGGTGCGGATAGACAACGCGGTCGCCGACGTCGAATGCCACTTCGGGGTTCCTCACGAAAGGTCGAGGGAGGTTGGGTCGAGAGAGGTCGTCGCACCGGACATCGGATGCACCGCGTGCGAACCGACCCGGACCCGACGAACGGACGATGATACCACCGGGCCCCGACCCCGGCGATGCGGGCAGGCGGGGCGAATCGACGGGGCGAGAGACGGGGGCGACGTGGGCTCCGATCAGCTGACGTCCTGCCGGGATGCGCCGACGAGCAGGGGTTGACGCATGAACCACTCGGGATCATCGGAGCGCTCCGGGAACCTCCCGTCGTCGTCAGCCCACACGATCTGCATCGTCGGCGGCCAGCGGCGGCCGAGGTCGCTCATGACCTCTCGACCCAGGTTGAACCAGTCGCCGTGGCTGGCGAACAGATCGTCGACCTCGGTGAAGTGCAGACCCATCGGACCGATCCGAACTCCATGGCCGACCCGCAGATCGATCCCCGACGCGACCTTGTCGGCCATCGCCTGGATGATCGCTCCGGCGAGCGGCGCGTCCAGCCCGATGATGATCAGCTCGGGGTGACCGAAGCTGTGGTCGAGGCCCACGCTGTAGGCCCAGTCGCACCCGGTCAGATCGCCGGTCACTGCCGCCACCGTGTAGCCGTGCTCCGCGATGTCCTGCTTGAACTGCTCGACGAGTTGGAAAGCTCCCATGTGCCGCAGTGTGACGAAGGAGTCTTCCCTTGTCTGCAGGTCATTCGGGCCACCTGTGACGCGTCCGCGCCCAGTCGTTGGGTAGATGCCCCGCACCAGCTGGGCCGTCGGGCTGCACTCGGTCGGAGTGCTCGGAGCGTTCTGCCCGATCGAGGGTCCGCCGCCAGCATCCGACCCCCGTCGCTCCGACGCCACTCCGCTCCACCGCCGTCCTCACGACGTCCGCTACGGCGCGGGTGCTTCCACTTCCTGCTGACGGGCGAGGAACCTCCAGCGCGCCCCGCGAGCGTCCCACGAGTACACCACGGCGGTACCGGCGATCTTGTCGTGCAGCGCCCGTCGGTGCCGACCGGTCACGATCGGGATGAAGCCGATGCCGAGGGTCAGGAACGACAGCGGGAGGGCCATGGCGCGCAGGACGCCGTTGCGGGTGGCGCTCGGCGAGCCATCTGCCTTCACGACGCGGATGCCGAGCAAGGCCATTCCAGCCGTCTTGCCGCTCACCGACCAGGGATACCCGAAGTAGAGGACCCACCAGAGGGCGTACGTTCCGGCGGTGATCAGCGAGTTCGGATCCCAGCTGATGGCCTTGCTCGTCACCAGCGCCACGAGCCACGTGATGATCGCCGAGCCCATAGCGAACAGCGTGGTGACGATCGACTGGTCCACCACGAAGGCGGCCAGCCGGGTGACAGCACCGGCGTAGTGGCCCTGCTTGGAGACCGCCGTGGTGAGGTCGGTCGCGGTGGTCCCGTGCGTCACCGAGACGACCCGTCGTCACCCGACGGCAGCGCGAGCTGGTGCTCGACCAGGAGCTGCGGACCCACCGGTAGCTCGTCGGCGTCTCGGTGGAGCAGCCGGTTGGCGATCCGGGCGATGACGGTGTCCATCGTGACGCCCTGGCTGCGGACGGAGTCGAGCGCCTCGGATGCCACCCCGCTCGTGGAGCGGGCGATCAGACCGCCCATCTCGGTGTTCGCCATCAGCGCATCGATGTCGATCTGGTCGACGACGGCGTTCAGATCCAGGTTCGTGAGCAACGCGTTCAGGTCGATCCGGGTGAGCACCGCGTTCAGGTCGAGCTTGGACAGCAGGGCGTTCATGTCGAGCCGGCCGATCAACGAGTCGAGGTCGATGCGTTCCAGCAGGACGTCGAGGTCGAGTCGGCCGATGAGGCCGTCGATGTCGACCTTGGAGATGATCCCGTCGATGTCGACCTTGGAGATGATCCCGTCGATGTCGACCTTGGACACGATCCCGTCGATGTCGACCTTGGAGACGATCCCGTCGATGTCGACACGGTCGATGATGCCCTGCACGTCGACGGCGGACAGGATCGAGTCCAGGTCGATCGAGTCCACGATCCCCGGGGTCAACCTCCGCACGGTGTCTCGAGCGGCAGGTACGCCCTCGTCAGCGATCTGCTCGCGGACTGCCTGACCCTCACGCGACAGCGGTTGGGTGACCCACCGAGCGGCGCCTTCGATCGCCCTCCCGGGTGCCGAGGCAGCCACGCTGGATGCCACGCCGCCCGCCAACTTGGCGGCGACCGAGGCCGCTCCGAGCGCGGCATCGACACCCCAGTTGGGATCCTGCGAGTCGGCCTGGCGGTCCTCGGGTCGGTCGTCCACCACCCGATTCTGGCCGACAGAGGCCGCGATGTGGGCAGATTCCCCTTCACAGGACCGTCGCACCGACCGGTGCTCAAGTTCCGTCGCCGGAATCCCGACCATCCATGAGGAACCACCGCGACCCGAGGACCCCACGATGAAGCGCTCACAGCTTGCCCGCCTCGCCCTCCCGCTGGCCGTGATGCTCACCTTGGGTGCGTGCACCGCCGTCCAGCCGCCACCACCAGCGACGGCCGCATGGCAGGGCGAGATGCTGGCCAGTCTGAACGCCCAGCGCGCGAGTGCCGGTCTTGGCCCCTTGGCGCTGTGCGGCACCCTGAACGTTGCGGCCCAACGCCAGTCCCAGGCCCAGGCGGATGCCAATCGGATGTTCCACGCCAACCTCGCCGCCAACGCGAACGGGTCGGGATATGTGCGTTGGTCCGCACTGGCGGAGAACGTCGCGTACGGTCAGCGCTCCGTGGATCAGGTGATGGGGGCGTGGATGAACTCACCGGGCCACCGGGCGAACATCCTCGGCGGCTACCAGCACGTCGGCGTCGGCTTGGCGAACGCTGCGAACGGCACGCCGTACTGGACCCAGTCGTTCGGCTCGAGCGGCACCTGCTGAGGAGGAACGACGAGCCGAGCGGCCCAACGAAGCAGCCGAGCGCCCAACGAAAGGAAGGCTGGTGATCAGGCGGCCGGCTGGCCGGGCGTCTGATCAGGCGGGCGGGGGGCGACAACGCCCGACACGCGGTCCTTGACCCAGGTCAGGCTCCCGTCGGCACCAGACGCGTCCTCCCAGCCAGCGAGCGCCCCGTGCAGGGCCGCTCGGTCGGTGACGACGCCGAGGATCTCCACTGTCACCAGTTCGACCGGGAGGTCGGCAACCCACGTGTCACCCACGGGGTCGATGCCGCCGGGCTCGATCGGCTCCCGCATCACGTAGACCTCACCGGTGTCGATCACCCAGTTGAGCTCCCAACGGATGCCATCGTCGGCAAGCCAATCACGGCCGAACTGCTCCTCCTCGGAGTGCCGGCGCCTCGGATCCGCGTCGTAGAACTGCTCGATGTCCATGCGTCGTCGACCCTATCGGTCCTGTGTGCGCATCAGCTGCAACCGCTCGTCGTGCCGCACTCGGTGCACACGAAGCACGACCCGGCTCTGGTCATCTGCACCCCGCAGGTCATGCACAGCGGAGCGTCGTGGACGGGACGCAACGGCTCGTCGTGTGCGAGCTGGTGAGTGGACGTGACCGGCGTCGGCGGGTCCGCCGGAGCATCGGCGCCCTGGATCGTCGGTGTCACCGCTTCCTCCACGCCCGGCAAGGTGGGCTGCAGACGCTCCGACACGCCGAGGATCCCCAACTCCACCCGCTCGTCGTAGGGCAGGTACTCCAGCGCCAGCCGGCGGAACAGGTAGTCGACCAGGCTGTTGGCGATCCGGACCTCCGGGTCGTCGGTCATGCCGGCGGGCTCGAAGCGCATGCCGACCAGCGCAGCGACGAACGCCCTCAGCGGCACGCCGTACTGCAGGCCGTGGCTGATCGAGATGGCGAACGCGTCCATGATCCCTGCGAGCGTCGAGCCCTGCTTGGACACCCGGATGAACAGCTCGCCAGGCCGACCGTCGGCGTACTCGCCCACGGTCACGAAGCCCTTGCAGTCGGCGACACGGAACTCGAACGTCTTCGACGAGCGGGTGCGCGGGAGTCGCTCCCGAACCGGACGGGCGACCTGCTCGACGAGCTGCACGACCGCGACCTCAGCGGTGGCCGCCACCTGGCGGTCCTTGCCATCGGCGCTCTTCTTGCCCGTGGTGAGCGGCTGACCGACCTTGCAGTTGTCGCGATAGAGCGCGACGCACTTGATGCCGGTGCGCCAGGCGTCGATCAGGAGCTGCTCGATGTCCTCGACCGAGGTGTCCTCGGGGACGTTCACCGTCTTGGACATGGCACCGGAGAAGAACGGCTGGATGGCCGCCATCATCCGCAGGTGCCCGCCGTAGGAGATCGTGTTGTCCCCCATCGCGCACGCGAAGACCGGGAGGTGGGCGGCGTCGAGGTCGGGCGAGCCGACCGCGCTGTGGTGCTCGTCGATGTAGTTGACGATCCGTTCGACGGCCTCGTCGGAGTAGCCGAGGCGACGCAGCGCCCTCGGAACCGTCTGGTTCACGATCTGCAGCGACCCGCCACCGACGAGCTTCTTGTGCTTCACCAGGCCGAGGTCGGGCTCGATGCCCGTGGTGTCGGCCCCCATCATGAACGAGATGGTCCCCGTCGGCGCGGCAACCGACAGCTCGGCGTTGCGGGCACCGTGGACGGCGATGCGGTCGAGCGCATCAGACCACAGCCGAACCAGGTGCTGGTTGAGGTCGGGCTGGCCTTCCACGGCGTCGACGGCCCGTGCCGCGTCCAGGTGCAGGCGGTACACGCCGGTCCACGCCTCGGCGTCGTCCGCGAACAGCGGCGCGGGACCGAGCCGAGCCGCGAGCTCGGTCGAGCGCACCGCGGCGGCTCCGGTCAAGATGCCGGTGATCGTCGCGGCCCAGGCCCGGCCGTCCTCCGAGTCGTACGGCAGGCCCAACGCCATCAGCGCTGCGCCGAGGTTCGTGTAGCCGATGCCGATGTCGCGGGCAGCGCGGGCCTCTGCTGCGATCTTGTCGGTCGGGTAGTCGGATCCACCGACGAGGATGTCCTGCGCGGTGACGACCACCCGGACCGTGTGCTCGAAGCCCTCGGCGTCGAACGTGCCGTCCTCGGAGAGGTAGGCCAGCAGGTTGATGCTCGCGAGGTTGCAGGCGCTGTTGGCCAGCCGGAGGTGCTCCGAGCAGGGGTTGCTGGCCTCGATCCGGCCGGCGTTCGGGGTGGTGTTCCAACGGTTGATCGTGGTGTCGAACTGCACGCCCGGATCAGCGCACTCCCATGACGCCTCCGCGATCTCTCGCAGGATCTGGCGGGCCGGGACCCGGCCGACGACGTCGCCGGTGACACGTGCCATCAGCTCCCAGTCCCGACCGTCGAGCGCGGCCTGCATGAACTCGTCGGTGAGACGCACCGAGTTGTTGGCGTTCTGGTACTGGACCGAGAACGAGTCGGCGCCGTCGAGGTCCATGTCGAAGCCCGCGTCGCTCAGCACACGCGCCTTGCGCTCCTCGACCGCCTTGCACCAGATGAACTCGGAGATGTCGGGGTGGTCCGCGTCGAGGATGACCATCTTGGCGGCACGTCGGGTGGTGCCACCGCTCTTGATCGTGCCCGCGGACGCGTCGGCGCCGCGCATGAAGCTCACCGGGCCCGACGGCGTCCCGCCGCCGCTCAGCTGCTCCCTCGAGGAGCGCAGCTTGGAGAGGTTGGCGCCGGCCCCGGAGCCGCCCTTGAAGATGACGCCCTCCTCCTCGTACCAGTTCAGGATCGAACCCAGGTCGTCCTCGACATCGAGGATGAAGCATGCGGCGGCCTGCTGGCGGGCACCGGGAGTGCCGATGTTGAACCACACGGGCGAGTTGAACGACACCCGCTGGTGCAGCAGCAGCCAGCGCAGCTCCTCTGCGAAGGTGAGCGCCTCCTCCGGATCGGCGAAGTACCCGTCGCCCTCGCCCCATTCGGCGATGCGACCGACCACCCGGTCGATGACCTGGCGCAGCGACCGCTCGCGTCGGTCGGTGCCGAGCTGTCCGCGGAAGTACTTCTGCGTGACGATGTTCGACGCGGTGACCGACCAGTCCACCGGGAACTCCACACCGGTCTGCTCGAAGGCCACCTCACCCGTGCGGAAGTCCGTCAGGCGTGCGTCACGGCGATCCCACTCGACCTCGTCGAACGGCGAGCGACCGGGCGTGGAGAAGCGTCGGTCGAGGCGGACGGCGGTGCTGGGGGTGACGCTCACGTGGGCGCTCCTCGGGAGTTGTGGGGGTGTGCGGGCCGGATCCGAACATCCTCGTCGAACCATGTGACAGTCGACGACGGTCGGGTGTCACTCGCCAGCGCGGCGACGCGCCCGCTCGTGACCGGGGGCGGGCGCAGACGACCGGGCGGAGGCCGGACAGGACGACCCGGCGACCCTGAGGTCACCGGGGCCCAGACCCCCAGGAGTCGCCCGACCCGACGGATCGAGTGGGCGTCAGCCACCATTCCGGCCGCCCACGCCGCGGCCCGCAGAGAGGGACACTACGAACACCCGCCTGTGGGTCGAAAGGGGAACAACATGTGGATTTCTCGTCCAGTTTCCCACAGGCCACCCCGTGGCGACGGTCGCGACCGATGTCGTGACCAGGGCGGGGCACTTTCCACGACCCCGACCGAGCGACGGGAGCAGCTTGGCTCAGCGATGCGCCGTTAGGGTCTGATCGTGCGCCAGCTGCTGCCCATCGACGTGCCGATCGGCGATCCCTTGGATGCACTGGCCGACGACGACCGGCCCGTGCCGGCGAACCGGCCGTGGGTCATGGCCAACATGGTGGCCAGCGTCGACGGTGCGTACGCGATCGACGGCAGGTCCGGGTCCCTCGGCACCGTCGGCGACAAGGCCGTCTTCCACTCGCTGCGGGCGCTGGCAGACGTGATCCTCGTCGGCGCCGGCACCGCCCGAGCCGAGAACTACCGCCGACCCGACGCAGTGCCCGATTCGGCCGCGGCACGGGCGATGCGGGGCCAGGACCCGTCGCCACGCCTGGTGCTCGTGAGCCGGTCGGGCCGCATCCCTGCCGATCGACGGTTCCTGTCCGGCGCTGGGCCCGTGCCGCTCCTGGTCCATGCCGAGGACCTGGACCCAGCAGCGCTGCCGGCCGGGGTCGACGCGCTCGAGTGCGGCGCCGAGGACGGGGGCGTCGACGTCCCGGCGATGCTCAGGGTGCTGCGCGACGCCGGCGCACGCTGGCTGCTGTGCGAGGGTGGGCCAGGCCTGCTCGGACAGCTGCACCGCGCCGACCTGATCGATGAGCTGTTCGTCACCACGTCGCCGACGATGGTCGGTGGTTCCGACGTCGGCATCCTCGGCGCCGGCGATGCAATGCTGCGCCGCCGGTCGCTGCATCGCCTGTGGCTCGACGACGAGGACGCGCTGCTCGCGACCTATCGACGGGCCTGAAGCTGCCAGTCTGCGCCGACGCTTGCGAGATCCACGCCTGAGTGCGAGGAGCTGAGCACCGGACCTGCACTCCGACGCTGCGATCTGCCGATGCTGGCGGTACCGGCTCGATGGACAGCGGTCACGACGGGGGCGGTTCGACCAGCAGCTGGATCTCGCGCTCGAAGTCCTCGGGGCCCTGGAACCCCTTGTAGACCGAGGCGAAGCGCACCGCTGCCACGCCGTCGATCCGACGCAGCTCCTCGAGCACGAGGGCACCGACCTGAGCGCTCTCGACCTCGCCACCACGGACCGCGAGGCGGTCCTCGACGCTCGAGAGCAGCGCATCGAGCACCAGCGAGTCGATCGAACGGCCCTTGCATGCCGACTCCAGGCCCGAGCGCACCTTGGCCCGCTCGTAGGGCTGTCGTCGGCCGTCACGCTTGACGACCACCAGCGAGACCTCACCGATCCGCTCGAAGGTCGTGAACCGTGTGGCGCAGTGCTCGCACTGGCGTCGACGACGGATCGAGG
>JAPXRJ010000086.1:0-11357 GCA_033813615.1 Microthrixaceae bacterium | reverse complement strand
GCCTCATGGGGCCTAAAAACGGGACCGGGGGTCACCATGTGCGGGTGGGTATGAGTCCTTTGCGTCTGCGGCTGCCGAGTCGGGCGCCGGCGCCGGCGTTGCATGGTCTGCATTCGGCCTTGAGGGGTCCGCCGACCTGGCCGTCGTTGAGGTGGCCGGCTTGCCATGGCTGGCCGTGTTCGGCTTTGGTGCGGCCGCATCGCCAGCATCGGGTTGTCGGGTCGGCGTTGGCGGCGTCGCGGACGGCCTTCGCGCGGCGGGCGTAGTCGCCGCGGTGGTGGGCGGGTTTGCGTCGACTGGTCACGGGAGGTCACCTCCGCCGGTACGCGCAGCGCCAACCTGAGCGTCGGCATCTTGGCCGTGGGCACACGTCGTGTCAAGCACCTCGACATGCCCGCCACCACTCGCCCTGTGTGGCCGTGTGCGGGCCTGTCGACGTCGGGGTGCGGTAATCCTCCACGCGGAGGCTGCGAGGGCCGCAGGCGGACACTGGTGAGGACTCACGGCGTGTTAGGCGGTGCGTTCGATGTGGCGGCGTCGCATGTCGCACCAGACCCAGATGTCCGCGGTCCCATCGGCGGCCACGGCCCGCTGCCACGACATGCGGCAGGCGGGGCAGAGGCGCAGCTCGACGTCGGTGCGCAGTGTGCCCGCCGCTCGCACGGTGCGCAGCCGATCGTCGCCCTGGCCTTCGCAGCAGCGGTCGCAGGCCGAGCAGGTGCCGCGGCCGACGTTGGCGTCGTGGAGTTCGTCGTCGGCGCGCCGGGCTTCGCTGCCGTCGCCGGCGTTGAGCCGTGCCGTGATCGAACGCGCCACGTCGTGGGCCGAGTAGCCGGCGTCGCGGAAGGCGACGAGACGGCGGCCGAGCTCGTCGAGGTTGGCGGCGATGCGTTCGTCGCCTGCTGCTGCGCTGCCGGTGGGGTCGCCGTGGTCGCCGGCCGATCGGGTCGACCCGTCGCCCCAGCTCGAGCCGGGCGAGTCGCCGGTGGTGAGCGTGGCGGCCGCGTGGTGGGCGGCGACGATGGCTTCGGTCATGGCGACGATGACGTCCGCTGCGTCGAGGATGAGCCGGCGGTGCCGGTCGAGCGCCTGGCGTTGACGGCGGGTGAGGGCGGTGGTCATGGGTGCTCGCATTCGTGGGCGTCTCCGGTTTCGTCGAGCCAGTTGCCCGAGCCGTGGCAGCGGGTGCAGGTGCGGTCCTTGGTGGCGATGGCGTGGGCGGCGCGCTGGGTGGTCTCCTCGGGGCGGAGTGGGGGTGGCGCTGGGGCGGGTTCGATGAGGTCGGCGAGGGCTCGGGCGTCGAGAGCGGGGTGTGTGGCCAGGGCGTCGGTGGCTTCGGCGGTGATGCCATCGAGCGCGCTGCGTTTCCAGGCGGTGGGGTTGTCTTTGCGGGCTGCTCGGGTGTCGACTCCGCGCCGTTGGGCGATGAGCGCCACGGCCGGAGTGACGATCTCAGCAGCCGCGGAGGCCGCGGTTGTACAAGCTGAGGCTTCAGTACAACCGTCCCTCCCTTTGGTCGGGACGGGGGGGCGAGGACTCTCGGCGGGATTCTCGGGAGAGTCCTCGGTGGTGTCCTCGGTGGTGTCCTCGGTGGACACTCGCGAGCTTCTACCCCGCTTCTTGTTGCGTTTCCATCGTTCTCGTTCGGCTTCGACGTGTTCCTTGCTCGGCTGGTAGTCGAGGTAGTTGCGCATCTGGTAGTGGTCGCCTTCGTCGGTCCAGAGGCCCAGTTCGAGCAGTCGGCGCGCGACGCTGGGGCGTACGTCGGTCTGGGCGGCGAGCATCTTGACAAGGTGTTTGTCGATGCGGCCGTCGGTGAGGTGCTGGGCGCAGTGCAGGCCTCCAGCGAGCCAGAGGGCGCGTCCCGTGAGGCCGGCGGCCTGCATCGTTGGGTGGGTCAGCCATTGGTCGTCGAGGCGAAACCACGTCATCGGCGCTCCTCCTGGTCGTGCCCGAGCTCGAGCTCGGCGCGTCGCTGTTCCCGGGCGGCTCGGACGGTGGGGATCATGCGGCGTGCGATCGCGCGGTAGGTCTCCCATTCGCTCCGCTTCGGCGGTTCATCGGCGAAGGGGTCGGGGTCGCGCATCAGAGGCCGTCGGGGGTGGTGAGCCAGGCGTGCAGCTCGTGGTGCAACCGGGCGGGTGCTTCGACGATCTCGGCGACGCTGGCGGGCTGGTCCATTCCGAGGGCTCCGGCCATCTTGCGGGCTTCGCTGATGGCTGCGGACTGCGTGACGCCTGCGGCCTTGAGCGCGTCGGCCAGCTCCTCGCGGTTGCTCCACAGCGGCGTGGGGTCGTCGGCGTCCTCTGTGGGCGTCTCGGGGGCTGCTGGGGGTTCTTCGGGGACGACCTCCGCTTCGACCACGTCGTCGGTCTCAGGGGCGGGCTCAGGCGCTGTGGTGGGTTCGAGGATGACCACGGGGTCGGTCTCGATGTCGTCCTCGGAGAACACGCCGACCATCACGTCGGGGGCGTGCCAACGCAGCGCCTGGGTGGTGGCGCGGGCCACGAGCATCGACTTCGGGTTCTGCTGCCAGTTCTTCTTGCCCAGCAGCCCGGCCGTGCGGGCGTCGTCGAGGGTGTAGGTGGCACGCCCGACCTCCTCGCCGTCCCGCTCGACGATCGCGACGGCCGAGGTGTCGCCGGGTTCGATGCGCACCCGGTACCCTGCGCGCTGGGCGAGCGCGCGCTGCATGGTGGCGTCGATGATGGGGCGGCCGTCGACGAAGCTGACCGTCTGGATCGCGGTCAGGATGTCGACGTCGCGGGCCTTGGCCCACTCTTGGGCCAGCAGCACGGCGCCGGGCCGGTCGCGGTAGGCGCGGGGGATGGCGTCACCGGCGGATGCGATCACTCGGGCGTGACGGATCGCCACGTCGAGAGATGCCGCCTCCGGTGTGAGCGGCACCGGGTGGGCCGCGGCGGCCGGCTGGCGGCTCGTCAGGACTGGTGCAGAGGTCTGGTTCACGGGGTCTCCTTGATGGTGAGTCGTCGCGCACCGACGGGGCGTCGGAGCGAGTTGTAGAGGTCGGGCACCTCGGCCTTGGCACGGTCCCGGTCGAGGACCAGACGCCCGAGATGGGGGAAGTCGCCGAGCAGGGTCTCCTCGGCCTCCCTGGTCAGAGCGAGGCTCGGGCGACTGATCGACACCCGTATCCCGTCGACGACGCCGACGGTGGCAAGACCCACCGCGTCACGGATGCGGGCCTCGAGCTCGTCGCGCTCCTCGGTGACGGCCTTCACCGCCGCCTTGATCTCAGCGAAGCGCCGCACGTCATCGGCGATGGGCTCGAGGTCGACCACCTCGGCGTCGTCGGCCACGTCAAGGTTGACGGTCTTGACGTAGTCCAGCGCTGCGGGTGTGTCGGGCGCGGGGAGCGTGCCCTCCTCGATGTGCTGTCGCAACATCAGCGCTCGGTCGTGGAGGTCGTCTGCCACGTCCGGCTCGGCTTCGATCTCGACGAGGCGCAGCGACACCAGCCTGTCGTTGTCGTCGTCGATGACGGCGTCGGCCACCACGGCGCGGTCGAGGCCGGTCACGTAGAGCTGCCACTGCACCTGGGCGGACCAGTAGTCCCACGCCGCCCTCGCGTCCAGCCCTCGGGTCTTGACCTCGAGGACGCCGAGGAGGTCGTCGGGTGTCGCCTCTGGCCGGTCTGCGAGGAGTCCGTCGACGGTGGCGCGGGCCCATGTGTCGACGCTGTGTGAGCACCACGCCTCCTCGCCGACGACGTGGAGGCCGGTGAGCGCGTGGACAGCATCCGCGATGGGTTGCTGCCAGCGGTGGCCGCGGGTCATCCGCTCGTTCGGTGGTTCCCGCTCGATCAAGCCGAGCTTCTCCGTGACCACCGCGTAGGCGCCGCCGTAGCGGCCCGACACGGCGCGGGCCACATCGGTAGCGGTGATGCCCGCGGCGCGCCAAGCGAGCCACGCCGCTTCGTCGCGCTCAACCATGGGTCACCGCCAGTGGCGGCCGGTGAGGTCTCGGCGGAGTGGTGACGGTGCGCCGCACGCTGAGCACGACTCCGTCCTCGACGGCGGCGATGCCGAAGCGTGGGCGGGCCAGCCGGGCGAGCGTGGAGACGATCTGGCTCGACGGTGCGGTGGCGCGGGAGAGGCCGAGGTCCGCGGCGAGGGTGTCGAGACGGACGACGGACTCGCCGGCTTCGCACAGTGCGACGAGACGACGCCACGCGCACAGTCCGGACGGTCCGATCGCCGGCAGCCAGGCCCGCTCGACGTGCGCGGAGCGGGCGTCGTAGATGCCGGTGGTGCGGCTGAGGGTGATCGGGAGGCCGTCGGCGCGGTCGGACAGCCAGCGGCGCAGGTCGGCCAGTGCGAGGACTGCGAGGAGCTGCTCGTTTGCGTCTGGTCTACGTGGTGGCATTGCGGTGGTCCTTTCCATTGGTTCGGTATCTGCTGTCGCCGGCGGCGGCGCGTTCTTGGCGGATCGCTGTGCGTTCGGCTGCGGTGTGTCCGCCCCATATCCCTGCGAGGGTGGGGTCGGCGAGTGCGACTTCGAGGCATTCGCGGCGCACGGGGCAGGTGGCGCAGAGTCGTACGGCGCGGGCGTCGGGGCTCTGTCCGACCCGTGGGAACCACCAGGTGGTGGGGTGGGTGCGGCACGCTGCGAGCTGCGCCCACGGGGTGCTGATCGAGTCGACGGGATGGACGGTCACGACAGCCCCCTCGGCTCGATGCGGACGACGACGAGGTTCGACCCGATCGTCACCGTCGGCTCCGTCACCGCGACCCACTGCGAGTCATCGTCGGGCCAGCAACCCGCGTCGGTCATGCCGTCGACTATCGGTTTCACGGTGGCTAAAAGATTGCTGGGGTCTCTGCGTCGTCGGCTGGTGACGGGGAGGTCGACGTAGACGACGGACGGGCCGTGCGCCCGTGGTGGGGGGACCTGTTCGAGGGTGTGACCCCACGCCGTCTCGCGCCACGCTTTGACCGCCGCGGCGTGTGCCCGCCAGTGCGTCCGGTCGTTCAGCGACAGGAGCCGGTCGGGCGGAGGGAACGTGATGATCGTCATCACGCCTCCTCCCCGTAGAGGTAGCGGCGGAGGGTGTCGAGGGCCTGGCCGCACAGTGCGGCCGCGGTGGCGAGACTGTCGCCGTCGATCGGTCGGCCAGCTTTGAGGCAGTCGAGCTGGTGTGCGATGCGCGCGCGGATTTCGCCGAGGTCACCGCCGACCATCAGGAGCAGGACCAGCTTGTCGTCGGCTATGCGGGTCATCGTCGGGTCCACCTGTCGAGCCAGCGGCGCCGTCGGGTCACCGCGGGGAACGCCGGGAACTGCGAGGCGGCGCAGGGGCAGCATGGGCGTGGAACGGCTCACCCGCCGCGAGATGCAGGGCGTCGGGGGGGATGGGGAATCCGCAGCGGTGGCAGCGTTCGCCGCGGGGGTGGCCGTCGAGGAGCCGGTTGGCGGCGCGGGGGATCGGATCGGCTCTCATCGGCGACCCGTCACGCTGTCGCCGCCCACGGTGAGAGTCCGGCGTCGTCGTAGAGCGAACGGGCGACCGCGGCGTTCGGACCCGCCTCGGTCATCTGTCTGACCGTGAACCCGAGACGGCGGATCCGTTTGGCGTGGGTTGCGGTGAGGATCTGGAGGCAACCCCGGGCGGATGAGCGGGGGTTACGTGCCGTGGGGTTCCAGCGGGATTCGCGCCACGAGATCCGCACCATCCGTTCGGCGACGCCTGTGCCGCGGAACGCGAGACGCACAGCGTCGGGGCACGTTGTGGGTGCTGGTGGCGGGACGCACCCTGTGGCTGCGATCGCGGTGGCGAGGGTGGTCACTGCTGCGAGTCGTCGCATCGATGGTTCCTTCCTGTTGGGTGGTGTTGTCTTGATCGGCGGTCGATCGAGACAGGTGGTGGTGGGCGGCGCGACTGCCCGATGACGGCGGCGATGAGCAGCGACGCGACACCTGACGCGATGAGCACGGCGGCCGTGATGAAGACGCAGGTCATGCGTCTTCGCTCGCTCGCCGGTACAGCGCCGCCGCCATCTCATCGGGCAGTGGGCGTAGGGCGCGGATCGCTTCGTGGACTCGGGCCAACGCATCGAGTGTGAGCGCGGGGAGTTCCTCCCACTCGGGGAAGCTCTCCTCATCTGCGAGCATCAGGCGGACGGCCTGGGTGGCGATGAGACGCACCTCCTCGTCCATTGGTTCCCACCCGTCGTCGGCGGGGTTGTCCAACGGTCGGCGGGTGGTGACGGTCCCGTCGTCGAGGAGGAACAGGGTCGTCACCTTGCCGTTGTCGTCGGTGAGCGTGATGGTTCTGATGGTCATCGCCATGTCCTTCCTTGGTTGCCGGTCCACAGGCGGTCCCTGCGGGTCTCCTGGTGTTGGGCCGCCGCAGTCGGGGCGGGTGACCGCGAACCAATAGCCGGTGATCGGCCGGGCGGTCACTCGTCGTCTCCGCCGATGGCGACCGCCAGGCACAGGTCACGGAGGGCGTCGCGGGTCTCCGCGTCGAAGTCGGTCACGACACCTCCCCGACGCAGATGAGGGTGATGATCGCCCCGGTCCACCCGACGACCTCGACCTTTCGGGCGGACACCTCGCAGATGCGGGCGTCGTCGACGATCAGGCCTGAGGCGGTCAACGCGTCACACACGGCTCGCACGAGCTTGTCGGTGTCCGGGGTTGCCGTGCGCCAGGCGCGCCCAACATCACGTGCCGCCTTCGGCCGTGCCTTCGGCATCGGGAAGCGGAACTCGACATCAAGGGAGAGGGGCCCTCCGAGCGGCGCGGTCACTCCATACCTCTGCGCTGCGGCCCGCGCCGCCCACGTCACCGCGTCACGCCACGACGGGAGCGCTTTGGACGACTCGACCATCACGCCGTGGCCGACGTGTCTTTTGCTGCCCTGGGGGGCGGGGACCCCGAAGACCTCGAAGGTGACGCTGGTCATCGCTGCCCCTCGACCGCGGCGACGGTGGGGCATGGGACGCCTTCCTCGCAGTGCGCGCAGATGACGACACCGGGCCACTGTTCGATCGGGGCGTGGACCGCGAGGACCGATTCGATGCGGCGGACGGCGCAGTCGTGGTGCCACTGCCAGCAGTCCGCGGAGTGGGTGGAGGCGTTCACCAGCCGTAGCCGTAGCCGTCGCCGTAGCCGTAGCCGTCGCCGTCGCCGTAGCCGTAGCCGTCGCCGTAGCCGTAGCCGTAGCCGTCGCCGTCGCCGTCGCCGTAGCCGTAGCCGTCGCCGTCGCCGTAGCCGTAGCCGTCGCCGTCGCCGTAGCCGTAGCCGTAGCCGTAGCCGTAGCCGTAGCCGTAGCCGACGTCGACGACGGAGTGGGCGTCCTCCAACAGGACCGTCACAACTCGTCCGCCCACTTGGTGGCGTCGGCGTCGACCGTCAACACGACCGCCCCACGATGCGCCCGCACCGTCCCGGCCCGGTCCAAGACCGTCGAGCGGGTCGGGCCGTCGACCAGCTCGCCCAAGCCATGCTTGGTGCCCCACACCCGGATCACGCTGGCGTCGGTGACGGTCACCTCGTCGCCGTCCTCGCGGTAGTAGCCGACGACGACCCACCCGCGCTGCAGGACGACGATCCGTACCTCTGCTGTCTTGCTGTTCGTTGCCATTGTTTGGTTCCCTTCCTGGGGTTGTTTCGATTGTTGGCCTCAGAGCGGGCCAGCTCTTGGCGCACGTCACCCTTCACCGCTGCCACCTCCACACCGCCGCGAACCCGACCGCCGCCGCTGCCGCGTACGGCCACCAGCTCCTCGCCTTCCGCTCCGGCACTGGGGGGAGCGGACGTGGCGCGGTGACACACACCGTGCAGTGACCACACCGCGAGATCGGCGCCACGGCCGGGTCGCTGATCGCGTCGATAGCCCGTCGCGCGGTACGCGCGATGCAGTCGTCGACGCTCACGACACCCCCCACGGCCGGGTGCCCTGCTCGCGGTACAGGTCGAGCGCAACCCTCGTGTTCGCCACGGGGTCGTAGCGGTCCGACCACCTGTACCCGAGCCTCACGAACCGGGGCCGGTGGACGGCGAGGAGCTGCCAGCAGCCCGACGCCGTGCTGCGCGGGTTGTCGGCGCGGGGGTCGCCCCTCGATTCGCGCCACACGACCCGATGCGCCCACGCACGGGACGCTGCGGGCCAGATCCGGTCGACGGCCTGAGCGCACGTCCGCGGTGGGGGTGGGGGGACGCACGCCGTCGCGGTCGCTGCGGTGGCGAGCAGCGCGGTCGCTGCAAGTCGTTTCATCTCCGGGTCCTGTCGGTGGGGTGATGAGCTCGGGACCTGCTGTCGATCCGCGTCGTGGGTTCGGGTGGTCGTCGGGATCCGCCGATGAACGCTGCGATCAGCAGCGACACGACACCGGACACGATGAACACGGCGGCGGTGACCACGACGCAGGTCACCGGGCGCGCCTCAGCAGTTCGATCTGCTCGGCGGTGAGTTCGACGGGCGTCTCGACCCCGAACGCGACCATCTCGCCGTCGGTCAACTCTGTGAGCTGGACGAGCGGACGGAGCGCGGCGACCAATTCGAGCGCGGCCGTCGCTACCTCGCAGCCTTCCTGTAGCCCGTCGTGGTAGTCGCACAGCCACCAGCCGGAGCGACGTTCGTGACACCCGCATGTGGGGGTGCCGTCGGGCCTCACGGGCTGCTGTTCGAGCGCCTTCCACACCCACGGGTGGAGGTCGGCTCGGTCCCATCCGCTGCTCGTCACCGCCACGTCCTTCCTTCGCTGCCGGTCCACAGGCGGTCGCTGCGTTCCTCCTGCCATTGACACCACCGCCACCGCGCGAACATCGCGAGCCGCACCGCACCGGCAGCGGCGAGCGCTGCGAGGAAGATCCCAGCGGCGATGACGGCGGCCCATCCGACGACGACGATCCATGCGTGGGCGTCCGATTGGTTCGCCGCGGTCTGCATCGCCGACCACTTCTCGGGGGTCATGGCACCAGCTCCCGCCGCATCACCCCAGCAACATGAAGGTAGAAGTCCTCGACATCACCGACCAGAACCCACACTGGCTCCAATCCGTGACCCGGTGCACCGTCCTCGTCCAAGCACTCGTTGTATGGAACAGCGTCACCGTCGGCGTCGATGGAGCACTTGCCACAGAAACCCATGGGCCGAAGGTGTGACGTGATCCAGGGAAGAATCAGGTTTCCCTGTCGCGTCGACTCTCTCCAATACGCGACGTGTTCCACCATGAATGCTGTAACGGCAATCCGCAGCAGCACATCGAGCGGCGAGTAGAAGATGTTGTCTTCGACAAGGTCCCAGTCGAGTTTGGTGAGGATCGCTATGGCGGCTTCACGAGCCGACACGTTCTGGCCGTCGACGCGGCGGGGAACTGACGGAGCAAACTCGTCGGTCCACATCTCGGTGTCGAGGGGGGGCACTCCGGTCATCGAACGATCACCCCTTTCGTTGCCGGGTCGAACCCGTCGGGCCAAACGGTGAACCTGTTTGCGGAGGCGCCCCTGAGGTAGGCGCCCCCGAGGTTGGCGCCCCGGAGGTGGGCGCCCCGGAGGTCGGCGCCCCGGAGGTAGGCGCCCCCGAGGTTGGCGCCCGCTAGGTAGGCGTCTCGGAGGTCGGCGTCCCGCAGGTTGGCGTCTCGGAGGTTGGCGCCCGCTAGGTAGGCGTCTCGGAGGTTGGCGCCCGCTAGGTAGGCGTCTCGGAGGTCGGCGTCCCGCAGGTTGGAGCCCCGGAGGTTGGCGCCTGCCATCCATCCTGCGCGGATTGGAGCGACAGGATCGAACCGGGCGAGGACCAACGCCTGATCGACACGCACCTTGTGAGCGTCGACGTGGGCGACATCGCCGGGTCGGTAGGCGACCAGCAGCGCCGCTCGGATCGACCCGGCCGATGACGCTCCCGCCCACGTTCGGGCGACGTGTAGCCCGTGGGAGCACGCCACATCGGCTCGGTCGGCGTTCTCTTTGGGCGTCCAGTTGCCGGGATCGGGCCAGCGGTAACCGTTGCGACTGGTGCCGTCGGGGTTGATCGACCGCCAGCCGAGGATCAGCTCCTCGCCGTTGTAGTCGGCTGGGAGGTCGAGGCGGGCGATCAGTGGTGAGAGCGAGACGGGGGTCATCGGATCGCCTCATCAGCGAGCGCCGTGAGCGCTTCGGCAGCGAGCACGGCGAGGCGGTCGTCCATGGCACCGATGACGAGGCGGCAGACTTCGAGCGCTGTGGCGACAGCGAGCACCGTCTGCTCACCCGTGGACAGGCCCTTCCACGGCGTCCCATCCGAACCGGTGAGGTGGAGCCGCTGGGATACGTCGAGGCCGTCGAGGAGCGGCGAGTCGAGCGCCATCACCAGGGCGTCGATCGCATCACTGGCCCTCACGACGCCACCCGAGCCTTCGCGTGGGTGACCATCAGGCCGATCAGGTCATGCGCCGACACCTGGAGTTCGGCAATGGTTGGCGCGAGAGCGGCCCGAGCGGCGGCCCGAGCGGCGTCCCCAGCGGCGGTCCAAGCGGCGTCCCAAGCGGCGGCCCGAGCGGCGTCCCAAGCGGCGTCCCCAGCGGCGATCCCAGCGGCGTCCCCAGCGGCGGTCCAAGCGGCGTCCTGAGCGGCGTCCTGAGCGGCGTCCCCAGCGGCGGCCCCAGCGGCGGCCCAAGCGGCGTCCCCAGCGGCGTCCCCAGCGGCGTCCCCAGCGGCGTCCCCAGCGGCGGTCCAAGCGGCGGTCCAAGCGGCGTCCTGAGCGGCGGCCCAAGCGGCGGCCCGAGCGTCGCTGCATACCGCGGTGAGGGTGGGAAGGATCGAGGGGCAGGTGGCTGGGGTGATCTCGGCCATGTCTGTGAGGAGCGCTGCTTGCTCGATGAGCCCGGCGAGGCGGAGCCAGGCGGGGGTGTGAACTCGGACGAGCCAGTCGAGAGCGA
Source organism: Microthrixaceae bacterium (assembly GCA_033813615.1). Taxonomy (GTDB): domain Bacteria; phylum Actinomycetota; class Acidimicrobiia; order Acidimicrobiales; family Microtrichaceae; genus Dermatobacter. Next base: position 475 of record JAPXRJ010000086.1, on the reverse strand, counting down.
TCCACGACAGCTCGGCGTCGACCGCGGGGCCAGCGTTCGTGCCGACGACCTCGGGGACCCAACGGCGGAGTTGCTGCCGATCCCCGCCGGGGAGGGCGTCGTTCCACGATCGGAGGAACGCGCCGATCACCGGGGAGACGCACTCGGGGCGGTCCGAGTGGTCCTCGCCCGCCCACCAGGCGACCGCCTCCATCACGCACACGCCGTCAGTGCGGCGGTCGTGAGCGCCGCACGCGAGGGTGATCGCGTCCAAGTCGAACGGCGCGCTCATGACGCCACCGCCCGGCGTGCGGCCATCGGCGCGACGTAGTGGGTGTCGCAGTGCGCCGCCTGATTCGCGGTCCAGGCCCCGCACACCTGGCAGGTGACGGCCCGCTCGCGTGGCTGGGTGGAGGAGGGATTGACGCCGGCGGCGATCAGCGCCTCATGGTCGAGTCGGGTGTGCGTCGTGGTCCTCACGCGTCCACCTCCTCGG
>JAPXRJ010000085.1:0-11509 GCA_033813615.1 Microthrixaceae bacterium | reverse complement strand
CGCCGGGATGGCCGACCACGGCGGTCCGATCGCTGCGGGCGCGGTTGCGAACCTGTGCGTGATCGACACGGAGCACCGGTGGCGGATCGACGACTCGGGGGGCGCATCCCGCAGCCGCAACGTGCCTTACGCCGGGCTCCAGGTCCGCGGGAGGGTCCGCCACACGGTGTGCCGTGGCGAGGCGGTCGTGATCGACGGCGAGCCGCAGCGATGATTGCCACCTCCGGGGCGATCCCGGCTGGGTGGACCGAGCCTGAAGGGGCAGCACGACCATGAGCATCGAAGACGCTGCGATCGTCCTGGCCGACGGCACGCTGTTCGAAGGCGAGGCCATCGGCGCCCGGCCCGCTGGCGGCGTGACCTCCGGCGAGTTCGTGTTCAACACCGTGCTGTCGGGCTACCAGGAGGTGATCTCGGACCCGTCCTACGCGGGTCAGGTCATCACGTTCACCTACCCGCACATCGGCAACTACGGCGTGAACGCCCGCGACGACGAGTCGCTGCGACCCCGTTGCTCCGGCGTGGTCGTCCGCGAGCTCGCCCGTCGGCACAGCAACCACCGGGCCGAGGGCGACCTGGACTCCTACCTGCGAGGTTTCGGCGTGGCCGGAATCGGCGGCGTCGACACCCGCCGGCTGACCCGTCACCTGCGCGACCACGGCGCGTTGCCCGGCGTCTTCGGAACGGCCGACGAGGCGACCCTGCGGACCGCGGCGTCCGCCGCGGTCGGGACCGACGGGCTCGACATGGTCGCCACGGTCACCTCCGAGGGCGTCACGTCCTACGACGCGGTCGGCGACGAGGCCCGCAGCGCCGGCCGCAGGGTGGTGGCGATCGACATGGGCATCAAGACGACGATCGTCCGGAACCTGACCCGAATCGCCGCGCTCGACGTGGTGCCGGCGGGCACTGCGCCCGAGGAGATCCTGGCCATGTCGCCCGACGGCGTGTTCCTGTCCAACGGCCCGGGCGATCCGGCGGCGGTGGCGTCGGTGCCCGACACGGTGCGGGAGCTGCTCGGCAAGGTGCCGATCTTCGGCATCTGCATGGGACACCAGATGCTCGGCACGGCCCTCGGCGGCACCACCACGAAGCTGCCGTTCGGACATCACGGAGGCAACCACCCCGTGCGCGACATCGCGACCGGCAAGGTCGAGATCACGAGCCAGAACCACAACTACATCGTCGACGTCGACTCCATCGAGCGCGTCGAGGTCACGCACGTGAACCTCAACGACGGCACGCTCGAGGGCTTCCGATGCCTCGACGTCCCGGCGTTCGGCATCCAGTACCACCCCGAGGCAGGTCCCGGCCCGCACGACAGCCACTACCTGTTCGAGCGGTTCGCAGACCTCATCGACGAGCACCGCTCATGACGGTTCGGGTTCGACTCGTGACGGCCGTGCGCGCTCAGTCCGGCAGGCCCAGCCGCAGGGCGACCAGGTCCGCCTCCTCCTCGAGGTTGGTGCCGATGTCGCCGACGACGGCCTTCTCCACCTTGGCGCCGACCAGGGGGATCTTGACCCTGAACTCGCCGCGCAGCTCTCGCACCGTCTCGTCGCCGTCGCTCGTCACGTCGATCGTCGCCTGTGCGTGGATCAAGCCAGCGGCCTGGACCGGCAGGAAGCGCACCTTGGCGCTCAGCGCGGACAAGTCCCACTCGGTCTCCTGCACCCAGGCGACGTTGTTCGGGTCGATGAACCGGGCAGCCTGCGACGGCAGCTTGGCGTCGACCCGGTACTTGATGCGCACCAGCGCCCTGCCCGCATCGTCGTCCCGGTCGATGCCGAGCAGCTCGGGGGGCGCCATGTTGGAGAACGACGTGATCCCCGACCAGAAGTCGGGGTCGAGGTACGTCGCCATGACGTCGTCGACCGGTGCGATCCATCGCTGCTCGAATCCGAACTTCATGCCAGCAGCGTTCCACACACCCCTGACCCCCACCTGCTTTGTTCCTGGATCCGCCCGGAAATCCGAGCGGATCCAGGAACAGAACGGGCAGATTCCGTTGAAGGACACAGATGCCCCGTCGTGACGACCTGGAATCGATCCTGATCATCGGCTCCGGCCCGATCGTGATCGGACAGGCCTGCGAGTTCGACTACTCCGGCACCCAGGCCTGCCGTGTCCTTCGGGAGGAGGGCTATCGCGTCATCCTGGCGAACTCGAACCCGGCCACGATCATGACCGACCCCGACTTCGCTGACGCCACCTACGTGGAGCCGCTCGTGGCCGAGGTGCTCGAGAAGATCCTCGACGAGGAGCGCCCCGATGCCGTTCTGCCCACCCTCGGCGGGCAGACCGCTCTGAACCTGGCGATGGAGCTGAGCGAATCGGGTGCGCTGGAGCGCCGGGGCATCGAGCTGATCGGCGCCAAGGCCGACGCCATCGCCACCGCCGAGGACCGCGACCGCTTCAAGTCCGCCATGTTGGAGATCGGCCTCCACGTGCCCGCCTCCGGCATCGCGCACTCGATGGACGACGCCCGTGTCGTGGCCGCGGACCTGGGCCTGCCCGTCGTCATCCGGCCCGCCTACATCCTGGGTGGCAAGGGCACCGGCATCGCCTCCACGGTCGAGGAGTTCGAGCGCCTGGCCTCGATGGGCCTCGAGGCCAGCCCGATCTCGGAGATCCTGATCGAGCGTTCGATCGCGGGATGGAAGGAGTTCGAGCTCGAGGTCATGCGCGACCGCGCTGACAACTGCGTGGTCATCTGCTCGATCGAGAACGTCGACCCGATGGGCGTCCACACCGGCGACTCGATCACCGTCGCTCCGGCCCAGACGCTGACCGACGTCGAGTACCAGGAGATGCGTGACGCCGCGTTCGCCTGCATCCGTCGGGTGGGCGTGGAGACCGGTGGTTCGAACGTCCAGTTCGCGGTCGACCCGACCACCGGTGATCAGGTCGTGATCGAGATGAACCCCCGCGTCAGCCGCTCGTCCGCGTTGGCGTCCAAGGCGACCGGGTTCCCGATCGCCAAGATCGCGGCCAAGCTCGCCGTCGGCTACACGCTCGACGAGATCCCCAACGACATCACCCGCAAGACCCCGGCGAGCTTCGAGCCGACCATCGACTACGTGGTCACCAAGGTGCCTCGTTGGGCGTTCGAGAAGCTGCCCGGGGCCGAGGCCAGGCTGGGCACGCAGATGCAGTCGGTCGGGGAGGTCATGGCCCTCGGTCGCACCTTCCCCGAGTCGATCCAGAAGGCGATGCGATCCCTGGAGCAGGGTCGGGCCGGGCTCAACCAGGACCCGGGGGAGCGGGAGTTCGACGAGGTTCCGACCGCCGAGCTGCTCACCCGAGCAGCCGTCGGCAGCCCGGACCGGATCCTGGCGGTCGAGTCGCTGCTGCGGCGCGGCGTCACCGTCGACGCCGTCGCCGAGGCCACGCGCATCGACCCGTGGTTCCTGGACCAGATGCTGTCGATCTCCGAAGAACGTGCGCACCTGCAGGCCAAGGGGACCGGAAGCGAAGCGATCGATGCCATGGGTCGGCGCGACTGGCGTCGGGCCAAGCGGCTCGGCTTCGGCGACGCGCAGCTCGCCTACCTGTGGGCCGTCGACGAACCCACGGTGCGGGCCGCCCGACTCGCCGCTGGCGTCGAGGTCACCTACAAGACGGTCGACACCTGCGGCGCCGAGTTCGAGGCCTCGACGCCGTACCACTACGGCACCTACGAGGACGACAGCGAGGTCGCCCCGTCGAGCCGTGACAAGGTGATCATCCTGGGCTCGGGCCCGAACCGGATCGGGCAGGGGATCGAGTTCGACTACTGCTGCGTGCACGCCTGCTTCGCGCTGGCCGATGCCGGCTACGAGACCGTGATGGTCAACTGCAACCCCGAGACCGTCTCCACCGACTACGACACCTCCGATCGCCTCTACTTCGAGCCGTTGTCGGCCGAGGGCGTGCTCAACGTGATCGACGCGGAGCGCCGCTCGGCGGCGGAGGGAGGTGGATCGCTCAAGGGCGTGATCGTGAGCCTGGGCGGCCAGACGCCGCTCAAGCTGGCCGACGTGCTGCCGCCCGAGCTGGTGCTCGGCACGGCGCCCGCCAGCATCGACGCAGCGGAGGACCGCGACCTGTGGGGCTCGCTGTGCGCCAGGCTGGAGATCCCGCAGCCCGCGGGCGGCACCGCCACCACGCTCGAGGGCGCACGGGGGATCGTCGATCGCATCGGCTACCCGGCGCTCGTGCGTCCGAGCTACGTGCTCGGCGGTCGGGCCATGGAGATCGTCTACGACGACGACGACCTCGAGCGGGCGTGGGGGGCGATCGCCGGCTCCGGCTCGCTCGGACGGGAAGGCGGCCTATCCGCCGAGCGGCCGGTGCTCATCGACCGCTTCCTCGAGGACGCCACCGAGGTCGACGTCGACGCCATCCGCGACCACACCGGCGAGGTGATCATCGGCGGGATCATGGAGCACGTCGAGGAGGCCGGCGTCCACTCGGGAGACTCCGCGTGCGTCATCCCGCCGATCGGGTTGTCCGACGCCACGATCGCGGTCATCGAGGACTCGGTCCGCTCGATCGCCGAGGCGCTCGACGTCAAGGGCCTCGTCAACGTCCAGTTCGCGATCAAGCGGTCGACGGCGGATCCCGGCAGTGGCCAGGTGTTCGTCATCGAGGCCAACCCGAGGGCGTCTCGGACGGTGCCGTTCGTCGCGAAGGCGACCGGCGTGCCGTTGGTGAAGGTCGCGGCCCGCGTCATGTGCGGCGCCACGCTGGCAGAGCTGCGGGACGAGGGCCTGCTGGTGCCCAAGGTCGACGGCGACCACGTCGCGGTCAAGGAGGCGGTCCTGCCGTTCAACCGCTTCCCCGACGTCGATGCCGTGCTCGGTCCGGAGATGCGCTCGACGGGTGAGGTCATGGGCATCGACTCCTCGGCCGGCATGGCGTTCGCCAAGGCGCAGCTGGCCGCTGGGGACCGCATGCCGACCAGCGGGACCGTCTTCTTCTCCCTCGCCGACCGCGACAAGCCGGTCGGCCTGCGCGCCGCCCGGGGCTTCAAGGCGCTCGGCTTCCGGATCGTGGCCACCAGCGGCACCGCGTCGCACCTCCGCGACCACGGTGTCGAGGTCGACCGCGTGGTCGCCAAGATCCAGCAGGCGAGCGGCGTTGCCGCCGATGAGTCCGCAGCGGAAGCCGTCGACGGGGTGGACCTCATCGCCGGCGGCGAGGTCGACCTGGTCGTGAACAGCCCGCGCGGTCGTGGCCCAAGAGCCGACGGCGCCCACCTGCGGCGTGCCGCGGCCGCCGCCCGGGTCCCGCTGCTCACGACCGCAGCGGCCGCTCTGGCTGCGGCCAACGGCATCCGCGACTGGAGCACCCGGGACCTCGGCGTCCGCAGCCTGCAGAGCTACCACGGTCGTGAGACCGCTGTCGTGGCCGCGGTGCCTCCCGGCGAGGGCGACGCCTGAGGTGGGTCGCCGAGGCTTCCGTCGACGCTTCGGACGGACCGGGTCCGCGGCGGGAACACCCGCGGCCGTGGGCGTCGCGGTGGACCTGCGCACGACGGTCGGTTCCGTCGACCTCGCGGCCCCGGTGATGACCGCATCGGGGACCGCCGGTCACGGTGACGAGCTGGCCGCCTACGTCGACCTGTCGACGATCGGTGCCGTGGTCGTGAAGTCGCTCGGCTCGACGCCATGGGCGGGCAACCCCGCGCCGCGGGTGCATCCGACGCCCTCGGGCATGATCAACAGCGTCGGGTTGCAGGGCCCGGGCGTGGCGGCATGGCGTGAGCACGAGCTCCCAGCGGTGCTCGCGACCGGAGCCACCGTCGTGGCCAGCATCTGGGGACGCCACGTCGAGGACTTCGGCGCGGCGGCGGAGCAGCTCGCCGGTGTCGACGAACGGGTCGTCGCCGTCGAGGTGAACCTGTCGTGTCCGAACCTGGACGGCGGGGCTCATCTGTTCGCCCACGATCCCGACGCCACCGCCGCCGCGCTGCGAGCGGCGTCGGCCGCCGGGCTCCCGATGTGGGCCAAGCTCAGCTCCAACACCGACAGGGTGGTGCAGATCGCCGCCGCTGCCCAGGCCGCCGGCGCCGAGGCGGTCACGGTCGCCAACACGCTCATGGGGATGGTGATCGACGTCGACGCCCGTCGACCGCTGCTCGGCGGTGGCGGTGGGGGCGTGTCGGGCCCTGCCATCCACCCGATGGCGGTGCGCACCGTCTATGACGTACACGCGGCGCTGCCGGACCTGCCGATCGTGGGGGTCGGCGGGGTCGTGGACGGTCGATCGGCCGTGGAGCTGCTCCTGGCCGGGGCGTCCGCGGTCCAGGTGGGGACTGCGAGCTTCGCTGATCCCCGCTCGGTGCGACTCGTCCTCGAGGGAGTGGAAACATGGTGCTCCCGCGCCGGGGTCAGCCGGGTGCGGGACCTGATCGGAGGAGCACATGGCTGAGGCCGGGACCGAGGCGTTCATGGACGGCGAGGTGTCCGACGACGTCCGGCGGCGACTGGCGCTGGTGCTGGACGTCGACGACCTCGTCGAGGCGATTCGCCTGGGGGCGAGCATGCGGCGCTGGTTCGGCGTGGCCAAGGTGGGCCTGGAGCTGTTCAGCGCTGCCGGGCCCGATGCCATCGGGGCGCTGCGCGACCAGGGCTACCAGGTGTTCCTCGACCTCAAGCTGTTCGACATCCCCACGCAGGTGAACAGGGCGTGCCGCGTCCTCGGTGCGCTCGGCGTCGAGTACCTGACGTTGCACGCGTCCGGCGGCGTCGACATGCTGCGGGCCGGTGTCGATGGACTGCTCGACGGTGCGCATCACGCCGGTCTGCCCACTCCGACCGCGCTGGCGGTGACGGTGTTGACGAGCGACGACTCCGCCCCGCCGCACATCGTCCCCAACCGCGTGCGCCTGGCGCTCGAAGGTGGCTGCGGCGGGTTGATCCTGGCGTCCGAGGACCTGCAGACCGCACGGGAGCTGGCACCGCGACTCAAGCGCGTCGTGCCAGGGATCCGCCTCGCCGGCGGCCCCCATCACGACCAGGCTCGGGCCGCGACGCCGCAGGAGGCGATCGCCAACGGCGCCGATCTCCTGGTGATCGGTCGGACCGTGACCGCAGCAGAGGACCCGCTCGCTGCCGCTGCGGCCGTCGCAGCGGCGATCTGAGCCGGGTTCTTCACGTGGTCGGGGCCCGCGTCGATGAGTCGTCGGAACGTGACGCTGCGCACGCATGGGCAGCGTCGTTCCGCCGTCGTCGCGAGGTGCTGCGATCGGACCTCACCTCTGGATCGGTGACGCTCGGCCAGGCGCTGGAGGGGGCCGACGCGTCCGACGACGGAGCGGTCAAGCTGCGCTACGTCCTCGAGTCGCTGCCCGGGGCCGCCAAGGTCGCCACCCGTCGCCACCTCGCCGACCTCGGGCTGGATGAGTCGACTCCGCTGCGCGACCTCTCTCCCGAGCAGCGCGCCATGGTCCTCCGCGAGTTCCCGCTGCCAGCATCCGGTGCTCCGGGGGAGCCGGCATCCGGTGCTCCGGGGGAGCCAGGGTCCGGTGCGCCGGCGGAGGTGCCGTCGTGAGCGGCCTGCACCTCCCGCCCGACACCGTCGTCGCCGTCATCTCCGGTCCCGGCGGGGTGGGCAAGGGCACCGTCGTCGAGGAGCTGGTCCGCGCCGACGACGGCCTGTGGTTGAGTCGCTCCTGGACCACCCGAGCCCGGCGCGAGGGCGAGCGGCTCGACGCGTACCACTTCGTCACGCCGCTGCAGTTCCAGGCCCACATCGACCGCGGCGGGTTCCTGGAGTGGGTCGACTTCCTCGACTACCGCCAGGGCTCACCGATCCCGGAGCCGCCGACCGGCGCCGACGTGCTGTTCGAGATCGACGTGCAGGGCGCGGCCCGGATCCACGACCTGCACCCCGACGCGCTGCTCGTGTTCGTCGACACGCCCGACCGGGCCGTCCAGGAGGAGCGCCTCCGTGGCCGCGGCGACGCCGAGGAGCGCATCGCTCAGCGGCTCGCCAAGGCGGAGGAGGAGGTCGCCCGTTCCCGCGACCTGCCGTTCGTCCGCGTGATCAACGACGACCTGGATCGGGCGGTCGCCGAGATCGGCGTGCTCATCGACACGGCCCGCAAGCGCATCGTCGGCTGACGGTGCCCCTGGTCGATCGGCAGGGGCCCGCCAAGGCAGCGATCGCGGCGCGGGGGTCGGACTCGTCTACACTGGACGATCGCCCGAGTCCGCCCACAGATCACCGGAGCACACGTGGCCGACCGCTACAACACCATGATGCAGCCCCCCGTCGAGGAGCTCCTCGACAAGGCAGGCTCGAAGTTCTCGTTGGTGACGCTCGCTGCTCGCCGCGCGCGGCAGATCAACACCTACTACATCCAGCTCGGCGACGCCCTGGGCACCGTGGTGCCTCCGCAGGTGACGTCGACTGCCCACAAGGCGCTGTCGATCGCGTTCGAGGAGATCGACGCCAACAAGATCGAAGGCGTCGGTGGCGCCACCGGCCGTCCGATCCCCGACTCCCTCCTGGCCGAGGCCGAGCTCGACGTCGACGGCCAGCCGGTGGCCGAGGTCGAGCTCGTGGGCGTTCCATCGCCCGAGGTCGACTGAGCGGGACCCGTGTCGAGCCTCGCCGGCCGGCGGGTCGTGCTGGGCGTCTGTGGGGGGATCGCCGCCTACAAGGCGGTGGAGGTCTGCCGTCGACTCGTCGACGCCGGCGCCCACGTCGTCCCGGTGATGACCGCCGGTGCATCGCGCTTCATCGGTGAGACGACGCTGTCCGCGCTGGCGTCCGAACCCGTGCACACCACGCTGTGGGACGCCGCGGATCCGATCCCGCACACGAGGCTCGGCCAGGGCGCCGACCTGGTGGTCGTGGCGCCGGCGACTGCCCGGCTGCTGTCGGCCTACGCGCACGGCTACTCCCACGACCTGCTGACGAACGTGCTCATCGCCACGCGCTCGCCGGTCCTGGTGTGTCCGGCGATGCACACAGAGATGTGGGAGCACCCGGCGGTGCAGGACAACATGGCGCTGCTGCGCTCCCGTGGCACGCACGTGGTCGATCCCGAGTCGGGACGCCTGGCGGGCGGCGACGTCGGTGCCGGTCGCCTGGCCGAGCCGGCAACGATCGTCGCGGCGGCCGAAGCGCTGCTGTCGTCCGCGACCGGCGAGCTCGCGGGCCGCAAGGTGCTCGTCACCGCCGGCGGCACCCGCGAGCCCATCGACCCGGTGCGCTTCATCGGCAACCGCTCGTCGGGCAAGCAGGGCCACGCGATCGCAGAAGAGGCGGCGGCCCGTGGGGCGGACGTCACGTTGGTGACCACCACCGACCTGGCGGTCCCGCCGGGGATCGAACGGATCCGGGTGGACACCGCCGCCGAGCTGCATCGGGCGGTGACCGTGGTGGCCCCCGCCTGCGACGTGGTCGTCATGGCCGCAGCCGTCGCGGACTTCACCCCGGTCGAGGTGGCCCCCGGCAAGCTCAAGAAGCGCGACGGCGTCCCGGTCCTGGAGCTCGCGCCGACGTTGGACGTGCTCGCGGAGCTCGGCTCGGCCAAGCGGGACGGCCAGGTGCTGGTGGGCTTCGCCGCCGAGACGAGCGACGTCGTGACCAACGCCGCCGACAAGCTGCGGCGCAAGAACGTGGACCTGCTGGTGGCCAACGACGTGAGCGCGCCCGGGGTCGGTTTCGAGCACGACACGAACGAGGTCTTGATCATCGCTCACGACGGCGACCAACATCATGTGCCCTTCGCTCACAAGCGCGAGGTCGCACGGGCAGTTCTGGACAACGTGACCGCCGTCCTGCATCGTGCAGGCGGACCCAAAGAGGAGCACACATGAGCAGGTGGACGTTCACCTCGGAGTCAGTGACCGAGGGACATCCCGACAAGATGGCGGACCAGATCTCGGACTCGATCCTGGACGCGATCCTGGAACAGGACCCGGCGGCACGCGTGGCGTGCGAGACGTTCGTGACGACGGGCCTGGCGCTCGTCGGCGGAGAGATCTCCACCTCGGCCTACGTCGAGATCCCGACGATCGTGCGCAACACGATCCGCGGCATCGGCTACGACCGTGAGAGCCTCGGCTACGACGGCGCGACCGTCGGCGTGCTCGTGGCCATCGACGAGCAGTCGCCCGACATCGCTCAGGGCGTCGACGACTCCGAGGAGGTCCGCTCCGGGACCGCCGGCGAGGAGGACGCGCTCGACAAGCAGGGTGCGGGCGACCAGGGGATGATGTTCGGCTACGCCGTCGATGAGACCGATGCGCTGATGCCGCTGCCGATCCACCTGGCGCACCGCATGGCGGAGCGCCTGGCCGAGGTCCGCAAGGCCGGAACCATCCCCTACCTGCGTCCCGACGCCAAGACGCAGGTCACCTTCGAGTACGAGGACGGCAAGCCCGTCGGGCTCAAGACGGTGCTGATCTCCACGCAGCACAACGACGGCGTCGACCGCGACACCGAGATCCGTCCCGATCTGATCGAGCACGTGATCCGTCCGGTGGTCCCCGAGCAGTTCGCGGACGACGACTACGAGATCTTCGTGAACCCGACCGGTCGGTTCGTGATCGGTGGTCCCGTGGGCGACGCCGGCCTCACCGGACGGAAGATCATCGTCGACACCTATGGCGGCGCCGCCCGTCACGGTGGCGGTGCGTTCTCCGGCAAGGACCCCTCCAAGGTGGACCGCTCAGCTGCCTACGCGGCCCGGTGGGTCGCCAAGAACGTGGTGGCTGCCGGTGCGGCGACCCGCTGCGAGGTGCAGGTCGCCTACGCGATCGGTGTCGCGCACCCGGTGTCGGTCCTCGTCGAGACGTTCGGAACCGAGACGGTCGATCCGTCCAAGATCGACGTGGCCGTCCGAGACGTCTTCGACCTCCGCCCGGCCGCGATCGTCCGGGATCTGAACCTCCGCTCGCCGGGCTACAAGGACACCGCTGCCTACGGACACTTCGGCCGCACCGGTGAGCGCTTCACATGGGAGCAGACCGACCGCGTGGGTGACCTCAAGTCCGCGCTGGGTCTCTGAGCTCGACAGCGCTCTGACCGCGGAACCATCGCCGGGCGACTCGGAGGGGACGCTGTTCCCGTCGGAGTCGTCCACCACGTCGAGCGAACGTGCCCCGGAGCCCTCCGGGGCACGTCCCGCGTCGGTGTCGGCTGAGACGCGTTCCGCATCGGTGCTCGTCGACGTCGCCGCGGTCGACCGCACGTTCGACTACCTGGTGCCCGACACCATGGCGGACCGCGTCGTCGTCGGGACGATGGTCCGGGTGCCGTTCCACGGCCGGCGCGTCGCCGCCTGGGTGCTCGACGCGGACTCCGTTCCGCCACCGGGGGTGACCTTGCAACCGATCGCCAAGGTGTCGGGCATCGGACCCGACGCGGAGGTGATCGAGCTGTGTCGGTGGGCGTCATGGCGCTGGGCGGGTCGGTTGCCGACGCTGATGCGGGTCGGATCACCCGACCGGATGCTCGGGCGCCGGCCGCCGGTGCGACCGCGACCGGTGACCGGCGGAAGCCCGGACGC
>JAPXRJ010000084.1:0-11534 GCA_033813615.1 Microthrixaceae bacterium | reverse complement strand
TCGACGGTGTCGGCGGACGCGACCTCTCCGGCGCGGTGACCCCCCATGCCGTCGGCGACGGCGGCCATCTCGTCGGTGGTGAGGAACGAGTCCTCGTTCGCGCTGCGCACCTGGCCGATCAGCGAGGCCGCACCGATCGTGAAGGCGGTCATCGGACCTCCATCACCACGTTGCCGATCTGGATGCGGTCTCCCAGGCGGGCCGGCATCTGTCCGACCGCCCGGGTGCCGTTGACCCAGGTGCCGTTGGTCGAACCGAGGTCCTCGACGAAGACCGAGTTCTCCCGGCTGAAGATCCGGGTGTGGACCTGCGAGACGTACTGCTCGTCGAAGACCAGGTCGCAACCGGCGGCCCGACCGACCGTCATGTCCGGACCGAGCGCGAACTCGACGCCTTGGCGTGCCGTCGGCTCGACGACGACGAGCCGGGTGGGGACGACGTCCTTGCGGCGGACACGGCCCCCGCCACGAGCCGCAGCGCGGCGCGCTCGACCCCCGCCGGGGATCGGCGGGGCAGGAGTGGAAGCCGATGCAGCCTTCGGCGGGTTGACCTCGGTCCACACGGCTCGAAGCACGCGGAGGAAGAAGAGGTAGAGCAGCGCCAGCAGGCACAGCTTCAAGACGGTGAGCAGCTGTTCGGGCACGGTGGCGACGCCTAGGACGCCTCGAAGCGGACGGCGGTGTTGCCGAACCGGACCTCGTCGCCGTCGGACAGCTCGTGCTCGGCCACACGCAGACCGTTGACCTTGGTCCCGTTGGTGGAACCCAGATCCGCGACCACGAACCCGTCGCCGGCAGGGCGGACCTCGGCGTGGACGCGACTGACGTTGGGGTCCGCGAGCACGATCGTGCAGTCCGTCTGGCGTCCGACCGACACGACGTACTCCCCCAGCGGCACGCGATCGCCCGTCGGCAGGATCAGGGCGCCCGGCGGGAGGCCACCTTCACCTTCCAGCCATCGTGACGCGACCGCGAGCATCCCGGTGCGAACCTCGGGATCCCCGGCGATCTCGATCTCGACTGGGCCGACGAAGGAGTACCGCTCGTCGCGAGCGTGCTCCCGGGCCGCGTCGGCGAGCTCGCGCCGAAGCGTCCCCTCGATGTCGACGAACTGGGCGTGGTCCTCGGGCGACACGGAGAACCGGTACCAGTTGGGCACGATCGTTCGGCCGTCGACGGCGACGGAACGCCGCGAGTCCATCTCCCGCTGCAGCTTCCGTCCGAACTCGACCGGCTTCACCGACGACCGGAACAGGCGGCTGAAGGTTCCCTCCACCATGCGTTCGAGGCGGCCCTCGAAGCCCTTGGTAGCCATCGGGCCCCAACGATAGCGACGCCGGGGACCCCGACCGGGGCCACCTCAGGCGCCGGGCCCGTCACGACGTTCAGACGGTTCCGGCGATGGCGTCCCGTCGAGCAGTCGCTGCACCCGGCTCTGGAGGCTGCGGTGCCACGACCCGGCCAGCTCAGCGACCGCGTCGAGCTCCCTGGATGCGTCGATGTCGTCGCCCATGTGGTGCATGACACGGTGCGCCCGAGCGACGCTCCAACCAGGGTGGGGTTGGTCGATGAGCTCCCACCGGTCACCGGCGCGGAGCACGCCCTCCGCGACCACGCGCAGGTACCAGCCGGACTGCCCTGACGCCTCGATCCGCTGCACCAGGTCGTCGCGACCCCATCGGTCGTCCAACTTCCAGCACGGCTGGCGGGGCTGGGACACCTCGAACACCGCGGTACCGACCGACCAACGATCACCCAGGCACACGTCGGCCTCGGTCAACCCGGCCACGTGCAGGTTCTCGCCGAAAGCCCCCGGGACGGCGAGGGCCGGATCCAGCTCGGACCACGACGCGGCGTGATCTGCGGAGTACGCGAGCACCGCCTTGTCGATCCCACCGTGGACCCTCAGATCGGCCTGCTCGTCACCGTCGATGTTGGTCGCGCGCACCGTGACCGGGCCGTTCACGACGTGCTTGCGGATGGCGGTACGAACCTCACGACCCCGCGGCGACGTGTGCGTCGTCGGCCGACCGACCAGGACGGCGACGGTCCGGGGCGAATCCATCCGGCGACGGTAGCGCCGGTACGGTCGGGGTCATGTACGTCGTCATCAACCGCATCGACGTCGGCCCCGAACGGGCCGAGACGTTCGAACAGCACTTCTCGCGATCGATGGACGGGACGCTCAGCGCTGTCCCCGGTCTCATCCGCTCCACCCTGCTGCGCCCCACGGCGCCCGATGCCCCGTACCTCGCCCAGATCACGTTCGACTCCAAGGAGTCGTTCCTGGGGTGGTTGCAGTCCGACGCCTTCAAGGCCGCGCACGGCCACGGTCCCGGTGGTGACGGCGAGGGCGGCGGCCCGAACGTCGAGAGCTACGAGGTCGTGAACGAGGTCGTCGCCGGCGTCTGAGCCACCCTTCTCCTTGGGAGCGTCGAGGGCGCCCGCGCTACAGTGCGGCGCTCACTCGCGCGAGTGGCGGAATTGGCAGACGCGCAGGATTCAGGTTCCTGTGTCCGAAAGGACGTGAGGGTTCAAGTCCCTCCTCGCGCACTCCACCGTCGTCGGATCGGCAACGGCACGCGACGGTCGCTCGTGGGCTATCCCCTGAGGTCGTCGCCGTGGGTGTGAACCGTGAGGTGGTCGCACACGGGACACGACACAGGTTCCGTCGTCTCTGCAGGTGCGCGACATCAGGGTCGGTCCATGCGCCAGCCGCGTCACGCAGACGGGAGAGGTCCGACTCGTACTCTCTGCCGGTGTCGACCGACGACTCGGTCCACCGGTGCCTTCAGGTACGACTCATCCGACTCAGCTCGGCGTCGATGTCGGACTCGCTGATCGGCTGCTCTCCGTAGGTGTGCCATGCGCTGAAGACCAGCCCGACACCCCACGCGGCGGAGACCCACGCCGGCCAGTAGCCCTGTTCCGCAGCACCTCCCGTGGCGAACCACAGAAGCCACAGGAACACGTTGATCACGACGTAGGACACCACCTGCGCCCTGAAGCCCCGCTTGCGGCGAAGGGAGCGGAGTGCCTGATCACGTTCGTCCGAGATGACATCGACGGGGTCCATGGGATCGAACGTATCGGCGAGCGCCGAGAAAGCCTCCCCGACGCAAGGACTCACGCGAGTCCGCCTGCCGCTGGTTCGTTCCGGGTGTTCGACCGAACATCGCCGGCGACACGGTGGCCGATCCGACCGGCGATGCCCCCTGTCACCGCGACCAGCAACCACGAGTAGCGACCCCACACCGGGCCGAACAGCAGCGTGACCGGGATCGACAGGAGGAAGACGATGGGGGTGTCGATCAGCCCGATCAGCTTCCCGCGCAGCTGAGCGGCCGTCGGAGCGCGGCGATAGAGCTTCTCCCGAGCGGCCACGACCACGAGCAGCATGGAGGCGAGCGAGACCAGCGCGACGTTGAGCGCGTAGCCGACCGCCGCGACCTCGCCGCTCGAGCGATCGTCCACATCGCCGAGCCCGCCGGTGGTGAACGGCAGCAACACCACGAAGCCGAGCAGCACCAGTCCGGCGCAGACGAACCGGGCGCTCATCGTCTCGAGCGTCGCCACGAGCCGGTGATTCGCCCACCAGTAGGCGCAGATCACGACGAACGAGATCGCGAACGACAGCAGCGACGGCCACTCCGCCTCGAGGAACTTCGACCAGTCGCTCCAATCCACGGTCTCCGAGGAGAGGGTGACGACGAGCAACGTCGCCGCGATCGAGAACGTCGCGTCGAAGAACGAGGCAGTTCGGGCGAACTCCACCGACTCGCGACCGAAGCGCGTCGGGGCGTGCAGCGGGTTGAGCGGCGCAGTCACACCATCAGTGTCATCGGGCATGCCCGGATGCTACGAACGGCGTCCATCGGACTCGGGGATCGCATCGCGCTCGGCACCGACGACACCGAGGAGGTGGTCGACGGTCGGAGATCTGCGCGGTCGGTGCACTCCGACATCAGATCGACCACAGTGGGCCGATGGAGCTGATGGCCAGGACCGCCGCGATGCTCGATGACCGATCCAGGACCACCTGGTGTCCGCACATCACTTGGGGCCGCCTCGTGGTCGCACTCCTCGTCGCGACGACGCTGGCCACCGCGTGCGGTGGGCGTGGCGATCGCGACCGCGACCGAGGCGCGAGCAGCACGACCACCGCCAGCACGACCACCGCCAGCACGACGACGACCGTGGCGACCGACGAACAGATCGCCCCGGAGCCGAGCTCGGGATGTGGGACGCCGCCCGCGGTCGCGGCCGTGGCCGAGTTCCCCAACGATGCCGAGCAGCACATCCGCCTCACCGACGGGACCGAGCGGTCGTACCGCCTGGGGATCCCTCCGACCTACGACCCGGCGACTCCGGCTCCGCTGGTCCTCAACCTCCACGGCAGCGGATCGAACGCCATCGAGCAGACCGTGTACTCGCAGATGGCAGCGAAGGCCGGCGACCGCGGGATGATCACCGCCACGCCCGACGCCGTCGACGGCGAGTGGCAGCTCACCGCCGCGGGTTCCGACGACGAGCTCCTGACCACGCTCGTCGAGCGGATCGCCGGTGCGTACTGCGTCGACGAGAACCGGGTGCACATCGCCGGGATGTCGCTCGGCGCGTGGAAGGCGGCGGTGACCGCGTGTGCACACCCGGATCGGTTCGCGTCGATCGCCCTCGTCACCGTCGAGGTGCATCCGCCGGCGTGCGGTCCGATGCCGGTCGTCGCCTTCCACGGCACGGCGGACCGGACGGTTCCCTACGGCGAGGGAGCCGA
The DNA here is from genome assembly GCA_033813615.1 of Microthrixaceae bacterium. Classification (GTDB taxonomy): domain Bacteria; phylum Actinomycetota; class Acidimicrobiia; order Acidimicrobiales; family Microtrichaceae; genus Dermatobacter. The sequence continues at coordinate 6,761 of JAPXRJ010000084.1, read as the reverse complement.
TCCCGGGATCACGGTCTCAGGGCCCAACGCCGCGCTCCCCGGGGCGAGGGACAACATCGTCCGCTGGGCCGGTTCGGCGGGCTGCGAACCCGATCCGGTCGAAGCGCAGATCGGTGCCGACGTTCTGCACTGGCGGTTCGAGGGCTGCGACCCAGGCGTCGGCGTCGAGCTCTACACCGTGCAGGGCGGCGGCCACACCTGGCCAGGCTCGCCGATCACGATCGGAGCGACGACCGACACGGTCGACGCCACCGCACTCGCTCTCGACTGGTTCGAGTCGCACCCGCTCCGGAGCTGAGCACCTTCAGGAGCAGGGTCGTTCAGGAGCAGGGTCGTTCAGGAACAGGGTCGTTCAGGAACAGGGTCGTTCAGGTGCAGGGCGCGGCGTCGTCGGTGACGTCGCCATCCAGCTCGTCGAGGGGATAGGCCACCACCTCGCCTGTCGACGGGTCGCGGGCCGCGACCAGCCCGACGGCACGACCTTCGGCGTCGACGACGATCCCGCCCGAGATCCCGGGCACTGCCTGCACGCCGATGACCAGCACGTCAGAGGTCCCGCCGTAGCCCTGTCGGAGCTCGATCGAATCGACGGTCCCGCTCATCGCCTCGAACCTGCCACCGGGGTAGCCGGCCACCACGACGCGGTCACCGACCGCCGGTCGGGCGCCCTCGACGAGTGGCACCGAGCCCTCTTCGATGAGGTCGTCGACGTCGAGTCGGCTGGCGTCACGAGCCGCCACGCGTCCGGTGACGCCGACCGAGATCTGCGAACCGTCGACGACCACGTCGGACGTGCCGGCAACGACGTGCTGGTTGGTGAGTCCGTACTCTCCTCGTGGGCCGTGGATCACGCTCAGGCTCGCCTGACGCTCGACGCCGCAGCCGTTCGCCCGCACCAGGTGGACCGACCGACGCAGCGTCGTCTCCAGCTCCGGATCGGTGACCACCCGATCGAGCGTCGCTCCGGCCACGCTCGCCACCGGCTGACCGGCACGGGCGCGCCCGTCCGCCTGCCACCACGCCAGCGCGCCGACCGCGACCAGCACGAGGGCCGCGACGACGGCGCCGGCCCCCAGCCGCCTGACCGTCACCCACCGAGGGAACCGCGCTCCGCCACCTGACCGCAAGCAACCAGGTACATCTGCCCCCGACCGAACCGGTCGTGACGTTCAGCCCGTGCCGCGGGTCGACAGGTACCGCTGCCAGATCTCGTCGACCGCGACCGTCGCAGGTATCCGACCCTCATGGACGTCGCGTTCCACGCGAGCGAGCTCGGCCACGATCGACGGATCGCTGCGGAGGTCGTCGCGGAGCCGATCGTCGAGCATCGACCACATCCACTTGACCTGCTGGGTACGACGACGTGCCGCCAGCTCCCCAGTCGCGGTCAGCTTCTCCCGATGGAGCTCCACCTGGCGCCACAGCTCCGCCAGGCCGTCCCCCGTCAGGCCCGAGCAGGTGATGACCGGCGGTGACCAACTCGGCGATGACGGCGACATGAGGTGCAACGCCGAGCGGTAATCCGCCGCGGCCAGCTCGGCCCGCGTCACGTTGTCGCCGTCGGCCTTGTTCACCGCCACCATGTCAGCCAGCTCGAGCACGCCCTTCTTGATCCCCTGGAGCTCGTCGCCGGCTCCGGCGAGCATCAGGACGAGGAAGAAGTCGACCATGTCGGAGACGACCGTCTCGGACTGGCCGACCCCGACGGTCTCCACCAGCACCACGTCGAAGCCCGCCGCCTCGCACAACAGGATCGTCTCCCGGGTGGCCCGTGTGACGCCGCCGAGCGACCGCCCCGCGGGAGACGGTCGCACGAACGCGCGGGGGTCGACCGACAGGCGCTCCATCCGTGTCTTGTCGCCCAGGATCGATCCGCCGCTGCGTGAGCTCGTCGGGTCCACCGCCAGGACCGCCACCTGGTGCCCCGCGGCGGTGAGGTCGATGCCGAGCAGGTCGATGAAGGTGCTCTTGCCCACGCCGGGCACGCCGGTGATGCCCACCCGGTGAGCGCCGCCGGTCGACGCCAGGAGCTCCTGGACCACCTGCTGAGCACACGCCCGGTGCTCCGCGTTCTGGCTCTCGATCAACGTGATCGCCCGAGCGAGCACCGTCCGGTCCCCGGCGAGGACCCCGCTGACGTAGTCCGGGACCGAGAGGGTTGCGGCCATCGGCGGCACGCTAGTGCCGTGACCGTCACCCCCCGCGGGTCAGCACCCTCCACCCGCTTCGGGCGGCGACCCGACCGGCACCTAGGGTGACGACGGGAGGAAGGTCAGGATCACGACGAGGTGAGGAGCCGAGCGGGCGATGGCTCGAACGACCAGGGAAGAGCGGCGCGTCGACTACCTCGATGTCGGTGTCGACATGCTGACCGAGGGCACCTCCGGTCGACCAGGTCCCGGACTCGCCTTCGCCCACATCCGCATCGCGGACGTCGCCGATCGAGCAGGTGTCACCAAGGGAGCGCTGTACCACCTGTGGGACTCCCAGGAGCACTACTGGCACGACCTCATGCTGTTCCTGCTCGAGGAGGGTCGGCTGGCGGGCATGCCCGACATCACCGACGCCACCCAGGAGCACGCTCGCCATGTCGAGGGTGTGCCCAACCCGGTCGAATGGGCCAACTTCGTGTTCGACCGGTTCCGCGACGACCCGTCGTTCTTCGCCCGGATCGGGATGGTCTCCTACCTGCAGGAGACCCACGAGGTGAGGGGCGACCTCGACGAGGAGTTCCGTTCCAGCCTGGATGAGTTCGAGTCGATGGTGACGGCCGCGGTCGAACAGATGGGTCGCACGCCGCGTCCCGGCATCGACATCCGCGACTTCGCCGTGTCGGTGGCATCGCTCATGCACGGGTTCTGTCTGGAGCACCGCATCGATCCGGCCCGAACCCCCGACTTCGAGCTCGACGGGGAGCGCACCAGCCTCTTCGCCGTCGCCGTGACCGCCTTGCTGGACGCGTTCACCGAATCCTCCCCGCAGGCCCCAGGCAGTGCAGGTGCTGCCGGTGCTGGGGGGAGCGCCGAAGCCGGGGAGCGCCGCTGATGGCCCGACCGACCGCAGCAGAACGTCGGCTCGCCTACCTCCAGGTCGGCGCCGACATGGTCACGCGAGGACCGACGGCCGAGCGGGACGACGGCCTCGACGCGCTGGCCAACGTGAAGGTCGCCGACGTCGCCCGCCGCGCGGGGGTGACGAAGGGTGCGCTGTACCACATCTGGGAATCGCAAGAGGACTACCGGCGCGACCTGTTCCAGCACATGCTCGACCTGAGCGAGCAGGAGCGCGTCGCGCAGGCCAACCGGTTCCTCGCCGAGGCGGTCGACGAGGACGGCGCACCGATCACCGACGTGACCGATCTCGCCACGCTGATGACGGTCATCTCCTACCGCCAGCTCCGCGCCGATCCTCGGATGCTCGCCCGGTTCAGCTTCTACAACTACGCGCACGACCCTCGGGTCAACGAGATGCTGGCCGAGGGCGTCGCCACGTTCGACGACTACTACCAGCGCTACCTGACGGCTTCGGGACGGCGGATGCGAGCGCCGTTCACCGTGCGCCACCTGAACACCTCGGTGAACGCGCTGATGGTCGGTTCCATCATCCGCCACCGCATCACCGGTGGCGCCGACACCCGAACCGACGATGCCGAGCTGTACGGCCAGGGTTTCCGGGCGCTCCTTCTGCACCTCACCGAGCCCGACATCGACTGACCCACACCCCGACCGCCCAGACCCCCCGTTCTGTTCGGCGTTTCACAAGGTTTTCCTTGTGGAACGCCGAACAGAACGGGGGTTTCAGGGGAGGTACGGCAGTCAGGAGGACAGGTCGTAGCCGAGCTGATCAGCCAGGCGGTCGAGCAGGTCCGACGCCGCTTCGTGGATCACCGTGCCAGGAGGGAACACCGCAGCAGCGCCGGCGTCGTAGAGCGCCTGGTAGTCCTGCGGCGGGATCACACCACCGACCACGACGAGGATGTCGGGTCGGCCGAGCTCCTCGAGCGCACGCTTCAGCTCGGGCACGAGCGTGAGGTGACCGGCGGCCAGCGACGACGGTCCGACGATGTGCACGTCGGCCTCCACCGCCTGGCGCGCCACCTCGTCGGGCGTCTGGAACAGCGGTCCGATGTCGACGTCCCAGCCGAGATCAGCGAACGCCGAGGCGATCACCTTCTGGCCGCGGTCGTGGCCGTCCTGGCCCATCTTGGCCAGAAGGATCCGGGGCCGGCGTCCGTCGGCCGCTTCGAACGCCCCGACCTTGCGCTTGACCGCGTCCACGGCACCGCCCTTCTCGCCGAGCTCGCTGCGGTACACGCCGGAGATCGACCGGATGTCCGCACGATGGCGGCCGTAGACCTTCTCCAGCGCGTCGCTGATCTCTCCGACCGACGCCTTGGCCCGCGCCGCCTTGACGCCGAGGTCCAAGAGGTTGCCGTCCCCCCGCTCCGCAGCGTTCGTCAGCGCGTCCAGAGCGGAGCGCACCTCGTCGTCGTCGCGCTCGGCACGGAGTCGCTCCAGCTTGGCGATCTGCCCTGCGCGCACGGCGGTGTTGTCGACCTTGAGGACGTCGATGTCCTCGTTGGTGTCCAAGCGGTACTTGTTCACGCCGATCACAGGCTGGCGACCGGCGTCGATGCGGGCCTGGGTGCGAGCGGCGGCCTCCTCGATGCGCAGCTTGGGGATGCCGGCCTCGATCGCCTTGGCCATGCCCCCGAGCTGGTCGACCTCCCGGATGTGGCCGAGCGCCTTCATGGCCAGCTCGGCGGTGAGGCGCTCGACGAAGTAGCTGCCGCCCCAAGGGTCGATCACCCGGGTGGTCCCCGACTCCTGCTGCAGGAACAGCTGGGTGTTGCGGGCGATGCGGGCCGAGAAGTCGGTGGGCAGCGCGAGCGCCTCGTCGAGGCTGTTGGTGTGCAGGCTCTGCGTGTGGCCCTGGGTGGACGCCATGGCCTCGACGCAGGTGCGGATCACGTTGTTGAACACGTCCTGCGCGGTCAACGACCAACCCGAGGTCTGCGAGTGGGTCCGCAGCGACAGCGACTTGGTGTTCGTCGGGTCGAAGCGCTCCTTCACGAGCTTCGCCCACAGCAGTCGAGCGGCGCGCATCTTGGCGATCTCGGTGAAGAAGTTCATTCCGATCGCCCAGAAGAACGACAGGCGCGGTGCGAACCTGTCGACATCGAGGCCGGCGTCGAGGCCGGCCTGGATGTACTCGAGTCCGTCGGCGAGCGTGTAGCCGAGCTCGAGGTCCGCCGTCGCTCCGGCCTCCTGCATGTGGTAGCCGGAGATCGAGATCGAGTTGAACCGCGGCATGCGCTCCGAGGTGAAGCTGAAGATGTCGGAGATGATCCGCATGGAGGGCGTCGGCGGGTAGATGTAGGTGTTGCGGACCATGAACTCCTTGAGGATGTCGTTCTGGATCGTGCCGGCGAGCTGCTCGGGCTTCACGCCCTGCTCCTCCGCCGCGACGATGTAGAGCGACAGCACGGGCAGCACCGCACCGTTCATGGTCATCGACACCGACATCTGATCCAGCGGGATGCCGTCGAAGAGCACCCGCATGTCGAAGATCGAGTCGATGGCGACCCCGGCCATGCCGACGTCGCCGGCCACCCGGGGGTTGTCGGAGTCGTAGCCCCGGTGCGTCGGCAGGTCGAACGCGACCGACAGGCCCTTCTGCCCGGCCGCCAGGTTCCGCCGGTAGAACGCGTTGGAGTCCTCGGCGGTGGAGAACCCGGCGTACTGGCGGATCGTCCACGGCTGGTTGACGTACATGGTGGGGTACGGGCCCCGCAGGAACGGCGCCAGGCCCGGATAGGTGCCGAGGAAGCCCAGGTCTGCGGTGTCCGCGGCGGAGTACAGCGGCGCGACGCCGATGCCCTCGGGGGTCTCCCACACCTGCTTGTCGGGCTCGAGGCCGGTGACGGACTCCGACGCGGCCGCCCACTCGCCACGACCGGCGGCGCTCGAGCCGGTCGACGGGGCGAGTCCGACCCGGGTCAGGTCGGGGACCTCGAAGCGTGGGTCCTCGGTCACTGGGCCACCTCCGGGTCCGTGGTGTTCACCGACGCTGCCCGCTCGAGCCCCAGGATCTGGTGCGCTCGTCGCAGCGATGCGAGGACGTCGACGCCAACGTGGACGAACTCGTCGACACCTGCCGCTGTCTCTGCGTCGCGGCGGTCGCCGGGGTTGCCGGCCAGGTACACCCGCTGCGCACCCGCCGCCTTCAACGCGGTGGCGACCGGCCGCGCGAGCTCTCCGTACAGCGGGTCCGACGAGCAGATGCACACCAGCGTGGCGCCGCTCGCGACGAACGCCGCCGCCGCGTCCTCGGCCGAACCGAAGCCGGTGCTCGAGCCCTCCTGAGAGGTGGTGGCCAGGAGCCCACCGGCCTCGAAGAAGTTCTTGGCGAACGTGGCGCGTGCCGTGTGCGTGGCGACCGGACCCAGGTTGGCCAGGAACACCGTCGGCTCGTGACCCGCGGCGCGGGCGGCGTCGGCCTGATCTCGGAGTGCCTCGAACCGCTCGGCCCAGCGCACCGGCACCAGGAGGGGTCGGGCCCCGGCGTGGGGCTCCGCTGCGGGTTCGGGGGTGGGCGATGGCGGAGCCTCGCCCAGGTTCGGGAACTCGCTGACGCCGGTGATGGGCGCCCTGCGCGTGGCGACACGTGCCATGCGGGCGTCGCGCACGTCCACGATGCGGGCAGCGAGTGAGCCGTCGAGCAGCACAGCGGGCATGCCGCCGTCGGACTCCAGCTCCTGG